>DATLGK010000022.1:0-36755 GCA_035540475.1 Sphingomicrobium sp.
CGCCAAGGTGATCGTCGAAAAATTCGGCGACATCTGGCTGCGCGACACCGGGCCGATCGTCGTCGGCAGCGGCAAGGATCGCCGCGCCCAGGGCTTCGGCTTCAACGGCTGGGGCGGCAAATACGATCTCGAGGGCGACCAGGACGTTGGTGAGCGGCTCGCGCGCCAAGCCGGCCTGCCCTTCGCCAAGGCGGACTGGATCCTCGAAGGCGGCGCCATCGACCATGACGGCTCGGGCACTGTGCTCACCACCGAGCAATGCCTGCTCAACCCCAACCGCAACACGCTGACCCGCGAGGAGACCGAGGAGCGGCTGCGGCGCGACCTCGGCTTCGAGCGGATCGTTTGGCTCGGTTCGGGACTGATGAACGACCACACGGACGGCCATGTCGACAATCTCGCGCGCTTCGTCGCGCCGGGCCGCGTCGCAATCCCGACCGCGGCGAAGGACGACCCCAACACCGCCGTCTACAAGGACGCCGCGCGGCGCCTGGCCGATGCCCGGCTCGACGTCGTCACGCTCCCCTCGCCCGGGCGGATCGAGAATGAGGAAGGCGACATCATTCCGGCCAGCTACATGAACTTTTACATCGGCAATGCCGCGGTCATCGTCCCCCAATATGGAGCAGCCAACGACCGCGCCGCGGTCGACGTGGTCCAGGCGCTCTTCCCCGACCGCGTTGCAATCGGCCTGCGCGCCGACCACATCCTGACCGGCGGCGGAAGCTTCCACTGCATCAGCCAGCAGGTTCCTCAATGACGTCATTGCGAGGAGCCGCAGGCGACGCGGCAATCCAGCCTGGATTGCTTCGCTTCGCTCGCAATGACGGTTTAGGAGGCGACAGATGACCAAGCTCACCGTCGCCGCGCTACAGCTCGCCTTCACCGAGGACACGGACGCGAACATCCGCGCGGTCAGCGAGCTGGTGCTCGATGCGGCCGGCAAGGGCGCCGAGGTGGTGCTTCCCCCCGAGCTGTTCGAAGGGCCATACTTCTGCCGCGTCGAGGACGAGAGCCTGTTCGCGGCCGCGCGGCCCACCGCCGAGCACCCCTCGGTCCTCGCGATGCAGGCGCTGGCGAAAGAGCTGAACATCTGGATCCCGACCAGCTTCTTCGAGGCGGAAGGCCCCCACCATTACAACAGCCTGGCGATGGTCGGCCCGGACGGCAAGATCGCAGGCGTCTACCGCAAGAGCCACATCCCCGACGGCCCCGGCTACGAGGAGAAATTCTATTTCCGCCCCGGCAATACCGGCTTCAAGGTGTGGAGCGGACCACACAAGTCCACGCTCGGCGTCGGCGTCTGCTGGGACCAATGGTATCCGGAAACGGCCCGGGCGATGATGCTGATGGGCGCCGACATCCTCTTCTACCCGACCGCAATCGGCAGCGAGCCGCACGACCCAGACCTCGACACTTCGCGGCTGTGGCGCCGGGCGATGATCGGTCATGCGGTGTCGAACGTCGTCCCCGTCGTCGCCGCCAACCGCATCGGCACCGAATGCGGCCAGCGCTTCTACGGCCACAGCTTCATCTGCGATGAGCGCGGCGACATCCTCGCCGAGTTCGGGGCCGAAGAGACCGGCGTGCTGGTCGCGACCCTGGACCTCGCCGCCGCCAAGAAGCACCGCGCCGCCTTCGGCTTCTTCCGCGACCGGAGGCCCGAGCTCTACGGGCGGCTGGTGGAGGATCGCTGACATGAGGAGCGTGACGATGTCCACAATTCGAATTGGCCATTTTGGGCTGCGCACGGGCGACGTTGACCGGGCAATCGAATGGTATGGTCGAGCGTTTGGCGCAGAAGTGCGCTTCCGCAACGAATATGCCGCGTTTCTAAGCTTTGATGACGAACATCACCGCATGGTTATCTGGGACGACGGCGAGACCTCCGAGAAACCGTCCACCGCGGCCGGAGTCGATCATATCGGCTTCATGTGCGACGATCCGCATCAGCTAGCCGAACATTATGAGCGTCTGAAGCAGGCGGGGATCGATCCGGTCGGGTGCGCCAATCACCATTTCACCTCATCGCTCTATTATCGCGATCCCGACGGCAACGAAGTGGAGATCAGCTGCGACAATTTCCCGACCAAGCAGCAAGCCAACGACTTCATGCGATCCGAAGAGATGGTCCGTGCTATGGTCCCGCCTGCGTTTGGAGCTGAATTCGATCCGGAGGAGCTGCTTCGGATGCACAAGGCTGGCGCTCGGACAGAAGAACTGGCTCGAATCGCGCTTTAGCGGCCCAGCTCGCGGGCCCGCGCGAACACGCTCTCGAACATCGCCGCGTCGAGACGTCCGGTATTCTGGTTGTAGCGCGAACAATGATAGCTCGACAGCAGGATGCGGCCGTCGGGCGCGGCATTTTCGGCGCCGTGGCCGAACTTGGTCGACACCGTCGGCAGGTCGAGCGCACGCGCCGCGGCGACATGGGCGATCTGGCCGAGGGCGACGAGCACCCGCACCTTGGGCAAGGCGGCCAAAGCGGCCTCGAAATAATTGCGGCACGTCGCGATCTCGGCCGGTTCCGGCTTGTTCGCGGGCGGCAGGCATTTGACGGCGTTGAGGATGATCGCCCCTTTGAGCCACAGTCCGTCGCCCGGCTCCGCGCGATACTCGCCCTCGGCCAGCCCGAACTTGAGCAATGTCGCGTAGAGCAGCTCGCCGGCGAAGTCGCCGGTAAACGGCCGCCCGGTGCGGTTGGCGCCGTGTTTGCCCGGGGCGAGACCGACGATCGCCAGCCAGGCGTTGGGGTCGCCGAACGCCGGCACAGGCGCGTTCCACCAGTCGGGATGCTCGGCGCGGCATTCGTGGCGGAAACGCACCAGCCGCGGGCACAAAGGGCAGTCGCGCGGCGCTTCCGCCTGCGGGATCGGCGACAGGTCGGATGGGCTGGCGAACGCCATCGCCATGACCTAGGCGAGCCGCCGTGGCCCGCGCAACATACCTCTATGCGATCGCTTTGGGCTCAAACCGCCCCCACGGCCGCTTCGGCAGGCCGGCGCACGTGGTCGAGGCCGCGATCGCCGAGCTCGACAGGGAATTCGAACTGTTCGATGCTTCGCCGATCGTCCTCAACCGCGCGCACGGCGGCGCGGGGCGCGACTTCGCCAATGCCGTCGCGCTCGTCGAAAGCGCCGCCGAACCTCCGGCCGTGCTGGCGCACCTCAAGGCGATCGAGCGCGAATTCGGACGCCGCCCCGGCCGCCGCTGGGGACCGCGGGTTCTCGATCTCGATCTTCTCCTGTGGAGCGGCGGCCGCTTCCGTTCTCGCCAGCTCACCATCCCCCACCCGGAGCTCGCCAGACGCGAATTCGTGCTCCAGCCGCTCGCAGCGATCGCTCCTGGCTGGCGCCTTGAAGCGGGGCTCACCACCCGCCATTTTGCCCATCGCCTTGCCCGGAGGCGCGCGCGCGGCTAACCGGCGCCGCGTGGGCCCTTAGCTCAGTCGGTAGAGCAACTGACTTTTAATCAGTAGGTCGCTGGTTCGAATCCAGCAGGGCTCACCAGTTCCAAAATGCCGGAGAGCAATGTCGAGAACCGCCGCTGAGTTGCTGATGGCGCGGGAGACGCGCGTTGCGCTCGGAACCGTCCCGCACAGCCTCACGGCTGAGGCGTTGCCAGAGCGATCCTGGCAGCTGAAAAGCGACGAGTTCCTTTTAAGAGCCAGTGGCGAGCATTATTTCTTCTACCGAAAAGGCGGTGGGCTGAGGATAGAACGGGGCCCAGGCGCCCAGCTCGACGAAGAGGCGCTGTGGCTCAACGGCAGTGTGTATGCGGCCATTGCCAGTATCAACGGTCTGCTTCCGATCCATGCTTCGGCCGTTGCCCTGGGCGGCGGCGTATATGCGTTCACAGGTCCGCCCGGATCCGGCAAATCAACGCTCGTGGCAGCATTGGGTGCGAGAGGGCTCCCGATGTTCTGCGATGATACTTTGATCCTCGACCCGAGCGACAGCAGCCGGATCCTCTGCCTGCCAGGCCACAAGCGCCTCAAACTGAAGCCTGACGCCATCCACCTGACGGGAGCGAAACCCGCGGAGAAAGTTGGAGCGGGGATCGACAAATTCTATTGTGAGCCACCCGCGGGAGAAGTCGCTGAAGCTCTTCCCCTTCGGGAACTGATTTTTCTCGACGAGGGCGCCGACACAAGGATCACGCCGCTATCAGGCGTTGAGCGCTTCGTGCGCGTCCAGGACGATCATTACACAGCGCAACTTTATGCCGAAGCGCGGGAGTTCAATCTTAAAGCCCACTTCGAGCACCTCACGACACTGGCGAGAGGAACCCAGATGGCGCAGTTCAAACGTCCTCGAGATCGCTCGTTCTTCGACCAGGGTGTTGGAGCAATCGCGAAATATCTCTGTGGGCGTGAATCGATCGAGCTACCGTGAGCCGCATCTTCACGACGATGCGCGCAATGGCAGCACTAAGCGCTGCACGAATGCTGATATCGTTCGTCCCCTTCAGCCGCTGGCGGTCCACGCTGGGGAGGAGTGATCCGGCCTCCGGGAACGCGGGGCCGGAAGCCATCGCAGTGGGACAAGGCATAGCCAACCAGATCGAAAGGGGTGCTCAGCGACTTCCGTTTGAAACGAGGTGCTTGCCTCGCTCAATGGCGGTTAGCTGGATCTTGCGCCGCAAGCGGATCGATCATGCCGTTGTCCTCGCGGTCCGACCCGCAAAGAAGCGGAAAAATGACGATGTCCTGCACGCATGGGTCGAGATCGAGGGAACGAAGATCATCGGCGACGTCCCGGGTCCGTGGATCGAGACGTTGCGACTAGGTTCCTGAATGAACGGCTTGATTGCGTTTGGTCGGAATTCGTTGCAACAATATCCGACCGCACCGTCTAGCTGACGCGGCGAGCAACAGTACCGTGAGCAGGCCGAAGGAGGGGGGATCATGACCCAAGAGACTACCCAGCCCAAGCGCTGGACCAAGCCGAGAGTCGAACGGCTTGGCGAACTTAAGGACGTTCGCCAAGGGAACCCCGGGGCCGTGTCCAATGGGGCAATGTCGTAAGGACGAGAAGTCTTAGAAGCGCTCTTCACCGTTACCCCTGCACCTGACGGCAAATGCTGGCGCTTGCTTGGCCTTGGAACATGGGCGAGCAAGCCGCTGGGCAAGGGCTGGCAGCGCGCCTCGCCGCTTCGCTATGTTCCGGCATCGGCGGGCACGCGGGTTACGCCGAGCAGGGTAACGCCTGCTTCGCTTATCGATCGATACGCTCCACAGCGGCAACGGCCCGTTCGTGGCGCCCCGCTCGCCTTCCGAGCGGGCGGCTGATCGTTTTTCATGGCTATTTCGACAATGCCGCCGAGATCGCTGCCCGGTTGGATGTCGGAAGCAAGGACCCGGCCGAACTCTACGGTCTTGCGTTCGAGCGTTGGGGCGATGAAGCCGAGCAGCGCATAATTGGTCATTATTGCGCTGCAATCGCAGATCCCGAACGCGCTTCCCTCCGTCTGGTGCGAAGCCCGATCCGTGCACCGCCTCTTTATTATTTTCATGGCGACGAGCTGACCGCTGCAGCGTCGGTTCCTCGGTCTCTCTTTGCCGCCGGCGTCCCGAAACATGTCAACGAAGCAAATTACGCCGACATGGCGTGGTTCTATTACGAAAACCCGGAAGCCAGCTGTTTCAGGGATGTCTTGCGGGTCCCGGTCGGATCGGCAGTGGAGCTGGAGCAAGGGAAAGCCAGGATCGTCAAAAAGACTTACGACATCATGGCCGTACCGAACCAGGATGTCGCGAGCGACGCGGAGGTTCTGGAGACCGTGTCGGCTCTCCTCGACGAGGGCGTCAACGCCTGCCTGACCGGCTTCAGCAGACCCGGCTCAACGCTTTCCAGCGGCCTCGATTCCCCGCAGGTTGCAGTGCGCGCCCTGGCTGCGCTCCCGCCCGGGCAAAAGCTTCCGACCTTCACTTTCCATCCAGAGCCTGGGTTCAACGGAAGCGCTCCGCCGTTCATGAACCCCGATGAACGGCCGATGGTAGAAGCGCTGGCTGCCCTCCATCCGGGCCTTGAGCCGCATTTCACCTGCAACGAAGATGCCGATCCGCTGCACCGGATGAACGAGCTATTCCACCTGATTGGGTCGGTGCATCCCTACGTTGGCACGATGTACGTGTTTCACGGCCTTCTCGAGGAAGCTTCCAAAGAGCGCTGCGACCTTCTGCTGCTCGCCGAACTCGGCAATCTCACTTTCAGTGACAGAGGCCTCAACGGCTTCGTCGAATATCTGCTGACGGGCCAATGGCGGCAGCTTTGGCTCGCACTGACCCGGCCGGCGATTCACAAGGGCGGCATCGCGCAGCGGTTCGTGGTCCGAACGCTCTCGGCCTTTTTGCCAAATTCCGCATGGTCGTTCCTTCGGCCGCTGGTGACTGGTCGTTCCCATCTGGTCCCGCTCATGCAGCCTTTCTCGCGGGAATTTCTGGACGCGGTAGGCACGACGAAGCGCATGAAGCGAGCTGGCCACGCTCCCAGCCGGGGCCAGCCATGGACTCGTCGCCAGGCCCGCAAGCGCGCCTTCAACAACGAGGACTGGCTTGCCGATTTCTACCAGGGCCTCGAGCAGATGTACGGCGTGGCCTTGAGGGACCCGACCGCGTACCGCCCTCTGGTCGAATATTGCATTGGCCTCCCGACGCGGATGTTCATGCGGGACGGGCAAATACGCTGGCTTGCGCGGGAATTGGGCAAGGGGATCATTCCGGAAGAGCAGCGGCTGACCGCGCTCCAGGGCTGCTGGGACGCAGACTGGCATATTCGCATCGGACGGCGCCGTCTGGAATATCTGCAAGAACTCAGCCGGATCGAACAGGACGAGCGGTTCGCCGGGATGTTCGATTTCCCGAGGCTCCGTTCGGCACTCGAGGATTGGCCTGAACAGTCCGTCGCAGACCAGCACAAAGCGCTGGGCCCGCAGGCTGCCGTTCCGACCGCGATCCTCACGGCTCGGTTCATCAATTACGTGGAAGGTCGAAACACGCCCTGATGGCTTCAATATCGCGGCACACGCGCTAGGCTGGACCGATGGACAGCGGCACATACAGACGCGCAACCAACATTCTCGACGCGGGGATCGGCGAGGACCTTGTCGCGCTCAATGTCGACCGCGGCGATTGCTATGGGTTCAACTCGGTGGCGGCGACGGTTTGGCGCGACCTCGATACACCGAAAAGCTTCGATCAGCTGCGGCAGACGCTGATGAGCGAATATGACGTGACCTATGACCAATGCACGTCGGACCTCCAGGATTTGCTCGAGGATCTCGTTGGCAAGGGGCTCGTAAAATTCGACGGTCCATGAGAAGCCGCAGTGCGGCTTCCGGCTAGCCACGCAGTTGGTTGGCAGCTTCGTTGTAAAAGAACGATACGGTCGACCGCGCCCAGAAGATTCTCCGGGGCATGCGCACGCGCGTGAAGACGCCTGTGCGATCGAGAGCGGCGGCTTCACAGTCGGCCGAATACGCGATGACAATCGCCCGATCCGGGTCGAGGGCAAGACCAGCGAGCCGGCGCGCAACATCTTCGAAGACCGGCCCCCGGAAGGGGCTGTACATGAAGATAAAGAGATTGCCCTCGGGCAGGAGCGCAGTCCGCGCATCACCGTGAATGAGCGCCACGTCCGACGCGATCCCAGCCCGGGCGACGTTCCGTCTTGCAGCCTCATACAGCAGCTGGTCCGCTTCGACGCCCACCACGCATCGGAAAGGATAAGCGGATGCCGCAATGAGGATGCGCCCTTTCCCGCATCCAAGGTCTACCAAGGTGAAGTCGCGGGGGCTGACTTTCGATTTTCTCAGGATTCGTCGGAAGAGAGCGGGATGGGTCGGAGAATATTCACCCGCGTGCCGTCGCAGCTCGCTGGGCATGCCCGTGAGATCGTCACAAGCGACTTTCCGGCGCGTTTCCACGCCGTGGCTGCGGTCGAACTTCCAGCCCGCCCAGCGCTTGCGCCACGAGAACACTCGCTCCATCCACTCCATCAGAGGCTGCTGCCGAGATCCGCCTTTAGCGACAAAGAGGCGAATTCTCCCATAATTCGCGGCGTGGCCAAAGACATCCATCCAAGGATGGCAGCCCCATCAGGTCGAGCTACAACAAGCTGTGCAATTTTCCCCTGAATTCCACTTGGCCCTCGACTGCTGCCGCGCCCATTTTGCGCCCGGCGCGCCGATCGCCGCGACTTCTGTCGAGGACGTCGATTGGAACGCATTCCTCCACCTTGCCCGGTTCCACCGAATCCAGGGCCTTGTTTGGAACCGCCTGTCGCAACATCCGCATCTGGCGAGCGGTGTTGCCGAGAATTTGCGCGCGGAGGCGGCCGAGATTGCCGGGACGAACCTCGTGGCCGCCGTCGAATGCGCAGCGCTGCTTCGCGCATTTTCGGCGGCGGGGCTGCCCATTCTGTTCCTCAAGGGCCTCGCGCTTGGCCAACTGGCCTACGGCAATCCGGCGCTCAAGGCGGCGATCGACATAGACGTGCTGATCGACCCCAACCGCCTCGCCGAAAGCGCACGCGTCCTCGAGCAACTGGGTTACGATCCCGCCGAACCCCCATCCGCCGCTCGTCTCGCGCGCTGGCATCGCTGGAAGAAGGACTCGCTGTGGGTGAAGACGGGTTCGGGCACGAAGTTGGACCTGCATACTCGGGTCACCGACAATCCCCGTCTGCTCCGTGGCCTGGGAGTGCATTCCCCCCAGCGCCAGGTGGAAGTGGCCAGCGGCATCAGCTTACCCACGTTCGCACCTGAGGAGCTTTTCGCGCATCTCGCCGTACACGGCGCATCGAGCGCCTGGTTCCGCCTGAAGTGGATCAGCGACTTCGCCGCAATTGCCTCCGTCCTCGGGCCGCGGGGAATCCAGGTCGCCTACGATACGTCGCTGAAGCTCGGCGCCGGCCGCGCCGGTGCTCAAGCACTGCTTCTCGCCCACAGGCTCTTTGGCACGCTGTCCGAAGTCCCCGAACTCTACATCAAGCTGAGGAGCGACCATCGCAACCGCCTGCTTGCCAATGCCGCGCTCAAGCAGGTCAGCGCGCCGTGGCCGAAAGAGCCGACGCAAAGGCTCGGCGGGACCTTGCGGATCCATTGGACGCAGCTGCTCCTGCTTCCCGGCGCGCGCTTCGGCCTCGGCGAGCTCGGGCGACAGGCGCGCGCCGCGCTGATCGCCCGCCCCTAGCGGCGGCGCTTACCCAATCCCGCGCGAAACAGATCGGGCCGGCTGCGCGCCGCGAACAGGACGATCGTCGGCACCAGCATGGTCAGGATCACATCCTTCGCACCTTCGCCATATTGCTGCCCTGCGTCCGGCCATTGCTCGACCCACAGGTCGACCGCCTCGTTCCACAGCGTCACGACCAAAAGCCACAGCCATGGCCGCCAGGAGGTGAGCGGCCTTCTGATCAACAAGCCGACCGCGATCCAGAACAGCACGCCGACGACGATGTGCAGGCTGTCATGGCTGATCGTCAGGCTGTGCTCTAGGAACAGCTTGCCCTGGTACCACGAGCCCATAGCGTTCGAGATCGCGTGCGGGACATCGCCAAGCATGATTTAGCCCTAGCGAAGGTCCACGTGGCGCGTCGGCCGAAGGTCGGTCGATTCGACCGGGCGCGGCGCGCGGTTCCCGGCGAGCAAGGCGAGGCACAAGGCAAAGACGGAGGCGACGGCCGCGGTCCGCAGCGGATAATCCACGAAGCTGTGCAACAGGATCGCACCGCTGGCGATCGATGCGGCGCGCGCGAACGCACCAGCCTCGGCGGTCCGCCAAACCCGCCACACGGCGACCACCCACCAGATGAGGAAGGCGACGAGGAGCAACACCCCGAAAATTCCGGTCTCGAGCAAGATTTCGGCGTAATCGTTATGCGCGTGTATGACGTAAGTTGTCGAAACCGTGTTGATGTTCTCGTACAGCGGATACACCTCGCGGAAGGTGCCGATGCCGGATCCCCACGGGAAAAAATCGGCGATCGCGCGTCCGGTCGTTGCGAGGATCTCGGCGCGCGATTGAACCGACGTGCTGGCCTCCGCGCCGAGCTTGCTCGAACCGATCGCGCTGCTCGAGAGGGCCGCCAGGGCGCCGGCGACAAGCAAAACCCCGAGCCCCGCCAGCGCGCCGCGCAGCCGGCTGCCGCCAGGAAGAACGATGAGCGCGCTCGCAGCGACAACGGGTAGCGCAAGCAGATATCCGGCGAGCGAACGATTGAGGAAGATTCCAACGGCGATGACGAGTCCGGCGCCCGCTGTGATCGCCGCAACCGCGGAGTAACGCTGCAGATTCGCCGAGCGCGCCGCAGCCAGGATCGCGGCAAGGAAGGGAATGCAGACGACCAGCAGGGTCGCCATGTGGTTGGCATTGGCAAAGAAACCGACCGCGGCGCCGAGGTTCGTCTGCGAATAAAGATACCAGGGCGATTGCTCCGGCTGCGCGCTCGCAACTTGCAGCGCCCCGAGCAGGATTCCGGCGAACGTGCCGGCAAGCAGCGCCGCGGCCATGGCGCGAGGCCGGACGCCCGGCATTCCCACCGCCGCGCAGAACACCGCCAGCGGCGGAATTAGGGTCAGCAAGGACGCGAGCGTTTGATAGGGCGCCAGCGACAGCGGGGCCTTTGCCGAAACCAGACCCAGCAGTTGCAAATCATCATGGATGCGATTGCGGATACCGCCGCCGAAAACGCCTCGCGGCAAAGGGACGGCCTGTAGCGCGAAGAGTACGAGCACGGCGATGGCGATGATCAACAGCTGGCGCGCGGCAGGCGTCAGCGGCTGCGCGCCGCGCTGCATCGCGACCCAGGCGATTATGCCCACGCCGACAAGCTGCAGCAGCGCGTTCTGCCAAACTCCCTGGGCACTGCCCCCGATCAGCAGGCAGGCGAACAAATAGGTCGGCGCAATGGCCGATCGCATGCGTTCAGCCACGCGGGTTCTCCGGTGTCAGCCTCAAGCCCGCGATCGTGATATCCGATTGCTGCGAAACATCGGCGGATCGTCCCGAAAGCTCCAGCCACTGCGCGGGACATGAAGCTGGCACGGTGAAGCTCCAGCCGCGCGCGGCCGCATCCAGGGCGATGCTGGCAAAGGGTGCCGAGCTCTGATCGCAGCGGACGTTCCAGCTGAGCGCCTGCGCGCGATCCTTTTCACCGAGCAACGACATGGTCAGCCGATAGGTACCGGGGCGAAGCAGGACCAGCTGCCGGGCCAAGACGCCGTCCTGTTGCCCGTAAAAAAGGACATGCAGCCTCCCCCCCAATTGGCGCTCGGCAAGGCCGACCGTCGAGGAGTCGAGCGACCAGTTGAACGGCGGCGGTGAGGTCCTGTCGCTGAACGAGGGATCGTGCAGCGATCCTCCGGACCCGCGGACAGCGGACAGCCTGGACCAGATCGCATGGGCGCGCTCATATTGCCGCGCCTGGACCAGCGTATGGAGCAGCTTGGGCAACCAATCGCGTTGCGATTGCCGGTCGGGGTCCGTGAGAGCGAGCACCGCGTCCGCGTTGCCGGCGTCAGCGGCGAGCGCGGAAAGAGCAGCCGACCGAAGGCCCGGTTCGCTGCGGAAGAATTCCTTCAAGAGCGGCCAGTTGCGGCGGTCCCGTGCGAAGGTCGCGATGTAGGGAGCAACTGTGGTTGCCCCCCCCGGTGCCAGGCGAGCCAATGCTCCGACCTGCCGCAATGCGTCCTGGACCCGGCCTAGCCGCAAATTGTGATCGGCAAGGAAGTAAGCCGCCGGGATGGATCGCGGGTCGCGCCACTGCGCCGCGCGAAACGCGAGTTCGGCGGCGCGATTGTCACCGGTCAGCTGGGCTTCAACGCCTCGGACGAGAAAGCCCTGGGGATCGAGCGGCGCCCGCCCCTCGGCCGCATAGATGCGCTCCAGGACCTCCGGTGGGACCGGTTGGCGCGCGCGCGATGCGGCCGCGATGCGGATCATCCCGTGCGAAATTTCCGCGCTTGGCGAGCCTGGCCACCAGCGCGCGGCCTGCTCGGGCTGATAGGCCGCGAGTGACGAGGACGCGCCGTGGCGAAGGATTTGCACGGCAAGCAGCAGGGCAATTGTGGCAGCCGCCAGGATCCTGACGATCATCGGCCCCCGCCCATGTTCTCGATCAGCTGGCGTTCCCGGTGACGGGCTCGTCCTTCGGTGCATCGCCTTCGGCCGACCCATCCTCGCTGCCCGGGATAAGAAGGATCTCAGTCCGTTTCACCTTGCCCTTGCCGTAGCCATAGCCCGAGCCATAGCCGTAGCCGTACCCATAGCCGTAGCCGTAGCCATATCCGTAGCCATAGCCGTAACGCCCATAGCCGTAGCCACCAGCGCTATCGGTCGACTTGGTGAGGACCGCGCCAAGAACCCGCGTGCCGGTCGCCTCGAGGCGATTTAGGGCCTCGACCGCGGCCTTCGTGCGGGTCTTGTTGCTTTCGACGACGAACAGGACGTTGCCGGCAGCGGCCGCCAGCAGCGGCGAATCCGCGAGGCCCAGCGTCGGTGGACCGTCAATCACGACCAGATCGAAATTCTCGCTCGCCTCGGCGATGATCTTGCGCATCCGTCCAGTCGACAGCAGGTCGGCAGGATTCGGCGGAACCGGACCGCTGGAAAGCAACCACAGGTTGGCGTGCTGGGTCTCGACGATATGATCGGCGACCCGTTCATCGGTCGTCAGCAGCTTGCTGAGGCCAACGCTGTCGCTGGACGACTTGAACGCGGGCTTGCGCAAGTCGCTGTCGATCAACAGGACCTTGCGGTCGCGGCGAGAAAAGTTCTGCGCAAGCGCCAGCGCGGAGGATGACTTTCCCTCACCAGAGCGCGTGCTCGTGACCACCAAAACCTTGGGCATGCCGGCTTCGGTGCTGAAACGCAGCGCAGCGACGATCGCCGAATAGGCTTCCGAAATCACCGAGGTCGGGTTCTTCAGATCCTCGACGAACGTGTCCTTCGCCGGAGTGCGCGGCACGGCGCCGAGGCACGGAAGCGCGAGCTTCTTGCGCACATCCTCGCGGCTCTTGATCGTGTCGTTCAGGAACTCCAGTCCGACGGCTCCGACTACGCCTGCAAGCAGGCCGGCGGCCAGACCCAGCAGAAGATTCAGGAACAGGTTGGGCTTGTAGGGGAAGGTCGGGGCCTCGGCGCGGTCGACGACCGAGACCGGCGCGATGCCGACACCGCTCACAACCCCGATTTCCTTGTAGCGCTGAAGCAGCGCATCGTAGAGGCTGCGGTTGGTGTCCACTTCCCGCTGCAGGATGTTGTAACGGATGTTGCGACCGCGCAGGTCGAGCACCGCTCCCTTGAGCTGGGCGACGCGGGCCTGCAGCGCTCGCTCGGCATCGGCGGCTGCCCGATATTCTGCGAGCAGGCTGTTCGCGCGTGCGGTGCGCACCTGCGCAGCTTCTCGGCCGATTTGCCTGTCGATCTCTTCCATCTGCGATCGCAGACTGACCATCTCGGGATGTTCCGGTTTCAGGAACGTGCGCTTTTCCTGATATTGCGCTGCGAGCTGCGCGCGCTGTTGCCGCATCGCCTGCGAACTTGCCGCGGTTTCGGTGGTCGGCCCGGCCGCGAGCGCCTGCCGATACGCGCCCTCGGCCTGGACCCGCCGGGCGGTGGCCTGAGCAAGCGCATTGTTGAGTTGGACCAGCGTAGCACCCTGGAGGGAGTTCGTATCGCTTCCGCCAACCCTTCCGTCGCCCTCGCCGCCGCCGGTCTGAATAATGCCCTGCGCCTGCGCATAAGCGGTCAGGTCGCGCTCGGACCGCTCGAGGTCCCCCCTAGTCTTGTTGATCTGCCGCTCGAGAAAGTTTCGGGCGTATGCGGAAGCTTCGTAACGGCGCTGGATGGAGGTGTTGATGAAGCTATCGGCGACACCATTGGCGATCTGCGCCGCGAGCTGCGGCGACGTCGATTCATAGCTCACCCTGATCAGTTGCCCCACATCCGGAGCGACGACCTTCACACCGCCTTTGACCGCCGCAGTGGCGATCCGCAGGCGCCTTGAGGCGTCGAGGTCCTGGGGAACAAAATCAGGATTGTTCGCGAGGTTGAGGTCCTGGGCAGTGCGTTGGGCGACGGCAGTGCTTGCCAGCAATCCAACTTGGGTGGCGATGAAATCATAGGTATTAACGCTCGACGTCTCCAACTCCCGCGATTGGTCCTTGGTAACGGACACTGTCGGTGGATTGGCTTCCAGCGTGACCCAGGCACGGTAGACGGGCTGGGTCAGCAGCGTCGCGAGAATTGCTCCGGCAAGACCAAGCGCCACTGCACCCAATACCAGCCAGCGCCAGTGGTGGATGATGCGCACGAGGCTCGCAAAGTCGAGGATATTTGCCGCGGCGTAGGTCCGCTGCCCCGGACCAAGGGTCGCGGGGGGCGCGTAGCTTCCGACCGGCCATGACCCTTCGTTCGGTACCGCGATGTTATTGTTCACCGTCCCTGCCCCATTGGAATGCGCGATCCGCCTGTCATAGACCCAGCGGTCTGAAGATGCTCAGCAAAGGCAGCGACTGCAGGATCTGCTTTTGGGCCGCCTTGATAGACGAGCCGTCGACCACGACAATGTCGCCTGGATAGATCGCCGGATCAGGTGCCTGTCCCCGCCGGATCGCCGTCAGGTCGAATGCGGCCGCCTGCCGCTGTCCGCCGACGGTACGGAAAACAGCAACCCTACGCGCGTTCGCATCCTCGGTCGTGCCCTTGGCCATGGCGATCGCCTGGATCAGCGTCATATTTCCGCTGACCGGGAAGGATCCCCCGTCGCGGACAGCCCCATCGACCGTTACCGCGTGTGCGGTAGAAGCCTTGATGACGACGCTTACATCTGGATTCTCGAAATATTTGGCGCCGAGCGTCCGCCTGAGGTCGTTCTGCAGTTCTTCAGTCGTCCGGTTTGCTGCAGGCACGGCACCGACCAGCGGCATCGAAATATTGCCGGCCAGGTCGACGCTATAGTCTCCGGTCACCTCGGGAACGCGGTATACCTTGACGCTGATCGTATCCATCGGCGCGATCTTGTAGCCGGCTGGCAGCGTCACGAATGTCCGCTCGTCGGGCGCGGCCAGCACGCGGTCATAAGGGATTGTTCCCCCGCGCCTGTCGGCGCAGCCCGAAATTACAAGAGCAGCCGCAACGAGCGCCAGGCCACCGGCGCGGACGAATTCAGGCAGCAAAATCAATCCTCTCGCATGTGCGCGACTCTAGCGCGTGCCTCTCATCCCTACCAATCGGTAGTCGGCAATCCCAAGCAAATCAATCAAATGCGAGGCTGGGCTCCGTTGCCAGCATCGCTGGTATCGAGGACCCAGCGTTCGGTGCCCTCGATCGCAAGGGCGGTGAGAAGACCGGTGCGATAGGCCCCGGTGTCTATGCCGATGCGGTTCGGAAGCTCTTCGACCGTCGAGCAGATCGTGTGGCCGTGAACGACCACGAAGCCGTGATCGGAATCGTCGTAAAGAAATGGTTCGCGGATCCACCGCAGGTCGGTCTGGCTCTGCTGATTGAGCTCGATACCGGGACGAATACCGGCGTGGACAAAGAGGTAATCGCCATAGCGGCAGCTGTCGACGAAGCTTTCGAGGAACTCGATGTGGGATCTCGGCACCGCGGCCTTGATGATCGCAAGCTGCTCCGCCGGCGGCGCGGCACGCAGCCGCCGCGTGTCGACCCCGTAGCTCTTAAGGCACTCGCTCCCGCCGAACTTCAGCCAGCTCCCGATCAGCGAGGAATCGCCTTTCAAAATGCGAAGCATCACCTCTTCGTGATTGCCGAGAAGGAACAGCGGGCGGACGTGCGGATGACGATAGGTGCGGAGCCGTTCGACGACCTGGGCCGAGCTGGGGCCGCGGTCGATTAAATCTCCCACGAACACCAGTCGAGCCCGCCGTGTCGGGCGGGCGGTGAGGTCGGCGTGGATTTTGGAAAGCAGAACTTCGAGGAGATCGAGCCGGCCGTGAATGTCGCCGACTACATAGGCGCGACTGCCTCGCGGGCCGCTGATCTTCCGCTTCCGGGGATGCGAGAAAGCGAACATTCTGAGTCAGTCTCCGCGAAGCGCATGTTGTGACAGCGCCTCTAGATACGCGCGATGAACAAGTTCCTCGCGAAACTCGCGCTCCATCTTCGCGCGCGCCGCCTTGCCGAGCTGGCTTCGCTGCGCCGCGCTCATGGCGATTATGCGTTCCATTGACGAAACCAGCGCGTCTATGGAGCGCGGTTCGCACAGCATGCCGGTCACGCCGTCATCGACGGCTTCGCGGCAGCCGGGGGTATCCGTTGTGATCGACGGAATGCCCATCGCGGCCGCTTCGAGCAGAACGCGCGGCGTCCCTTCGCGATAATAAGACGGGAGCACCAGGCAATCCGCAGCCGCAAAAGGGCCGCGGACATCGTCGGTCGAGCCGAGATATTCGAGTATCCCTTCCGACTCCCATTGTGCGAGCGCCGCCCGCGGGACGGCCGCGCCGCTCGCCGGCTCGATCATCCCGAGAACCTGGAAGCGCGCGCCCGTACCCTGGGCGCGCAACCGTCGCGCGGCTTCGACGAACTCGCCCAATCCCTTGTCCCAGAGCAGCCGCGCGGCGAAGAGGAAGGTGAACGGGTCGCCCGCCGGCCTGGGCCGCGGCGCAAAGCGCTCGAGATCGACACCGGAGCCGGGGAGCAGCCCGGCCTGCCCGCGACGCACCACGCCGCGCGCCTCGAACAGGGCGCGATCGTCGGGGTTTTGAAAGAACACCTTGGCGGAGCGGCCGAGGGACAGGCGATAAAGGCCGGTGACCAGGCGATTGAGCGGGCCGTCGCTGGCAAAGACCGCTCCCAAGCCGCTGATATTGTTGACCACCGGGATCCCGAGCCAGTGCGCGGCGAGCGAGCCGTAGATATTCGGCTTGGCGGTGAAGCCGAGCAAGGCGGCGGGGCGCAGCCGGCGCAGAGTGCGCAGATAAGCGGCGAAGGTCCGAAGGTCGGCGACAGGCGATCTTCCGCGCGGCGCCAGCGGGATAGGGAAAAAGGATATGCCGAGGTCGCGGATCGCCTGGTCGTGCGGTCCGGGCGGCGCAAGGACGGCAATGCGATATCCCGCCGCCTGCAGCGCGCGGATCAGCCCGGCGCGATAGTTGACGATGTTCCAGCCGTCGTTGGCAGCGAGCGCGACGAGCGCGCCGTCGCAAGCAGCAACCATGCCGGCCCGACCTTCAGGCGCTGAGCAATTGGAAACGGGGGATTTCCACGTCGAACGCCTGGCCATCCTCGTCCACCATGCGGTAGCTTCCGCTCATCGCTCCGGACGGCGTGTCGAGCGGGCAACCGGAGACATAATCGAAGCTGGCGCCGGGAGCGATCAGCGGCATTTCGCCGACCACGCCTTCGCCGACCACCTCATGGATCGTGCCGTTGCCGTCGATGATCGTCCAGCTGCGCGAGAGCAGCTGGACCGCGACATCCGAGCCGTTCTCGATCCGCACGTGATAGGACCAGAACCAGCGGTTGCTCGACGGGTCGGACTGCTCGGCGAGAAAGCTGACGGCGACGCGAACGGCGATGCCGCGAGTCACGGCGACATTGGGGAAAAGCATTGCAAGCGCGTCGATGGTCACGGGCCGAGCCTAGGCGAGACCTGCGGCGCGGCGCAACCGCTCGACGAGCCTAATCCGCGCATCGACGATCGGCCGCGCGCGATCGGTAAGCAGGTCGCGCGCAAGGAAATATCCGGTCAGCTCCATGCCCTGGCCGATTTCCGGCCAAGACGCGCTGCCGCCTTCGCGGACGAATCGCGGAAGCGGAAGCAGCCGGCCGGCGTAGGGCTCCGCCTCAGCCGCGCTTACGGCCCGGCCCGACTTGGGACTGACCGCTACGAGATCGTCATTGCTTCCGCCGAGCGCACAACTGTCGAGGTCGAGCCCGAAACCCAGTTCGGTGAGCAGCAACAGTTCGTAGCGCACCAGCGCCGTCCCCCAGCCGCTGGCCGAGGGCGCCGCTTCGATCGCATCGAGTAGCCCTTCGAGCGCCTGGAATAGCCGCGGATAGGGCTGCCCTTCGGGAAGCACGGTCGAAGTGATCACCGTCGCCCATTCGATCGCTGCCGCTGGCAATGGCTCCGACAGCAAGGGACCGCGGCTGTGGACCAATTCGATGGCGGCTTGCGGCAATTGGGTCTCGGTACGCGCGCTGAGCTGCGCCTCGACGACATTGCCGGCGATCAACACTGGCCGCATCCGGCGCCCGCGCGCACCACGGACATAAGCGGCCTGAAGTCCATGCTGCGGGGTCATCAGCCGGACGATTGCGCCATGTTCGCCGTGGTTACGAAGCGCGCAAACGATCGCGGGCGTGGTGAAGCGCATCAGCCGCCCGGGTGAAAATAGTCGTACAGCTGGCGGGCGATCGCCTTGCTGATGCCCGGGGCCTTGGCAAGGTCTTCCAGCGCCGCGCCCTTGACCGCCCGCGCGGTCCCGAAATGCATCAGCAGCGCGCGCTTGCGCGTCGGGCCAATTCCAGGGACGTCGTCGAGGGTCGAGGTGGTCAGGCTCTTCGAGCGCTTGGCGCGGTGCGTGCCGATGGCGAAGCGATGGGCCTCGTCGCGCAGTCGCTGCAGGTAGAACAAAAGTGCCGAGTTGGGCTGGAGCGTGATCTCCCGTCCTCCCGGCAGGTGAAAGATTTCGCGTCCCTCGCGGCCGTGATGCGGGCCCTTTGCGACGCCGACCACCGGCACGTCATGGACGCCCATATCCTCCATCACTTCGCACACCGCCGACAGCTGGCCCTTGCCCCCGTCGATCAGGATGAGGTCGGGCCATTCGCCGCTCTGCCTATCCGGGTCTTCCTTCTCGAGCCGGCCGAAGCGGCGCTCGAGCACTTCGCGCATCATCGCGAAATCGTCGCCGGGCTGCGTTTCCGGCCGCTTGATGTTGAACTTGCGATAGCTGTTCTTGCGGAAGCCCTCGGGGCCGGCGACGATCATCGCCCCGGTCGCGTTGGTGCCCATGATGTGGCTGTTGTCATAGACTTCGACCCGCTTGGGCACCTCAGGCAGCTCGAACGTATCGGCGAGCTCGCGCAGGATCTTGCCCTGCGTCGTGGTTTCCGCCAGCCGCCGCTCGAGCGCTTCCTCGGCATTGCGCCTGGCCTGCTCCATCAGCTTGCGCCGGGCGCCGCGCTGCGGCTGTTCGATCACGACCTTGCGCGCCGCGCGCTCCGACAGCGCCTCCTCGAGCAGCGCCCTGTCGCCAAGCTCGCGATCGACCAGGATCCGGCGCGGCGGCGGCATGTCCTCGTAGAATTGGACCAGGAAGCTTGACAAAACCTCGGCCTCGGGAACGTCGTTGGTATGCGCCGGGAAGAAAGCGCGATGCCCCCAATTCTGGCCGCCGCGGATGAAAAAGGCCTGGATCGACATCGTGCCGGCCTTGCAGGCCAATGCGAAAATGTCGGCGTCGCCCAGTCCCTCCGCATGGACGGTCTGGCTGCCCTGAATGTAGGTCAGCGCCCGCAGCCGGTCGCGATAGACCGCGGCCAACTCATAATCCTGCCGCTGAGCGGCCTCCGCCATCGACTTGCTGAGCCGCGCCTGCACGCCGGTCGAGCGGCCGGCGAGGAACGCCTGGGCGTCGGCGACCAGCTCGGCATAGTCCTCCGCGCTGATGCGGCCGACGCAAGGCGCCGAGCAGCGCTTGATCTGGTAAAGCAGGCAGGGTCTGCTGCGGTTCGCGAAAAAGCTGTCGGAACAGCTTCTTAGAAGGAACAGCTTCTGCAACGCGTTAAGCGTCCGGGTAACCGAGCCGGCGCTTGCGAAGGGACCGTAATATTGGCCCTTCACCCGGCGCGCGCCGCGATGCTTCTGCACCCGCGGGAACTCATGGTCTTCGCGCAGCAGGATGAAGGGGAAGCTTTTGTCGTCGCGCAGGAGCACGTTGTAGGCAGGGCGGAAGCGCTTGATCAGCTGCGCCTCGAGCAGCAGCGCCTCTGCCTCCGTCCGCGTGGTGACGATGGTCATCGAGCGCGTCTGCGCGACCATCCGCTGCAGCCGCTTGGGAAGCTTGGCGACCTGGGTGTAATTGGTCACCCGGTTCTTCAGCGCCCGCGCCTTGCCGACGTACAGAACGTCGCCGCGGGCGTCGTGCATGCGGTAGACGCCGGGGCGGCGCGGCAGCGTCTTCCACACTTCGCGGATCGCGGCGATGCCCTTGTCGAGGTCCGGCTGGTCGGAGCCCTGCACGGCATAGGTCGCCCGCTCCTCGTTGAAGCGGTCGGCGGCTCCGGGGAAATCGGGGCGATCGGCGGGTGTCCGGTCCACCGAACCGATTTAGGCGGCGCGTGAAGTCGTTGCCAGTGCCGTCCCTTCCTTCGCCTCGAGCCTTGCGCTGGCGAGGAGCAAGCCGACCACTACCCAGAGATGACGGGCATCCTCGTAAGAGCCGGTCAGCCCTTCGTAAACGAACGCGACAAGCCAGGCGAAGCCGAGGGAAAACCGGATCGCCCCGACGCCGTCAAAGCGCGGTCTGCCGGTCAGTCTTGCGACGCCGGCAATCACCAGCAGGAGGGCAGCAAGGCCGACGATACCGCTTCCGGCTGCAACGTTGAGAAACACGTTATGGGCGTCCCCGAGCCGATGGTCGATTCCGGACGGATCGACGTAATGAGCCGCCGCCGCTTCGGTACCGACGCCCGAACCGAACCAGGGATTGGCGAGCCATGTGTGCCAAGCATCGGTCCAAGTCATGAGGCGTACCGAAGGCGCGAATTGCACAGCTATGCCGGGAATTTCGATCAGATACGGTGCCGTCGGATGAAGGATCGGGGTCACGGCCGCGGCGGCGACAAAGAGCAGCGAGAGAATCACCCCGAGCCCAAGGCTGCCCAAGGCCAGGATATCGCCTCGACGCCCGCGCAGCCGTAGATAGCCCCAAATCCCAAGCGCCAGGAATATCCCGCCAAGTCCGGGTGTCAGCGTGAAGCAGGCAGCGACGACGATCGCCGCAAGCAAGATCCAAAAAGGAGCGCGGCCGAGCCAGCCCGCCCGCTCGGCCGCGAGCGCAATCACGAGCGACACCGTCAGATAGCTGCAGAGCATCGCCGGGTGCCGGAACGTCGCTTCGATCCTGGTATAATTGCCCGGTGGCAGCGTCCCGAAATGGTGGCGGGCCCAATCCACGAGCGAACCCTCGAGCCCCACTGCAAAGGCGAGCACTGCGATCGATCCGACGACCGCCGGGACCGCGCTTGCCGCGAGCCAGGTGCGGATGGCCATTCGAAGATCGTCTCTGCTGCCGATCAAATTGTCGCACAGAACCGGGAGGCTCAGAAGGTAGGCCTGAGTGGCAAGTTTGAACCAGGAAAGCCGTGGATCATCGGACAGCAGCGCCGAGACGGCCATCGCCGCGAAGTAAACGAGCAGGACGAGGTAGAAAGGGTTCCAGCGCAGCTTCGCCCGCCCGCTTGCGACCGCCACCGCCAAAGCGGCAGACGCCAGGAGAAACAGAAGATCCGTCGGCGTTGCCAGCAGCCCCCCGATGGGGACGTTCGGCTTCATGAAGGCGAGCGAAAACAGCATCAGGAGGAAAGCCGTCTGCGCGAGCCGGTACATGGGGCTCACCATCACCGCTTGATGGTCGATGTCTAGTAGCCGACTTGACCCCTCGACGCTTACGCCGCCGCCCTCGCCTGCTCCTCGCCCGCCAGCATCCATTCGACGCAGGCCCGGGCGTGGATCGCGGTGGTGTCATAGACCGGCACGACATTGGCGCGGACGTCGACCGCGAGCACCAGCTCGGTGCAGCCGAGCACGACCGCTTCGACCTTTTGCTTGGCGAGCTCGGTGATGAGGGTCTTCAATTTGCGCTGGCTGTCGCGGACGACACGGCCCGCCGCGAGCTCCTCGAAGATGATGCGGTCGACTTCCTGCGTCCACGCTGCGCTCACCGGCGCGAGGGATATTCCGCGCGCCTCGAGCCGGCTGCGCACATGCGGCTCGGTCATGGTGAAGCGGGTGCCGAGCAGCGCGACCCGGGTGCGGCCGTCGGCGACCAGCTTGTCGGCGGTCGCATCGCCGATGTGCAGCATCGGCACCCCGACCTTCGGCGCCACCGCGTCATAGACTTTGTGGCCGGTGTTGGAGGTGATGACGATGCCCTCGGCGCCGCTCGCCTCCAGCCGCCGCGCGGCCTCCAGCGTCACCTGTGCGACGCCGTCCCAGTCGCCCGACAATTCCATCGCCGCGACGGGCGCGAGGTCGAGGCTTTCGATCGACAGGCGGGCGCTGTGCAGTCCGCCAAGGCGCTGGGCGACGCCGCGGTTGATATGCTCGTAATAGAGCGCGGTCGACGACCAGCTGGTCCCGCCGATGATCCCCAGCTTGCGCAAAGCTCGGCCCCCCTTTTTCTTGAACCTGCCCGAGAGGGTCATCCGCCATCAGCCGTGGAGCGGCAAGCCGTAACAAGCGGATTTAGCGCGAAGTGAATCGCTCGTGCGACGAGCCGTTCGTCTCAGCCGAGGGCTTTGACGATCTCCTCGACCATCTTCTTGGCGTCGGCGAGCAGCATCATCGTGTTGTCCCGGTAGAACAGCTCGTTGTCGACGCCGGCATAACCGACCCCGCCCATCGAGCGCTTCACGAACAGCACCGTGCGCGCTTTCTCGACGTCGAGGACCGGCATTCCGTAGATGGGCGAGCTCTTGTCGGTCTTGGCGGCGGGGTTGGTGACGTCGTTGGCGCCGATCACGAAAGCGACGTCGGTCTGGGCGAACTCGCTGTTGATGTCCTCGAGCTCGAACACTTCGTCGTAGGGCACGTTGGCCTCCGCCAGGAGCACGTTCATGTGCCCCGGCATGCGCCCCGCGACCGGGTGGATCGCATATTTGACGCGGACGCCCTTATCTTTGAGCAAATCGGCCATTTCGCGCAGCGCATGCTGCGCTTGGCTGACCGCCATGCCGTAACCGGGAACGATAACCACCTGGTCGGCCTGGGCCATCAGAAAGGCCGCGTCCTCGGCCGAACCGCGTTTATATGGGCGGTCGATCGCCGCCGCCTCGCCGCCGGCGACGGAATCACCGCCAAAGCCGCCGGCGATCACCGAGATGAAGCTGCGGTTCATCGCCCGGCACATGATGTAGGACAAGATCGCGCCCGAGCTTCCGACCAGGGCGCCGGTGATGATCATCGCGCTGTTGTGCAGCGTGAAGCCCATCGCCGCCGCGGCCCAGCCCGAGTAAGAGTTGAGCATCGAGATCACGACCGGCATGTCGGCGCCGCCGATCGGGATGATCAAAAGGAAGCCGATCGCGAAGCTCAGCGCGGCGATGGTCCAGAACACCCAGGGCGACTGGTCCTGAGTGAAATAGGCGATCAGGCCGAGGATCGCGGCGAGCGTGCCGAGGTTGATCACGTGCCGCATCGGCAGCAGGATCGGCTTGCCCGACATGTTGCCGTTGAGCTTGAGGAAGGCGATCACCGAACCCGAGAAGGTGATCGCGCCAATGGCGACGCCGAGGCCCATTTCGACGCGGCTGACGGGCAGGATGCTGACCACGCTCGGGGCCGCGATCGGGGTGATTCGGACGGCGATTCCGAACGCCTCGGGGTTGAGGTAGGCGGCCGCTCCGACCAGCACCGCGGCCATTCCGACCAGGCTGTGGAAGGCGGCGACCAGCTGCGGCATCGCCGTCATCTGGATCCGCCGCGCGATGACGAGGCCGACCGACCCGCCGATGACGATGGCGGCGAGGATTTCACCGATGGCCACCCAGTCCGGGGTGATGAAGTGAGCCGTCTGGGCGGTGATGACTTCGGGAATATGCGTGACGAGCGTGGTCACGACCGCGATCGCCATGCCGACCATGCCGATATAATTGCCGCGGCGGCTGCTGGTCGGGCTCGACAGCCCGCGCAGCGCGAGAATGAAGCAGACGCCGGCGATCAGATAAGCAAGAAGCACCCAGGCGGGCGTCGCCGCCACATCATGCATGGGTCTTGTCCCCTTGGCGCTCGCGCTTCTTGTACATCGCCAGCATCCGCGCCGTGACCGCGAAGCCGCCGAAGATGTTGACGCTTGCCAGGGCAACGGCGAGCAGGCCAAGCCATTTGGCGCTTGCGCTTCCGGCCGCCGCCGCGGCGATCAGCGCACCGACCACGATCACCGAGGAAATGGCGTTGGTCACGCTCATCAGCGGCGTGTGCAGCGCCGGCGTCACCGACCACACCACATAATAGCCAACGAAGCAGGCTAGGACGAAAATCGACAGGATCGAGACAAAATCCATCAGGGCTCCCCGACGAGGCGAATGTTGCCAATGTTGACGGTTCTACGCGCGCACGCGCGCTCGCATACGCGCGAGACCCACCTTGCTGCTGTTGAACCGGAAAGCTGCCCCACCCGATGCATCGGCCGCAGTCATGCACAAAAGGGCGGCTGTAGGACAGAGGCAAATCGCGCCTGAGCGATTCACTGAAACGCGGTTTCCGATTTCCTAACCTTTCGCTGGCACTGCGAAAGCGACAGTCGGGAAGGAAACGCGCGCACGTGACGAAGCGCAATCAGACGCTCGCCGAGCCGGCTCCGTGGAAGCTGCTGCTGTGGACCGCAGTGGCGTCGCTGATCTTTGGCCTGATCGGCTTCGGCGAAATTGCCGAGGACTATCTGCGGTCCGCGCGCAACACCCTCCATTGGCACAAGGCCAGCGGTGACATCGTCCTCGTCAAGATCGACGACAAGTCGCTTCGCGACGTCGGCCGCTGGCCCTGGCCACGGCGCTATCATGCCGAGCTGACCGACGCGCTGACGCGCGCCGGTGCAAAACGGATCTTCTTCGATTTCACCTTTTTCGGACCGACAAACCCTGACGACGACAGCGCCTTTGCCGAGGCCCTTGAGCGTTCGCAGCGGGTTGTCCTGGCCGCACGTACCCGGCAAGGACCGCGGGGCGGCGCCATCCAGCATTCAATGCCGATGCCGATATTCACCCGGCACGCAAAGGTTGGCGCAATCAGCTGGCAGTATAACTACCAGAATGCCGTATGGCGCCTTCCCTATGCCATGGAGTGGCAAGGGCAAACTGTGCCCTCTTTCGCCGCGCTCCTCGGAGAGCGGCAGGGCCAGGCTGGCGACACCTTCATTCCTGACTATTCTCTCGATCCGACGACTATCCCCAGCGTATCGGCGGCAGACGTGCTCCAGGGTGTGTTCGATGCGCGGAGCCTTCGCGGCAAGGACGTAATCGTCGGGCCGACAAGCAATACTTCCGGCGACCAGTATTTTCTTCCCGGCACCGGCCAGATGGGCGGCGTCTACGTCCACGTGATTGGGGCCGAGACGCTCAAGCGGGGGTCACCGACCTACCTCGGCTGGCTCGGCTGCGCCCTCTTGACGCTGTGCGTCGCGGCGATCGCGGTTACGCGTCGCAGGACAAGTCATCGGATGGCAATCCTTGGCGCGGCGGCGCTCGTGCTATTGCTGGGCCCCGCTTTCCTTGAAGCCAGGCTGATCTTCGTCGACATCACTCCGGCTTTGTTCGCGCTCGCAATCGTTTCGATCGCGCTCTTGCGGCGCCGATTCCGCCAGCAGGGCCTCGTCAATCCCGTTTCTGACCTTCCCAACCTCACCGCGCTGCGGTCGGACCGGGAGGGCCGGAGCCGCGCTCTCGTTGCAGCACGCGTGCTGAACTTCGAAGAAATCCTCGCCACTCTCCCGCCGAACAGCGAACGCGCGCTCGTCGATCAAATCGTTTCGAGGCTGACGCTCGGTACGTCGCGGCGCGTCCTTTACCAGGGAGATGGGGGCATTTTCGCCTGGTTCGAAGACGCGCGGCAGCCTTTCGGAAATCACCTCGAGGCGCTTCACGCCCTGTTTCGCAACCCCGCGCGCGTCGAGGGCCTTTCGATCGATCTTTCGATCACTTTCGGGGTCGAGGTTGGAAGCGGGCGCTCACTGGCGAACCGTCTGGCGAGCGCCCTGGTGGCCGCCGAGGAAGCGGCTCACGACGGCCTCAAATGGAAGTATCATGACCCCGAAACACTCGAGGATGCGTCGTGGAAGCTGTCGATACTCAGCCAGCTCGATGAAGCTATCGACCGCGGTGAGGTGTGGGTCGCTTACCAGCCCAAGCTGGATCTCGCGACCAGACGGATCATCGGCGCAGAGGCGCTGGCACGGTGGACCCACCCGCAAAAAGGGCCGATCGCGGCTTCCGAGTTCGTTGCCGCTGCCGAACAGCACGGTCGCATCGGCAAGCTCACCGATTTCGTCCTCGCCGAGGCGGTTGCTGCAGCAGCGCAGATCAACAAGCGCGGCCTCCCATTCGACGTCGCGGTCAATCTCTCTGCGCGGCTGCTCACCGACAAGGGCTTCACCTTGCGCCTTTCCGCCCTGCTGGCGCGCCACAGCCTCCCGCCCGCCCATTTGACGCTCGAACTGACCGAGACGGCCGCCGTGGCCGACGGCGAAGGGCTGGAGATGATCGCGCGCCTGCGCGACTTGGGCGTCAATATTTCGATCGACGATTATGGCACCGGCATGTCGACCCTCGAATATCTGAAGAAGATTCCGGCGAGCGAGCTCAAGATCGACCAGAGCTTCGTCAAGGGCATCGTCGACAACCGCAGCGACCGTCTGATGGTCCAGTCCACCATCGGACTTGCCCATTCGCTCGGACGTCGGGTCGTGGCCGAAGGAGTCGAGCAGCGCGACGTGCTCCAGCTTCTAACGGAGATGGAATGCGACGTCGCTCAAGGGTTCGTAATCGGCCGCCCCATGAGCCTGGAAAGCCTGGCCAAGCGCATCGCCGCCGAGCGCAAGCGCAGCGCCGCCTAAATTCCACCCGCAATCGGCAACCCCCGGCGTGCGATAAGTCGCGCGCGCGGCCGGAATAGTGAATCCGTTGCTAACCATCTTGATTAAGGTTAATATTGCCCCATCTGCCGAATCGCAGTTTGAGCAAAAGGGGCTGAAAAATGAAAAAGACTCAGGGCCGCGGATTCTGGAGCTGGCTTCTCGGCGGCGGTTGGGGCGCCGGTGGAGGAACTGCCTAAACCAGCATTTCCTGCCAGAGTTTTAGGCGGTGAATTCAAAGCGTTAGAAAGCGCCTGCTGAAAAGCGGGCGCTTTTCATTTGGCCCCGGGCGATCCGTATCGGCCGCCGCTGGCACGACTCCGCCGACCCCGCTACGCATCCTCCATGTTTCGCCAGCAAAGCACGACTCTGCCGATTCGCGCCGACCAGCCAGGACTGCATGAATTTACCAAAGACGTGCGCGAATTCGTGTCCGGCAGCGGCATCGCCGATGGCCTGCTGACCCTGTTTTGCCGCCACACATCGGCCTCGCTCCTGATCCAGGAAAATGCCGCCCCGGCCGCGCGGCGCGACCTCGAGGCCTATTTCGAACGCCTCGCGCCCGAAAGCGCGGGTTACGAGCATGACGAGGAGGGTCCGGATGACATGCCGGCGCACCTTCGCACCGCGCTGACCGCGACCCAGCTGTCGATCCCCGTGCAAGGCGGCAAGCTCATGCTCGGCACGTGGCAGGGCATCTTCCTGTTCGAACACCGCCGCAACGCGCCCGAGCGCGAGATCGTGCTCCATGTGGTTGGCGAATGAGCGCCCAGTCGGTTCGCGCGTGGATCGCGGAACATGCGCCCGATCTTCCGATCATCAAGGTCGAAGGGACGACGGCGACGGTGGCAACGGCCGCCGACGCGCTCGGCGTGCAGCCCGGCCGCATCGCCAAGACGCTCGCCGTGCGCGCCGGGGAGCAGCTTTTCCTCCTCTGCACGCGCGGCGACGCACGGCTGGACAACCGCAAGTGCAAGGACGCGTTCGGAGCGCGGCCGCGCATGCTCGGCGCGGATGAGACGCTCGAGCTGACCGGCCATCCGGTCGGCGGAGTCTGCCCGTTCGGGCTGAAATCTCCCCTTCCTGTCTATTTGGATGAATCGCTGAAGGCGTTCGATACCGTCTATCCGGCCGGAGGGTCGCTCAACACGTCGGTCGAAGTCACGGTCGACCGCCTGTTCGACCTCGTGGCCGAGCGTTGGGTCGACCTATGCCGGCTGCCGGAGGAAACGGTCGGGGAGTAGGTCGGCGCGCTCGACGTCGGACACCGGCCAGGGGGCGCCGGCAACCAGGCTTTCGACGATCGCCGCCATGGCCGGCGAGGTCTGGAGGCCGAACCCGCCCTGCCCGGCCAGCCAGAAAAAACCATCGGCGTCGGGCGCGAACCCGGCGACCGGGTGACGGTCGGGAGCGAACGAGCGAAGGCCCGCCCATTTGCTGTGGATCCGCCGCACCTCGACCGTCGTCCGCCCCTCCATCCGGGCGGCCGCCAGCGCGACCTCATATTCGTCGGGCTGGGCGTCGCACGGGTCGGTCGCGACCTCGTCCATCGGCGAAGCGAACAGCCGGCCGCTCTCGGGCGCAAAATAAAGCTCGTCGCCGACGGTCTTGGCGAAGGGCAGGCGCTCGATGTCGGTTCCCTCGGGCGCGTCGAAGGTGATGATGGTCCGGCGCTTCGGCTCGATGCCGATCGGCGCGACGCCGGCGAGGAGCGCGATCGCATCGGCCCAGGCGCCCGCGGCATTGATGAGGATGGGCGCCCTCGCCTCCTCGCCGGACTCGCTGATGACCGCCCAGGCCCCGCCGACGCGCTCGATCGCCTGCACGCGAAATCCGCCGCGAAGCTCGCCGCCGCGGCTTCGCAGCCGCCGCAAATTGCCCTGCAACAAGGCGTGGGGGTCGAGGCGGATGCCGTTCAGGTCGGCGATGCCGTGGACCGCGTCGGACTTGAGCAGCGGGCACAGTTGCCGCACGCCGGCGGAGTCGAGCCGCTCGAGCTCGGCGAACAGCGACAGCTCGGCCTGCAAATCGTCAAGCGCGGCGCGCTCGTCCTCGCGCGCGTGGACCAGCACCGCCATGCGCCGGCCGACCGGCACGTCGCTGAAGTCGCCGGGCGGATCGTCGAAGAAGGCGCGGCTGGAGAGGGTCAGCGCGCGGACCAGCCGGTCGCCGAGCGCATAATGGAGCATAGTCGCGCTTCGGCCCGATGAGTGGAAGCCGACCTGTTCCTCGGCCTCGAGCACAGTGACCTTGGCGTGCTGCGACAGATGCGCGGCCGCGGACAAACCGGCGATGCCGCCGCCGATGACGATGATGTCCGGGCTGCTCACGCCGCCGTCAGCCGCTCGCTCACCACCTTGCCGTTCGCGGTCAGCCGGATCGCCTGCACGATCTCGTCGTCATCCGGCAGCACCGGCCCGCCCTGCTCCTTGTCCCAGAAGGCGGAGAGGAAATTGTAGAGGTTGCGGGCGAACAGCGCCGACGCGTCCGCGGCGAGGCTGCGCGCGAGGTTGGCGGCGCCGATGATGGTGACCCCATGCTTCTGCACCGTCTCGCCGCTGGCCGTGCCCTCGACATTGCCCCCGGCGTCGGCGGCGAGGTCGACGATCACGCTGCCCGGCCGCATCGAGGCGACCTGCGCGTCGCTGATCAGCCGCGGCGCCGGCTTTCCGGGGATCAGCGCGGTGGTGATGACGATGTCCTGCTTGGCGATGTGGCTCGACACCAGTTCGGCCTGCGCCTTTTGATATTCCTCCGACATTTCCGTCGCATAGCCGCCCGCGCCCTCGCCCTCGATGCCGGCGACATTCTCGACGAAAATGGGCTTCGCGCCGAGCGAGAGGATCTGCTCCCTGGTCGCCGAGCGCACGTCGGTCGCGCTGACCTGCGCGCCGAGGCGCTTGGCAGTGGCGATCGCCTGCAAACCGGCGACGCCGACGCCCATGACGAACACCTTGGCGGGGCTGATCGTGCCGGCCGCGGTCATCATCATCGGGAAGGCGCGGCCATAGGCGGCGGCAGCGTCGACCACGGCCTTGTAGCCGGCCAGGTTCGACTGGGAGGACAGGATGTCCATCGATTGGGCGCGGGTGATGCGCGGCATCCACTCCATCGCCAGCGCTTCAAACCCCGCCGATGCGTAAGCCTCGACGGCTTCGCCCTTCCGCAGCGGATCGAGCGCCCCGACCAATAATGCACCTTCTTCCGCGCCGGCGAGGCTGCCGGCCTCGGGACCGCTGACGCAGAGGATGATCCCGGCGCCCTTCAACGCCGCCTTGCGCGGGCCGACGGACGCGCCGGCGGCCTCGAACTCCGCATCGCCGACCGATGCCGCTTCGCCGGCGCCGGCTTCGACCGCCACCTCGGCGCCGAGCGCGATGAACTTCTTCACGGTCTCGGGAATCGCGGCGCAGCGCGTCTCGCCCGGCGCTTCCTTCAGAACCGCGATCTTCATCTAGCTGATGATCAGCAGGACGATAAAAGCGGCGATCAGAGAGATGATCGCGCCCCATTTCAGCAATTTGATGAAGCGCGTGTAGTCCTGCACGTGGACTGCGGCGTCCTGCGTCGGCGGGCTGGTCAGGATCGGCTCCTCTTCGGCCATGTCTTTCCCCTTTTGGTCCTTCGGTTGCGCCGTCCATAACAAGCCGCGGTGCGAGCCCCAACCCCCGCCATGACCGGCTTAAGCTCCCTTTTACCGCCTCTGGGCTAGGCTCGGGCGCGAAAGGCGGATCATGCGCGAAGAACCGACACGCTCGCTGCTGCTGCTCGATTCGGACCCGGACGAGCGCCGGCTGGTCTCGGCCATTGCCGGCCGCGCCGGCTGGAGCACGCTCGGCGCCGCCGACGAGGAGATGGCGCTGGCGCTCCTCCAGGGGCCGCACGGCCGCGAAGTGAAGGCCGCGCTGCTGGGCAGCTGGAGCCCGGACGAGGGCCCCCGCCTGATCGAGGCCCTGCGCGAGCATCGCCCCGGCCTTCCGATCCTCGTTCTCTCCCACGGCGACACGGTGTCGGCGGCGGTCGACGCGATGCGTGCGGGCGCAAGCGACTTCCTGGTTCGCCCCGTGGCGCCCGAGCGGTTGCTCGAGGCGCTCGCCGCCAACGCCGACCGCCGCCGCGCGGCCGGCGAGCTCGCGCCTGTGTCCGAAAAGCTCGCACCCCCGCTCGAGCTCGAGCAAATGATCGGCGCTGCGCCGGAATTCCGCGCGGCGCTGGCAATCGCGGCGAAAGCGGCGCGAAACCGGCTGCCGCTCCTGATCGTCGGCGAGCCCGGCACCGGCAAGGAAACCGTTGCGCGCGCGATCCACGCCGCCAGCCTGCGCGCCAAGGGCCCGCTGCTGTCGCTCGACTGCAAGGCGATCGCCGCCAACATCATCGACAGCGAGCTGTTCGGCCACGAGAAAGGCGCCTTCCCCGGCGCATTCGCTTCGAAAGTCGGCAAGCTGGTCCAGGCCGATGGCGGAACGCTGATCCTCGACGAAATCGTCTCGCTGCCCGAGGCAACCCAGGAACTGCTCGACCGGGTGCTTGCAACCGGCGAGGTGCGGCCCGTCGGCCTCAACGGCAGCCATTCGGTCGACGTCCGCATCATCGCCACCAGCAGCCGCGAGCTGCCGGAGGACTTCCACGCCGGCCTGGCCGAGCGCATCGCCGCCACCACCGTGACCCTTCCCCCGCTTCGGGATCGCAGCGGCGATATTCCCGCCCTCGCGCGCCACCTGCTGACCCGCCTCGCCCAGCAGACCGGGCTCAAGACGCTGTCGATCGGCAATGACGCGCTCTCGGTGCTGATGCGCTACGGCTGGCCGGGCAATGTCCGTCAGCTCGCCAGCGTGCTGTTCCGCGCGGCGCTGCAGTGCGACGAGCGCACGTTGACCGCCGAGCATTTCCCGCACATCGCAATCCAGTCGCGCTACACCGGCCGCCGCACGGATTTTGCGCCGACGCTGAGCAAATCGAGCAGCGATGAGGCAATTGCCGGCGCGCCCGGCATCACGCTCTACACCAGCGACGGCCACGTCCGACCGCTCGAGGAGATCGAAGCCGACATCATCCGGCTTGCCATCGGCCATTATCGGGGCCGGATGACGGAGGTCGCCCGACGGCTGGGGATCGGCCGCTCGACCCTCTACCGCAAGCTCGGCGACCTCGGCATCGACACGGCCGCTTAGGCGGCGGCTGGACCCGCCGTAAAAGCGGGCGTGTGCGGCTTAAGCGGCTGGACTTATGGCCGGCTGCCGGCTCTGCTAGGGCCCGCACGTGCAAAGCTTCAATGACGCCATCGCGCTGATCACCGGCGCCGGATCAGGCATCGGCGCCGCCGTCGCGACCCGCCTGGCCAACAGCGGAGCGCGCAAGCTGATCCTGGTCGACACGGACGAGGGGCGCGTGCGCGACTTCGCCTTCAGCCTTCCGTGCGAACGCGCGCTGGTCATCGGCGACGTCGCCGACGCCGCGCTGTGGGATGAAGCAGACCTTACCGGCCTGACGCACGCGGTGGTCAACGCCGGTGTCGCCGGCGCCGAGCCGATCGAAACTTTGCAGTTCGACGAATGGCGAAGGATCATGGCCACGAACCTCGACGGGGCGTTTCTCACCCTGCAGGCGGCGATGCGCGCGATGCGGTCCAGCGGCGGCGGCTCCATCGTGGTCACGGCGTCGGTCAGCGGGATCAAGGCGGAGCCTGGGGTCGCCGCTTATGCCGCTTCCAAGGCCGCGGCGATCCAGCTGGCGCGGGTCGCGGCCAAGGAAGGCGCGCCGAGCGGAATCCGCGTCAACGCCATTGCCCCTGGCGGCGTCGAAACCCCGATCTGGGATGCGGTGCCGATGTTCGCCGAGCGGGCCGAAGCGATCGGCCGCGACGCGGCATTTGCGGAAATGGCGGGAATGGCGACTCCGCTGCGCCGCTTTGCCCAGCCCGAGGAGACGGCCGAGCAGATCGCCTTCCTGCTGTCGGACGCCTGCGCCACGGTCACCGGGACCGTCCTGGTCGCCGACGGAGGCTATTCGCTCTAGGGTCCAGACCCTAGCCGCCGCGGGGCGTCAGAGCCTGGTCGCGCAGGCCGCGCCAGATCTTCAGCGCCTGGACCGTTTCGAACACGTCGTGGACTCGGAGGATCTGCGCCCCCTGCTCGGCAGCTTTCAGCGCCAGCGCGAGGCTTCCGCCGAGGCGCCGGTCGGCCGGCGCTTCGCCTGACAGGGCGCCGATGGTCCGCTTGCGGCTCGCACCGACGACCAGCGGACAGCCGAGCGAATGGAACAGCGCAAGGCCGTTCATCAGCTCGAGATTGTGCCCGACATTCTTGCCGAAGCCGAAGCCGGGATCGATCAGGATCCGCTCGCGCTCGATGCCGGCATCCACGGCGGCGGCAATACGCTCCTCAAGCCATTCGTAGACTTCGATCAGCGCGTCGTCGTAGCGCGGATCGTCCTGCATCACTTCCGGCGTGCCCTTATGGTGCATCAGCACCACCGGCACGCCCGCCGCAGCCACGACTTCCGCCGAACGATCGTCGAAGGTCAGCGCCGACACGTCGTTGATCATCCGCGCGCCCGCCGCGAGCGCTGCCGTCATGACGTCGGCCTTGCGCGTGTCGCACGACACCGCCGCGCCGCCGGATCACCGGCACCACGCGTTCCATCTCGTCGCCTTCCCAGACCAAGCGGGCGCCCGGGCGCGTCGATTCGCCGCCGACATCGATGATCGCCGCGCCCTGTCCGGTCATGTCCGCGCCCGCCGAGGCAGCCGCCTGCGCGTCGGCGAATTGCCCGCCGTCGGAGAAGCTGTCGGGGGTGGCGTTGACGATGCCCATCACCTGGGGCTGGTCGAGCCGGATCGTGCGTTCACCGAGCTGCAGCGGCGGCCGCGGCGCCGTCAGCGCCTGCCACTGGAGCGCCATGTCATCACCGAAGCGCTCCTCGATACCCTCAACCGGGACCAGCTCGGCGGAGCTGCGGCGGCCGTTCTCGACCTTCAACAGCTCGACCGCGGCGAACCAGTTCAGGCCCCCGGCAAGGCGCGCGACCTTGCCATCATGGCCGAAAGGAGAGTCGACGAAGCCTGTGGGGCGAAGAAGGGTACGCATGCCCGCGCTATAGCGCGGCAAGATGCTGTTGCCGCAAGGCGTCGAGCGGCCGAAGCGATCCGCTCTCCTCGACATGCCAGAAGGTCCAGCCGTTGCACGAGGGCGCACCCTGGAGCGCCGCCCCGACCTTGTGGATCGAGCCGGCGTGCGGGCCGCAGCTGATCGACCCGTCAGCACGCACCGCAGCCGACCAGCGGCGCTTCGCATCGGTGAGTATTGTCCCCGCCGGCGCCAGCCCGGTCTCGACCAGCACGCCGAACGCGACGCGCGGCTGCTCGCGCTTGTCGGGCACAGTCTGCATCGCGCTTTCGTCGAGCGGCAGCGTCGAGGCGATCCGTTCCCGCGCAACCTTTACGTACTGCGGTTCACGCTCGATCCCGATCCAGCGCCGTCCCAGCCGCCGCGCGACCGCCCCCGTCGTTCCGGTGCCGAAGAAGGGGTCGAGCACGACGTCTCCGGGCTTCGTGCAGGCGAGCAGAATACGATAGAGCAGCGCTTCGGGCTTCTGCGTCGGATGCGCCTTTGTGCCGTCCGCCGCCTTGACCCGTTCCCCGCCGCTGCAGATCGGGAACGACCAGTCAGATCGCATCTGAAGATCGTCGTTCAAGGCCTTCATTGCGCGATAATTAAACGTGTAGCGCGCTTTCTCGTCCTTCGCGCACCACAGCAGGGTCTCGTGCGCATTGGTGAAGCGCGTGCCGCGGAAATTGGGCATCGGGTTGGTCTTGCGCCAGACGATGTCGTTCAAGATCCAGAAGTCTGCGTCCTGGAGCAGCGATCCGACGCGATAGATGTTGTGATAGCTGCCGATCACCCAGATCGTTCCGTCGTCCTTGAGGATTCGCCGCGCCTGCTCGAGCCATTCGCGGGTGAAATTGTCGTAAGATGTGAGGCTTTCGAACTTGTCCCATTCGTCGTCGACCGCGTCGACCCGCCCGCCTTCGGGGCGGAACAGGTCGCCGCCGAGCTGAAGATTGTACGGCGGGTCGGCAAAGATCATGTCGACGCTCTTGTCCGGAAGCCGCGCCATCTCGGCGATGCAGTCGCCTTCGAGGACGGCGTCGAGCGGAAGCTCGCGCTTCGCCACCTTTGCCGGGCGAAACGACGCCGGCTGCTCCGCGATGCGGGCGATGAGATTCATGGACCTGTCCTGCCCCTCCGTTCGAACCTGCGAAGGTGAGTCAGGCGGGACTCGCGGTCAAGCGAACAAGGGTTAAAGCGCCGCCGCGGGACGCAAGCGCTATGCGGCCGAGCGCGGCTGCTCCACAATATGTTGAGTCAGGACGGGGGGTGCGGACTCAATCTCTGGTGGGTGTGGCGCAAAGGACTCGACCCTCTCGAAAACGAGCTCGGGCTGCTCATGCGCAGCCGCCATCTGTTTGACGAGCCCGAAACTGCGGCGGTGCAGCGGCGTCAAGCCAAGCTCGCGCAGCGCCCGGCGGTGGTCGGGCGTCGGGTAGCCGCGGTTATGCTCCCAGCCGTAGCCCGGATAATCGAGCGCATAATCGGCCATCATGCGGTCGCGGGTCACCTTGGCGATGATCGAGGCCGCGGCGATCGAGCGGCATTTGGCATCGCCGTCGACGATTGCTTTCGAGGGCCGCTGCCAGCGCGGACAGGCGTTTCCGTCGACCAGCACCCAGGCCGGATCGAGACCCAGCGCCTCGACCGCGCGGGTCATCGCCAGCATCCGCGCCCAATAGATGTTGATCTGGTCGATCTCCTCGACCGTGGCGACGCCGACACCCCAGCCGAGGCATTGCTTGATCAGGCGCGCGTAGAGGGATTCGCGTTTCTCGATTGGCAGATTCTTGCTGTCGTCGATGCCGCGCGGGAATTTGTCGCGGTCGAGGATCACCGCGGCTGCGACGACCGGGCCGGCGAGCGGCGCGCATCCGGCCTCGTCGACGCCCGCAAGCGGCTGCGGATATTCGATTTCGAGCTTGAAGGAGCAGCGGCGCGGCATCGATTGCCGAGCCTATGGAGGGAGCTGCCGAGTCGCCAGTAGGCCGATCAATTATTTGTGGATCGATCCATCCGCCACGGCGGGAAGCGGCGGTTCTCGCCGGCGTGATAGAAGAAAATGATATTGCCGTCGGGGTCGCGCAGCCGCGCCTCGCGCCACATCCAGGGCTGGTTGCGCGGCCCGTGCTCGAACGCAACCCCGCTGCGCGCGAGCTGCTCGACGCGTTCGTCGAGGTCGTCGCATTCGAGATAGATGGCAGTCGTCGCCGCGATCTTTTCTTCCGGATCGATCTGTACCGACAAAGTGACGCCGCCGGCGGTCTCGAACCGCGCATAGCCGGTATCGGGACTGTCGACGATCTGAGTGAGCCCGAGGCGGCGGTAGAAGTCGACCGAGCGCGCATAATTGGTGCCGGTGACGGTCACCTGGTTGAGCCTGGGGCCGGCACCGACGTCGAGCCGGACATTCGCCTGGCCGATCGGGCCCGCCCCCTGGCCGAGGCCCGGCGCGTCCTGCAGCGCGACACGGACGAACTCGCGCGCGCGGGCGACCGCATCGGCCAGGCCCGACCCTTGTGCCAGGAAGAAGGCGATCGCGCTTGCCAGCGTGCAGCCGGTGCCATGCGTGCTGGTCGTGTCGATCCGCTGACCCTGCCAGCTGGTCATATTGTCGGTCTCAATGAGCGCGTCGGCGAGCGCGTCGCCCTCCTCGTGACCGCCCTTGATCAGCACCGCGCAGCCATGCTCGCCGACCAGGTGCAGCGCCGCGGCAACCGGGTCTTCCTCCGAAGTCAGGCGCTTGAGCTCGGGCAAATTGGGCGTGGCGATGGTGGCGATGTCCATCAGCCGCCCGAATGCAGCGATCGTGGGCTCGTCGGC
>DATLGK010000023.1:0-3628 GCA_035540475.1 Sphingomicrobium sp.
GGTCGGCAACGCGCAGTCCTTCGAAGCTTCCGAGGCGGCTGGTGAGCATGGAGAAAAGGGTCTCGCGCACCCGGTCTGCCGTTGGCCGAGTGCCGGCGCCCGGCGGCGCCTCGATCGGCCGGCCACGCCAGGTGCCGGAAATGATCCTCATTTCAGCGACTGGCGGAACCGGTGGAGCGCTGCCTCGGGAACCTCGTCCACATCGCCCGGCTCCAGCCCCTCGAGCGTCAGCGGGCCATAAGCCGTGCGGATCAGCCGCGAGACCTGGAGCCCCAGATAAGCGAGGACGCGGCGGACCTCGCGGTTCTTGCCCTCGGTCAGGCTCATCTCGATCCAGCAATTGCGGCCCGTCCGCCGCTCGAGATTGGCGTTGATCGAGCCATAGTGGATGCCCTCGATGGTGATCCCCTCGGCCAGCGCCTCAAGCTCCGGCTGCGTCACCTGGCCGAAGGCGCGGGCGCGGTAGGTCCGAACGACGCCGGTGCGGGGCAGTTCGAGCTGTCGCTTCAGCTCGCCGTCGTTGGTGAGCAGGAGTAGGCCCTCGGTCATATAGTCGAGGCGCCCAACGGGCATCAGCCGGGGCAGTCCGCCCGGAAGCCGGTCATAGATGGTCGCTCGCCCCTTCGGGTCCCGCGCCGCGGTGATCGTGCCCTGCGGCTTGTAGAAGCGGAACAGGCGGGTCGCCGCCGCGGCCCGCACTGGGCGGCCGTCGACCGTCACTCCGCTGAGGTCCGTCAGCAGCGTTGCCGGCGTGGTCAGCTTCTCGCCATTCAGCGCCACCCGCCCTTCGGCGATCATCCGCTCGACCTCGCGCCGCGACGCGACCCCGGCCCGGGCCAGCAATTTTGCGATTCGGTGCGTTCCAGCCTCGCTTTTCCGTGGCGCTGCGGGCACAGTCCTGCGGGGCTTGTGGCGCGGCGGCACTGGCGGCCGGTTCGTTCGTTGCGGTGGCAAAGTCATGGTTGGGGTTTGATGCTGTTCGGAAAGCGAAAGCGCGTCGTCAAGCGCATCCTCATCGTCGAGGACGAACCGCTGACGGCGTTCGACAACGAAAACATGCTTGGCGATGCCGGCTACGACATCGTCGCCACGGTCGACGACCTCGACGAAGCCCTCCAGGTGCTCGAGCGCGAGCAAGTCGACCTCGTCCTCAGCGACGTCCGCCTGCGCAAGCAGCAAACCGGCATCCATCTGGCGAAAATCGCGAAGGAGAAGGGCATTCCCACGCTGTTCGCGACCGGTCACGCATTTCCGACCGCGGGCGAGATCGCCGTCGGCTGCCTGATGAAGCCCTATACCGAGCGGCAGCTGTGCAAGGCGATCGAGTGCGTCGACCGGCATCTGCAGGGCGAGAAGGTGAAGCCGCCCAAGGGCCTCGAACTGTTCGTCGCTGCGGATGAGCCGGGTGAGGGGCACTAGCCACTGACCGAACGGCTGCTAGGATTGCGTGTCTTTTGAGAGAGCGAGGGGACGGGGATGGCGACAGCGGCAATTGGTGAGCATCCGAAGGGCCTGCGCCTCCTCGGGACCGCGCTTCGCAACCGAAAAACGGCAATCATGCTGGTCTTCGGATTTGCGGCCGGGCTTCCCTACACGCTGCTGATCGGCACGCTCAACGCCTGGCTCGGCGAATGGCAGATCAACCTCGCGACGATCGGCGTCCTGTCGTGGATCGGTCTTGCTTATGCCTTCAAGTTCCTCTGGTCGCCGCTGGTCGATCGCATCCGACTGCCGGGGCTCGAACGGTTCGGACGGCGGCGGAGCTGGCTGTTCCTTTGCCAGGTTCTGCTGACGCTGACCTTCTTCGGCCTGTCCGCTTCCGATCCGAGGCTGGCGCTAGGCTGGTTCGCGCTCATCGCCGTGATCGGGGCATTCTCATCGGCTACGCAGGACGTCGTAATCGACGCCTGGCGCATCGACGTCGCCGACGAGCGCGCGCCGGTCGAGATTCTCTCCTCGATCTACCAGTTCGGTTACCGGATCGCCGCGCTGATCGGCGGCGCTCTCGCGCTGGTCCTGTCCGAGCGTGTGTCCTGGCCGACGGTCTATGGGATCATGGGCGGCTTCATGGCCCTGACGCTGCTTGCCACGGCATTCGCCCCGGACACGCCAAGGACTGCCATCGAGCGCGAGCAGACCGCGCTTCGCCGCGCCGGGGCAATCGAGCCAAGGCTTCGCGCGATTGGACTGGCGATCGTCGGGCTCGGCTGGGCCTGGGCGATCTGGACGGTCGCATCCTTCATGATCCGGGTGGTAACGACGCCGGCCGGCGCCGAAGCCCCCAATGTGGGCGAGTTCACGCGCAACACTGCCCCGTTCGTCGTTGCCGCGACGGTGATCCTGCCGGCGGTAGTGGCGGCGGTCTTCAATTGGCTAAAGGACCGCCGCGGCTATGTCCTGACGGCGGACGACCCCGCGCCTGACAGTGCGGGCCGGGCAGCGGATCATGCCTATTCCGCCCTGATCCTGCCGCTCGGGGAACTCGTCCGGCGCATCGGCTGGGGCGTGATTATCGTGCTGGGATTGATCCTCAGCTACCGCATCACGGACCTGATCTGGGGATCCTACGCCTTCCCATTCTACCTTCAGGAACTGAAATATACCGGCGACGAGGTCGCCTTCGCGTCGAAGATCTTCGGCGTGTTCATGACCATGGCCGGGATCGCTATTGGAGGCATTCTGTTCGCCGTGATCGGACGCATGCCGACGCTGCTCATCGGCGCGATTCTGGCGGCCGCCAGCAACCTTCTTTACGCCGACCTTGCGTTCGGGGCGCCGTACATTGACGCCTTCTCCCGAACCTTCGGCCTGGACGCATTCGGCCACGATCTCAGGATGGTGCGCCTGCTGATCGCCATATCGGGCGAGAATATCGCCAGCGGCCTCGCGGGCGCCGCCTTCGTCGCTTATTTGTCGTCGATCACGTCGCGGGAATTCAGCGCGGTCCAATATGCGCTGCTGTCTTCGCTGACATTCCTCGTCGGCTCGCTCGGCCGGGCTGCCATCGGCGAGCGGATCGAGCAAATCGGCTACGGACCGGTGTTCATTCTCTGCGCTGCGATCGGCATCGTCGCGGTCGTGTTCGTCGTGCTCGAATGGATCCGAGTCGCCTGGCGGGACCGCAACAAGGGGCGCGGCGACGTCCTCGCTGCGGACGCGGCGCGGGCCACGCAGGGCGACACCGCTTAGTCCGGCAGTTGACCGTTGGCGGCCAGAACTGTCCCAGCGAGATAGAGCGAGCCGAAAATCAGAAGCGGTGAGCCGTTTGGCACGGAGGCGACGGCCTCCTCCAGCGCGTCGTAAGCATCAGCTGTAAAACCCAGCGATCGCGCAATCGCCGCCAGCTCAACCGGCGCAAAGCAGGCATGATCCGCAACCGGCAGACAATGGACATGCTCGGCGATGCCGACGAACGGTTCGAGCATCGCCCGCGGCTGCTTTGTCTCGAGGCTGGCAAAGGCAAGGTGGAGCGGCCTGCCGGCGAACTGCTTCTTTGCAAAGGACGCGACCTGCCGCGCCGCGGATGGATTGTGGCCGCCGTCGACCCACACTTCGCGCGCGCCGATTAGCGGGCCTCGTGCAAGCCGCTGCAGCCGCGCCGGCCAGTCCGCCCAGCCCATTGCTGCAT
>DATLGK010000024.1:0-1791 GCA_035540475.1 Sphingomicrobium sp.
CCTCGGCGGGCTCGGAGCGATGCTGAGCGACTGGCTCGGGCCGGTGCGGCTGGCGGTCGATACCGACCAGTTGAGCGAGCTCGCCGAGGACCGGGCGAAATTGTGGGAGCAGGTCGGAGCGGCCGAGTTCCTGAGCGACGCCGAGAAGAGGGACATGCTCGGCTTCAAGCCGAGACAGGAGGATGCATGAGCGCGGGTGCATTGAACGTCGAGGGGCTGCTCGCCAGCCTGATGGCGCAGGCCGAGGGGCGGGGGGTCGACCTCGTCACCCTGCGGGCGCTGGCCGAGGAATCGAGCCAGGCCGGAGCGAGGCGGGCGCTGGCCTCGCTCGGCCTCGACGACGAGCGGGCGCGGCGCGACATGGATGAACTGCGCGAGCTTCTGTCGGCCTGGCGCGACGCCAAGAAGAGTGCGAGGCGGGCATTGGTCAGCTGGTTCGTCCGGGTCGGCCTGGCGCTGCTGCTGATCGGGCTGGCGGTGCGCTTCAGGCTGACGGATCTGATCACGGGATGAGTGCCCCACCCCCAGCCCCTCCCCTGAAGGGGAGGGGAGGAATACGCTTCGCTGGTTATGCGGCGGTGTTCGGCCGGCCGGACACAGGCGGCGACGTGGTCCGCAGCGGCGCGTTCGAGCGGTCGCTGAAGATGCGCGAGGCGGTGCCTTTGCTGTGCCAGCACAAGGGCCAGGCGATCGGGCGGATCGAGCATCTGTCCGAGGACAGCCGCGGGCTTCGGGTGATTGCGTCGGTGGCCGACGAACGGACGGCGGGACTGCTCAGGAGCGGCAGGCTGAGCGGCCTCAGCTTCGGCTATCGGGTGCGCGAGGCGCGGCACGATGGCGCAAGGCGCGAACTGGTGGAGCTCGACCTCATTGAGGTGAGCCTGGTCGCCCGGCCTATGCAGCCCAAGGCGCGGGTGCATGCGGTTGAAGACGCATAGAAAGATGGATCCCGGATCAAGTCCGGGACGACAAGAAAAAGGCGGATCCCGGATCAAGTCCGGGATGACGTGGAGAGGTTCGAAGGTCGCGGTTTCCGCGGCCTTTTTTTGTGCGCGAAATTCACAAGGAGAGACGGGAATGGTGGAAGTGAAGGCGGATAGGCTCGAGCAGTCGTTTGACGCGATCGAGCATGAGGATGACGGAGTCGCGGCGCTCAAGGTGGAGCTGGAGACTCTGAAGGCGAAGATCGCTGCCGGCGCCATCGCCGCGCAGCGGCCGGCGCTGGACGGGGTGAAGTCGGCCGAGGCGACCAGCTTCGTCGAGAGCTATCTTCGGCGCGGGATCGAGAGCGAGCTCGAGACCAAGGCGGTCGGATCCTCGTCCGACGCGATCGGCGGCTATGCGGTGCCGCGCGAGATCGACGAGCTGATCGACCGCACCCTGGTCGCAATCTCGCCGATCCGGGCAATCGCCAATGTCGTCAAGGTCGGCAGCGCCGGATACCGCAAGCTGATCACCACCGGCGGGACTCCGTCGGGCTGGGTCGGCTTCGAGGCGGCGAGGCCCGAGACCAACACGCCGACCTTCACCGAAGTGGTGCCGGCTTCGGGCGAGCTCTACGCCAATCCGGCAGCGTCGCAGCAGATGCTCGACGATGCCGCGTTCGATGTCGAGACGTGGCTGGCGCAGGAAATTGCCACTGAGTTCGCCCGCGCCGAGGGCTTTGCCTTCGTCAGGGGCAACGGCACCAACCAGCCGCTTGGCTTCCTCAGCTCGCCGGTGGCGACGACGGCGGACGGAGTCCGGCCGATGGGCACGCTGCAGACGATCGGCACCGGCGCGGCCGGGGCC
>DATLGK010000025.1:0-12921 GCA_035540475.1 Sphingomicrobium sp.
GCAGCTGATCGTCGGCGGAGTCGGCGACCTGTTCGACCATTTGTCCTGCCAGGACGTGGTCAGCTTCACCGGCTCGGCCTCGACGGCGATGAAGCGCACCGATTCGCGGGCGATCACTGGATGGGTCTGGAGCTTCATCGCCGTCGAGGCCGAGCCGGTGAAGCTGACCACGTCCTGGCAGGACAAATGGTCGAACAGGTCGCCGACGCCGCCGACGATCAGCTGGACCGCGCCGGGCGGAAGCACGTTCGCCTCGATCATCACGCGGAATGCCGCCTCGGCGAGGTAGGCGGTAGCCGACGCCGGCTTCACGATTGCCGGAACCCCCGCGAGCAGGGTCGGGGCGAGCTTCTCGAGCATTCCCCAGACAGGGAAGTTGAAGGCGTTGATGTGCACCGCCGCGCCCTGGAGCGGGGTGAAGATATGTTGCCCGACGAACGTCCCGTTCTTCGACAGTCCTTCGAGCTGGCCGTCGAGAAGCACGTGGGCGTCGGGAAGCTCGCGCCGGCCCTTGGAGGAGAAAGAGAAGAGCGTGCCCGCGCCGCCCTCGATATCGATCCACCCGTCCTTGCGCGTCGCTCCGGTCAGATAGTTGAGCTCGTACAATTCCTCCTTGCGCGCCATGATCGCGAGGCCGAGCGCCTTGATCATCCGCGCCCGCTCGTGGAACGTCAGCTTGCGCAGCGCCGGCCCGCCCACGTCGCGGGCGTGGGCGAGCATCGCCGCGAAATCCACGCCGCCCGAGCCCGTCGTCGCTACCGGCGCGCCGTCGATCGCGCTCGGGATTTCGACCGCGCCGTCGCCGGCGACCCAGCGGTCGCGCTCGTAATTCAGCAGTTGGACGGTCTTCATTCGATCACTCCGTGGGAATCCGCAGCTTGTAAGTTCGCGCTTCGGGATGGCTCGACGACAGGCCGCCGTCGACGACCAGCGCATGGCCATTGACGTAGCCCGATTCGTCGGAGGCGAGGAACAGCGCGGCATGGGCGATCTCGTGCGGCTGGCCGCCGCGCTGGAGGGGATTGATCTCGCCGATGCGGCCCTCCTTCCCGGCCGCGCGCGCGGCATCGTACATCGGCTTGGTCATGCCCGTTTCGATGAGGCCGGGGCAGATTGCGTTGACTCGCACGTTGCTGCCGGAAAGCTGCTGCGCGGCGGTCTGGACGAGGTTGATGACCCCGGCCTTGGACGCCGAATAAGCGGCGCCTGCCGCTCCTGAGCGAAGACCGGCCACGCTGGCCGTGCAGACGATCGACCCGCCCCCTCGCTTGGCGATCAGCGGCGCTGCATATTTGATCGCCAGGAAGGGGCCGATCAGATTGACGCGAAGCGTCTCGGCCCATTCTTCGGCACTCTGTTCGGCGATGCTGTCCCACCCGCCGGAAATGCCGGCATTGGCGAACATGATGTCGAGGCCGCCGTGCCTGTCGGCCGTCTCCTGGACGAGCCGGCGCACCTGCTCGTCGTTCCCGGCGTCGCAGCGGACGTCCGCGCCGTCGGCGACGTCCGCCCCGATCACCGTCGCGCCCTCGGCGCGGAACAGTTCGACGCTGGCCTTGCCAATGCCCGACGCGGCGCCGGTGACTATTGCGATCTTGCCCTCAAGCCTGCCCATGCGAGCGCTCATAGCCACCGTTGCGACTTGCTGATAGCGGTGCCGAATGGATTTCAGCGTCGGACCCAAAGAAAGCGAATGGCGCGACCGCGTGCGCGCGTTCATGGACGAGCATGTCCGCCCGCGCGTCGCCGATTATGAGGCCCAGCAGCGCGAAGGCGAACGCTGGAAAGTCATTCCCGTCGTCGAGGAGCTGAAGGAAAAGGCGCGCGCCGAGGGCCTGTGGAACCTGTTCATGCCGCCCTCCCACGGCGCCCAGCCGGTCGACGACAGCTTCGAATTCGAGGGGCCCAGCCTCAGTAATCTCCAATATGCTTTCTGCGCCGAGGAGATGGGGCGCATCGCCTGGGCATCGGAAGTGTTCAATTGCTCGGCGCCCGACACCGGCAACATGGAAGTGCTGCACCGCTACGGCACGCGCGAGCAGAAGGAAGAGTGGCTGCGGCCGCTGATGGGCGGAGAGATCCGCTCGGCCTTCCTGATGACCGAGCCCGACGTCGCTTCATCCGACGCGACCAACATCCAGTGCCGGATCGAGATGCGCGGCAACGAATATGTGGTGAATGGCCGCAAATGGTGGTCGAGCGGGGCAGGCGACCCGCGCTGCAAGATCGCCATCCTGATGGGCAAGACCGATCCGGCAGCCGACACGCACAAGCAGCAGTCGATGATCCTCGTCCCGCTCGATGCGCCCGGAGTGAAGGTGACCCGGCACTTGCCGGTGTTCGGCTATGACGATGCGCCGCACGGCCACATGGAGATCGAGCTCGACGACGTGCGCGTGCCGCCGTCGAACATGCTGCTGGGCGAGGGCAGGGGCTTCGAGATCGCGCAGGGCCGATTGGGGCCGGGACGCATCCACCATTGCATGCGCACCATCGGCGCAGCCGAGGAAGCGCTGGGGGCGATGGTCAAGCGGCTGATGTCGCGCACCGCGTTCGGCAAGACGATCGCCGAGCAGGGCGTGTGGGAGGAAAGGGTCGCCGACGCGCGCATCAATATCGAGATGACCAGGCTGCTGTGCCTCAAGGCCGCGGACATGATGGACCGCGCGGGCAACAAGGCCGCGCAGGGTGAGATCGCGATGATCAAAGTGGCGGCGCCGTTGATGGCGCTCAAGGTGATCGACGATGCGATCCAGGCGTTCGGCGCCGCCGGCGTTTCCGAGGATGCGGGCCTGGCCCGCGCTTATGCGTCGATCCGCACGCTGCGCCTCGCCGACGGTCCCGACGAGGTCCACCGCCGGGCGATCGCGCGGCTGGAGTATAAGAAGCACAGATGAGCGAACAGGCGCTCGACGAGGCTGCACTCGGGCGCTGGCTCGAAGCGAATATTCCCGGCTTCCGACCGCCGTTCGCGCTCACCAAATTCCCGTCGGGCCAGTCCAACCCGACCTACCGGATCGCCGCCGCCTCGGGCGATTATGTGCTGAGGCGCAAGCCCTTCGGCCCGCTGCTTCCCTCGGCGCATGCGGTGGACCGCGAATATCGGCTCCTGTCGGCGCTGCATCCGCTCGGCTTCCCGGTGCCGCGGCCGTTCGCGCTGTGCGACGATCCGTCGGTGATCGGTGCAATCTTCTACGTGATGGAGCTCGCCAGGGGACGTCCCTATGCCAACGGCGCGCTGCCACAGTTCGATCCAGCGCAGCGCCGGCGCATCTATTGGCAGCTGATCGACAGGCTCGCCGATCTCCATGGCATCGACCCCGAAGCGGCGGGGCTCGGCGATTTCGGCAAGCCCGGCAATTATTTCGAGCGGCAGGTCGCGCGCTGGACCCGGCAATATCGCGACTCTCAGACCGACGATCTGCCGGAGATGGAGCGGCTGATCGCATATCTTCCGGCAAGCCTGCCGCAGCAGTCGCGCGTGTCGATCGTCCACGGCGATTACCGGATCGACAATGTGGTCGTGGACGAGGACGGTACGCTCACCGCCGTTCTTGACTGGGAGCTGGCGACGCTCGGCGACCCGCTCGCGGACTTTTCTTATCTCGCGATGCAATGGGTCATGCCTGCCGACGGCGGTGCGGGGCTTGATGGCCTCGATCTCGGCGAGCTGGGAATCCCCACACTAGAGGAGATCGTGGAGCGCTATTCGGCTCGCGCAGGGGTTCCGGTCGCGGAGAAACTGGACTGGTACTTCGCCTACAATCTCTTCCGCCTCGCCGGGATCGTGCAGGGGATCAAGAAAAGGGTAATCGACGGGACGGCCAGCCACGCCCAGGCTGCGGAGATGGCCAAGCGGGTGCCGATGCTGGCGCAAGCCGCGTGGCGCTTCGCCGAAAAAGCGGGCGCCGGCCGCTAGATTCGCCCGAGCAGCAGCAGGATCACGACGATGATCAGGATGAGGCCGAGCAGGCCCGACGGCCCGTAACCCCAGCCGGCGCTGTGGCCCCAGCGCGGCAGCGCGCCGATCAGCAGCAGGACGAGAAGAATGATGAGGATGGTGCCGAGCACGCGCGCCTCCATTGTTGTTGTTTGGAAGCCGCAACGAACCAGCGGCGCCCTCGGTTGCAGCGATCCAGGCGCTAGCGGCCGGTGAACTTCGGCGCGCGCTTCTCGAGAAACGCCGCGACACCTTCGCGATAGTCTTCGGTGAAGCCGAGGCGGCGCATCGCTCCCGTTTGCCGTTCGAGCTCCTCGTCGAGGCTGTACTGCCAGCTCGACCGAATCATGTCCTTGATCGCCGCAAGCCCGAGCGGGGGGAGCGACGCCAGCTTGCCCGCGACCGCGTCGACCTCCGCGTCCAGCCCCCCGTCGTCGACCGCCTTCCAGATCAGGCCCCATTCGGCGGCCCGTTCGGCAGGGAGCGGCTCGCCGGTCAGCGCGAGCCCTAGCGCCCGGGCCTGGCCGACCAGCCGCGGCAGCACCCAGGTCCCGCCGCTGTCGGGGATCAGGCCGATGGCCGAGAAGCTCTGGATGAACTTTGCCGATTTGGCGGCGATGACGATGTCGCACGCGAGCGCGATGTTGGCGCCGGCGCCGGCGGCCACCCCATTGACCCTCGCAATGACCGGCTGGGGCAGGGAGGTCAGCAGGCGAATCAGCGGGTTCCAGCATTGCTGGACGGTCTCGCCGAGATCGACCGCTTCGCCTGGCGCAACCGCGCGGTCATTGAGGTCCTGGCCGGCGCAGAATCCGCGGCCGGCGCCGGTCAAAACGACGACACGCGCCTTCCCAAGGTTTGCGAGCGCGTCGCGAAGCTCCTCGTGCATCTGTGCAGTGAAGCTGTTGAGCCGGTCCGGCCGATTGAGCGTGACTCGGGCAACTGGCCCGTCCGCCTTGAAGTCGATGGTCTCGTACGCCATGCCACGGGCCTAGCGAAGGAGAGGGCGTGGACGCAAACCAACTCGCGAAGCGGGTCGCCGAGGCCATGCTCGCCGCTGAAGGTACGGGCGCCGCCTGGGGGGTAAGCATTGAGGAAGCGCGGCTCGGTTACGCGCGCCTGTCCATGACTGTTCGCAGCGACATGCTCAACGGCCACGGGATCGTCCACGGCGGAATGGTCTTCGCGCTCGCCGACACGGCCTTCGCCTACGTCTGCAACGGCGGTAATGAGAAGAGCGTCGCGGCGCAGGCGTCGATCGTCTTCCTCGACAGTGCAGGCGAGGGGGACAGGCTGATCGCCGAGGCCGAAGAAGCAGCGGCTGTTGGCCGCAGCGGCGTGACGCGGGTCGCGGTGAGGACCGCCGATGGCCGTCCGATCGCGGAGTTCACCGGCTATTCCCGAACAGTCGGCGGCCCCGTCATCCTGTGACGACGCCGCGCGGCAATCGCCGGCCGTTGACGATCAGCGACCCTTCCACGATCGAGCCGGTGATGTTCACGGCTCCAATGATGGTGGTGGTGCCGAGATACCGTCCGATCGGGCGCCCCGGCCGGGTCGAGCGCTGGCTCATCCGGCAATCCTTGTAGATGGCATCCTGGGTCAGCGGCAGGGTCGCGGCACCGACCAGGTTGAAGGTACAGCCGTCGAAGAGGATGTTCTGAGCGTTACGGAACTGGGCGATGGTGCCCGACCCGCCGCCGGCGAACACCCCTTTTGGCGACAGAGCCGGATCATCCGTGAAACGGCAGCCAATGAACCCCGTAGCCCGGGCCGGATCGGCATCGGCCCAGGCGTGCACGACAGGACCGACGAAGGTGCACCGCAAGAAGGCGTAGCCCGGTTTGCGCGGCCACGCCGACCAGCTGGTCGTCCCGACGAACAGGCACTCGGAGAAGCGCACGTCGGCGCTGTTGCCCGCGGCTGCGGCGAGGCCGGGCCCGGCATTGTCGAGGAATTTGCACCGCGCAAAGGTCACGTCGCGGATCACCGTCCCCGGCCCTTCGGCCTCGATGTCGACGCCGGCACCGGGGGAGCTCCGGATTTTCGCGCGGCCGGTATGACTGAACTCGCAATCGGCGAAATCGTAACCGCGGCCGCCGACCAGGCTGACGCCTTGGCGGCCATTGTTGCGGCAGACCAAGCGAATGACACGCGTGCGCCCGACACGGCTCGGCGCGGCGCGCATGTGCGCGCCGTCGAGCGCATGATGGTGCGAATAGACGTTCTCGATCGTTTCCGCGCCGCGGTTATTGGCCAGATCGATCCCCGAAGCGGGGATCTGCCAGCCGCCACGATTATATTTCCCCCCAATCACGAGCTGGTCGACGTTCCCGTCCAGCTCGACGTCGTGGATGGTGACCGAACCGCTGCACGCGCGGACACGGATCATCGCGTGATAGGGCGTTGCGACCTTGGTTTTGTCCTTCCTTGGCGGGGGCAGGTCGACCGGCGCGCCGCTTTGCGGATCGAACGCACCATATTTAAGGCCCGCCTGGCAGCGCAGCTTCGCTCCATTGCCCTCGATCACGAGCGGCCTGGTCAGGTTTTCGAAGTCCAGGATGGGTGCCGGATTCCAGGCATAAGGTCCTCCGTCCCGAGACTGGGCGCCGACGATGTAAGTCCGCCCCGCGCGCAGCGCGACCGTGCCTCCGCCGCGCCGGTTGATCTCGGCGCTGAGGCGGGAAAATGCCCTTGTGTCGTTGGCCGTGCCGTCGCCGCGGGCTCCGAAATCTTCGGGCCGAAGGACTCGCTGGGGCTGCGCGCCGAGGCGCGCTGCAAGCGGCGTGGCGGTGATTGCCGCGACACTGGCCAGCAAAGCTCGGCGATCGATCCTCATGGCTTTGCAAACTGGCTTCGGGCGGTAAGTGGAGGCTGAACGCGCAGCGTTCGCGAAGGAGCTTGCCGCGCGGTGCGGCGTTGCTTGCAAGCGCGCGACGATTTGAACGGCGCGCATCGAGGAGCTACATCGGCGCCATGTACACCACCGAGCTTCAGAAGACGGCAAAGATCGAGAATCTCGAGGACCCGAAGCTGCTCGAGGCATTCGAGGCGCGGGTCGCCGCCGACGAGTTCATCGAGCCCAAGGACTGGATGCCCGAGGCCTACCGCCGGACGCTCACGCGGCAGATCAGCCAGCATGCGCACAGCGAGATCGTGGGCATGCTGCCCGAAGGGAATTGGATTACGCGCGCTCCCTCGCTTCGGCGCAAGGCGATCCTGCTCGCCAAGGTGCAGGATGAGGCGGGCCATGGTCTGTACCTCTATTGCGCCGCGGAGACGCTCGGCACCAGTCGCGAGCAGATGATCGAGGCGCTGCATTCGGGCAAGGCGAAGTACAGCACCATCTTCAACTACCCGACGCTCACCTGGGCCGACATCGGCGCGATCGGCTGGCTGGTCGACGGCGCGGCGATCATGAACCAGGTGCCGCTGCAGCGCACCAGCTACGGTCCGTATGCGCGGGCGATGGTCCGCATCTGCAAGGAAGAGAGCTTCCACCAGCGGCAGGGCTACGAGATCATGATCGCGCTGGCCAATGGCACGGCCGAGCAGAAGCGCATGGCGCAGGACGCGCTCAACCGCTGGTGGTGGCCGAGCCTGATGATGTTCGGCCCGCCCGACGAGAATTCGCCCAACACCGCCCAGTCAATGCGCTGGCGGATCAAGCGCGAGACGAATGACGAGCTTCGCCAGAAGTTTGTCGACATCACGGCGCCCCAGGCCGATTTCCTCGGCCTCACTGTCCCCGACCCGGACCTCAAGTGGAACGAGGAGAAGGGCGGCTATGACTTCGGCGAAGTCGACTGGGAGGAATTCTACGCGGTGGTGCGTGGGGAAGGTCCGGTGGCCAAGGAACGGATGAAGGCCCGACGCGACGCCTGGGACGACGGCGCGTGGGTGCGCGAGGCCGCGGCGGCGCATGAAGCGAAACGCCGTGCGAGGAAGGCGGCGTGAGTGGTGACTGGCCGCTTTGGGAGGTCTTTGTCCGTGCCAAGGGCGGCCTTTCGCATCGCCATGTGGGCAGCGTTCATGCTCCTGACGCGCAGCTCGCGCTCGCCCATGCGCGCGACACGTACACGCGGCGCCTCGAAGGCGTGAGCCTCTGGGTCGTCCCGTCGGCTGAAATTGTGGCGTCCGACCCGGACCAGGCTGGCGAGCTGTTCGAGCCCGCAGAGAGCAAGGTCTACCGCCACCCGACCTTCTACGACATCCCTGACGAGGTGAAGCACATCTGATGGCGACCGTCGCTGTCGATCCTCGGACGGACTATCTGCTGCGCCTCGGCGACGACGCGCTGGTGCTCGGCCAGCGTCTCAGCGAATGGTGCGGGCACGGGCCTGTCCTCGAAGTGGACATCAGTCTTGCCAACCTGGCGCTCGATCTCGTTGGCCAGGCGAATTTGCTGCTGAACGAAGCCGGTGACGGCGACCGGCTCGCCTTCCACCGCGACGTGCTCGACTTCAAGAATTGCCTGCTGGTCGAACAGCCGAACGGTGACTTCGCGCAGACGATCGCGCGCCACCTGCTCTACACGAGCTGGCAGCACATGCTGCTGCAGCGGCTGACGAATTCCAGCGATCAGTTTCTGCGCGAATTCGCTGCCAAAGCGGTCAAGGAAGTCACGTACCACCGCGAGCTCGCGTCCGAGTGGACGATCCGCCTCGGCGACGGGACCGAGGAAAGCGCCCGGCGCATGGCCGCCGGGCTCGACTGGAACTGGCGCTTCATTCCCGAGCTGTTCGAGGTTGACGGGACGCTCGCGGCCGCAATCGAACGCGGCCTCGCGCCCGACCCGCGCGAGTTCGAAGCGGAGTACCGCTCTGCGATCGCAGCGGTCATCGCCGAGGCGTGCCTCGAAGCTCCGCCTGAGCAGCGCCCGATCCTCGGCGGCAGGCGCGGCCATCATAGCGAGCATCTCGGGCATCTCCTCGCCGTGATGCAGTTCCTTCCGCGCACCTATCCCGACGCAAAGTGGTAGGCTAACGCTCGCGCGCCATGGCCGAGCATTTCCACGCGCTCCGCGTCGCCGAGATCGTTCCCGAGACCGCCGAAGCCAATTCGATCCGCTTCGACGTGCCGGGAGAGCTGCGAGAGCGCTTTGCGTTCAAGCCGGGCCAGCATTTGACCCTGCGCGCGACCATCGGCGGCGAGGAAATCCGCCGCAACTATTCGCTGTGCACCGCCCCGGACGAGCAGGATTGGATGGTGACCGTGAAGCGTATTGCCGGCGGGCTATTTTCGAACTGGGTCGGCGACAATCTGAAAGCCGGCGACACGATCGACGTCATGCCGCCGCATGGCAGCTTCACCACCGAGTTCGCCCCATCGAACGCGCGACACCTCGTCGGTATTGCGGGCGGCTCGGGCATCACGCCCGTCATGTCGCTGATCAAGTCGACGCTGCGTTACGAACCGGGCAGCCGCTTCACTTTGTTTTACGGCAACCGCGACAGCAGCTCGGTCATCTTCCTCGAGACACTTGCCGGGCTCAAGGACAAGCATTTGGGCCGGCTCGAGATTTTCCACTTCCTTGACCAGGAGGAGCAGGACATCGACCTGTTCAACGGCATGCTCGACCAGGCGCGGCTCGAGCAGGCGATCCCGGCGCTGGTGCGCGATGCGCAGGATGTGGACGGCTGGTTCATCTGCGGGCCCGGTCCGATGATGGACGCGGCCGAGGGCGTGCTTCTGGGCCTCGGCGCGGCCAGGGACCGGATCCACATCGAGCGCTTCACGGCCGATCGGCCGCCGGAAGCAGTCGCGCGCGAGATGGCCCAGCTGCAAAGTCAGGCCGAGGGCGTCACCGTCGCGGTCACCCTCGACGGCCGCACCCGCCGTGTCCCGTTCACCGCGGGCAATATCCTCGACAGCGCCCGCGCCGCCGGGCTTCCGGCGCCCTTCGCCTGCAAGGCGGGCGTGTGCGCGACCTGCCGGGCGAAGGTCACCGGCGGCAAGGTCGAGATGGCCGCACGTTATGGCCTCACCGACGAGGAGGTCGCAGCGGGCTATGTGCTGACCTGCCAGTCGGTGCCGCTCGGGGACGGGGTGGCGGTGGATTACGACGCCTAGTCGCGCTAATCGCTTGTCCATGCTGACCGAGACCACCAGGGCGCCGGGCCTCGCCGACCTTCCGCCCGTGCAAAGCGATTCGCTGCTGGCGCTGATCGCCTTGTGTGACGCCGATCCGCGGCCGGACAAGATCGATGTCGGCGTCGGCGTGTTCCGCGACGGCCAGGGCAATACGCCTATCCTCAAGGTGATGAAGGCGGCCGAGCAGCGCCTGCTCGCGACCCAGCGCACCAAGGCCTATCTCGGCAGCGCGGGCGACAAGCGCTTCGCCGAGCTGCTTCGGCCGATTCTGCTCGGCCCGCATGCTTCCGACGCGCGCATCGCCGGGCTGCAGACGCCCGGCGGGTGCGGGGCATTGCGCCTCGCCGCCGAGCTTCTTGTCACCGCCAATCCTGGCGTTCGGGTGATCGTCGGGACGCCGACCTGGCCCAACCATGGCCCACTACTGCGCGGGGCGGGTCTCCAGTTCGTCGAATATCCTTATTACGACCGCGACCGCACGCGCATCCTGTTCGATGAGATGCTGTCGGCGCTGCGCTCGGCCGGGCCGGGGGACGTCGCGCTGCTCCACGGCTGCTGTCACAATCCCACTGGCGCGGACCTCAGCCAAGACCAATGGCGGGAAGTGGCGAGCGTCGTTGCCGAGCGCGGGCTGATCCCGCTGATCGACATCGCCTACCAGGGCTTCGGCCGCGGCCTCGACGAGGATGCGTTCGGCGTGAGGCTGATGCTCGACACCTGCGACGAGGTGATCGTCGCACAGAGCTGCGACAAGAATTTCAGCGTCTATCGCGACCGTGTCGGCTCCTTGTGGCTGAAGACCGGCTCGGCCGATGCGACCAGGCGGGCGATGGACCATGTGCTCCAGCGCGCGCGAGAGATGTGGTCGATGCCGCCCGACCACGGCGCCGCCTGCGTGCACATCATCCTCGAGGACCCGGACTTGCGCGCAGCCTGGCTGGTCGAGCTCGAAGCCATGCGCGACCGGATCAATTCGGTGCGGCAGCGGATCGCCTCGGCCGATCCGCGGCTCGGCTTCATCGGCCGGCAGTACGGCATGTTCTCGATGCTGCCGCTAAGCCGGGAGCAAGTGCTCCAGCTCCGCGAAACCGAGGCGATCTACATGGCCGACAGCGGCCGCTTCAACGTCGTCGGCATGAGCGACGCGCAGATCGACCGATTTACCGCCGCCGTGGTCGGCGCGCTGGACGCCTGACCGTGGCTGAGCGCGACCCGGGCAAAGTGTCTGCCGAGGTGGATTGGCGCGAGGTCGCGCGGCTGGTCCTGACCAGCCGCGAAATGGACCGGATCGAGGAGCAGGAGCTCGTCCCGGCGAAGAAGGTCCTCTACCAGTTCAGCGCGCGCGGCCACGACATGGCGCAGGTGCTGCTCGGCCTCAACCTCAAGGATGGGGACGCCGCCTGCGGCTATTATCGCTCGCGCCCGCTCTTGCTCGCGCTTGGAGTTCCGCTGGCCGACGCGCTGGGCTCGGGCATGGGCCTTGCCGGCGGTTATTCGGACGGCCGCGACATCGGCGTCGTGTTCAACTATCCGAACCCCGGCGGCGCCCACGCGCTGCCGATGTGCGGGGGTGTCGGCGCCCAATATACCCCCGCGGCCGGCTGGGCACAGGCGATCGCCTACAAGCAGAAGGTGCTGGGCGAAGGGCCGGAAGACGCGATCGCGCTGGTACTCGGCGGCGACGCGAGCTGCGCGACCGGCGGCTTCTGGTCGGCGCTGACCATCGCCACCACCCAGCAACTGCCTTTGCTGATGTACGTGGAGGACAATGGCTACGGCATTTCCGTCACGTCCGACTATCAGACGCCGGGCCGCGACATCGCCGCCAACCTTAAGAGCTTCACGGGCCTCACCATCTTCAACGGCGACGGCACCGATCCGGCCGAAGCCTCACGCCTGATCGGCGAGGCGGTGCGCCATGTGCGCACGAAGCGCGCTCCGGCGCTACTGCGCCTCTCCGTCCCGCGGCTCGAAGGCCACAGCTACCAGGACACGCAAAGCTACAAGAGCGAAAAGGAAATCGCGGAGGAATGGGCGCGCGACCCGCTCCCCAAGCTCAAGGCGCATTGCGCGAAGCTGCAGATCGGCGAGGAAGCCTGGGCCGACCTCGAGCGCGAGAGCGCGTGGCAGGTCGAGGCCGCCCGCGCCGAGGCCGAGGCTCGCGGCATTTCCTCACCTGAAAAGGTGACCGAGCACGTCTTCTTTGAAGGCGAGATGCAAAAGGTCGGCGGGCTGTGGAACAGCGGCTACGCGCAGCCGCCGGCGACCGATCAGCCGGCCGGCTCCGGTCAGCGCATCAACATGGTCACCGCGATCCGCCGCGTGCTCGAGCAGGAGCTCGAATCGAACCCGCGCGTGCTGGTGTTCGGTGAGGACGTGGGGCCAAAAGGGGGTGTCCATGCGGTCACGCTCGGCCTGCAGGACAAGTTCGGCCGCGACCGGGTCTTCGATACCTCGCTCAACGAGGAAGGAATCGTGGGGCGGGCCGTCGGAATGGCGCTCGCCGGGCTGATGCCCGTGCCCGAGATACAGTTCCGCAAATATGCCGAGCCGGCGACCGAGCAGATCCACGATTGCGGGACGATGCGCTGGCGTACCCACAACCGCTTCGCTGCGCCGATGGTGCTGCGCGTGCCCGGCGGCTTCTTCAAGTGCGGCGACCCTTGGCATTCGATGACCAACGAAGTCGAGTTTGTGCACAATCCCGGGTGGAAAGTGGCGGTGCCGTCCAATGCCGAGGATGCGGTCGGTCTGCTGCGCGGCAGCTTGCGCGGCAACGACCCCGTGCTGTTCTTCGAGCATCGCGCGATGCTCGACGATGCCTGGGCGCGCCGGCCCTGGCCGGGCGACGATTATGTGCTGGAGTTCGGCCGCGCGAAGAAGACGCG
>DATLGK010000026.1:0-59081 GCA_035540475.1 Sphingomicrobium sp.
CTGGAGGCCCGCTTCAATGGCTAAGAAGCAGCAGGCGGCGCCGGACGTGCGCCACTACGACATCGTGCTCGCGCCGCACATCACCGAGAAGTCGACGATGCTGTCGGAGACGAATGCGGTGGTGTTCAAGGTCGCGCCCAAGGCGACCAAGCCGGAGATCAAGGCGGCGGTCGAGGCCCTGTTCGGCGTCACCGTGAAGAACGTGAACACGCTCGTTACCAAGGGCAAGACCAAGCGCTGGAAGGGCAAGCCCTATCAGCGTTCGGACGTGAAGAAGGCGATCGTCACCCTCGCCGAGGGCCAGTCGATCGACATTACCGAAGGGGTCCGCGGCTAATGGCACTCAAGCAGTATAAGCCGACTTCGCCGGCGCGCCGCGGCCTGATCCTGGTCGACCGCGCGAGCCTGTGGAAGGGCAAGCCGGTCAAGAAGCTGACCGAGGGCAAGGTGAAGACGGGCGGCCGCAACAACAAGGGCCACGTCACCAGCCGCGGCATCGGTGGCGGGCACAAGCAGCGCTACCGCTATGTCGATTTCAAGCGCCGCACCTGGGACGTGCCGGCGACTGTCGAGCGGCTGGAATATGACCCGAACCGCTCGGCCTTCATCGCGCTCGTCACCTACGAGGGCGGCGAGCAGGCCTATATCCTTGCGCCGCAGCGCCTTGCGCCGGGCGACAAGGTGATCGCCGGCAAGAAGGTCGACGTGAAGCCCGGCAATGCGATGGAGATCGGCCAGATGCCGGTCGGCACCATCGTCCACAATGTCGAGCTGAAGCCCGGCAAGGGCGGCCAGATCGCGCGCGCGGCCGGCACCTATGTGCAGGTGGTCGGGCGCGACCGCGGAATGGTCATCGTCCGCCTCAATTCGGGCGAGCAGCGCTACATCCGCTCCGATTGCATGGCGACCGTCGGCGCAGTGTCGAACCCCGACAATGCCAACCAGACCCTGGCCAAGGCCGGGCGTACTCGCTGGATGGGCAAGCGTCCGCTGACCCGCGGCGTTGCCAAGAACCCGGTCGACCACCCGCACGGCGGCGGCGAAGGCCGCACCTCCGGCGGCCGTCATCCGGTCACCCCGTGGGGCAAGCCGACCAAGGGTGCGCGCACCCGTCACAACAAAGCGACCGACAAGTTCATCATCCGGTCGCGTCACGCGAAGAAGAAGGGTTAATCCATGGCCCGTTCCGTCTGGAAAGGTCCGTTCGTCGAGCTTTCGCTTCTGAAGAAAGCGGAAGCCGCGCAGGAAAAGGGCGGCCGCGCGCCGATCAAGACCTGGTCGCGCCGTTCGACGATCCTGCCGCAGTTCGTCGGCCTGACCTTCAACGTCTACAACGGCCGCAAGTTCGTGCCGGTGTCGGTCAATGAGGAAATGGTCGGCATGAAGCTCGGCGAGTTCGCGCCGACCCGCACCTTCCCCGGCCACGCCGCTGACAGGAAGGGCAAGCGCTAATGGGCAAGGCAGCTGCACCCCGCAAGGTGGGCGAGAAGGAAGCGCTCGCGGTCGGCAACACGATCCGCGGCTCGGCGCGCAAGCTCAACCTCGTCGCGCAGATGATCCGCGGCCGCAAGGTCGAGGAGGCGATGAACATCCTCCAGTTCTCGCCCAAGGGCATGGCTGAGGACGTGCGCAAGGTGCTCGCTTCGGCGATCGCCAATGCGGAGAACAACCACAATCTCGACGTCGACGCTCTGGTCGTCGCCGAGGCCAGCGTCGGCAAGTCAATCTCGATGAAGCGGTTCATGACGCGCGCGCGCGGCCGTTCGAGCCGGATCGTCAAGCCGTTCAGCCGCCTCCGGGTCGTCGTTCGCGAGCAGGAAGAAGCGTAATGGGTCAAAAATCCTCTCCTGTCGGGCTTCGCCTGCAGATCAACCGCACCTGGGACAGCCGCTGGTTCGCGGAAGGCCAGGATTACGGCCGGCTTCTGCTCGAGGACCTGAAGATCCGCCGCTACATCCTCGAAAAGCTGCCCCAGGCGGCGATTTCGAAGGTGGTGATCGAGCGTCCCGCCAAGATCTGCCGCATCAGCATCTATGCGGCGCGGCCGGGCGTGATCATCGGCAAGAAGGGCGCGGACATCGAGAAGCTCAAGAAAGAGCTGGGCAAGATGACCAGCTCGGAAGTGAGCCTCAACATCGTCGAGATCCGCAAGCCGGAGATTGACGCAAAGCTCGTTGCCCAGGGCGTCGCCGACCAGCTCGAGCGCCGCATCGCCTTCCGCCGCGCGATGAAGCGCGCGGTGCAGTCGGCGCTGCGTCTCGGCGCCGAAGGCATTCGTATCACCTGCTCGGGCCGTCTCGGCGGCGCCGAGATCGCCCGCACCGAATGGTACCGCGAGGGCCGCGTGCCGCTGCACACGCTGCGCGGCAACGTCGATTATGCGGAGGCCGAGGCGCACACCGCTTACGGCGTCTGCGGAGTCAAGGTGTGGGTCTTCAAGGGCGAAATTTTCGCTCACGATCCGCTCGCTCAGGACCGGCTGATGATGGAGGCCCAGACCTCCGGCGTCCGCCCGGCGCGCGAAGAGCGCGGCAACCGGTAAGCGGAAGGAAATAAGAGATGCTGCAGCCAAAGCGCACCAAGTTCCGCAAGGCCTTCAAGGGCCGGATCCACGGCAATGCCAAGGGCGGGACCGAGCTCAATTTCGGCGCCTTCGGCCTGAAGGCGATGGAGCCGGAGCGGATCACGGCGCGCCAGATCGAGGCGGCGCGCCGCGCCATCACGCGCCACATCCGCCGTCAGGGCCGCTTGTGGATCCGGATTTTCCCGGACGTCCCGGTGAGCTCTAAGCCCGCCGAAGTCCGCATGGGCTCGGGCAAGGGCAGCCCCGAATTCTGGGTCGCGCGGGTCAAGCCCGGCCGCATCCTGTTCGAGCTCGACGGAGTGCCCGGACCGCTCGCCAAGACGGCGTTCGAGCGCGCGGCCGAGAAGCTGCCGATCAAGACCAAGGTCGTCGCCCGCCTCGGCGAGAGCCTGGTCGAGGAGGACCGTTAAGATGCCTGCGATCGACGATCTCAAGGTGAAGACCGACGACCAGCTGCAGCAGCAGCTGATCGAGCTGAAGCGCGAGCAGTTCAACCTGCGCTTCCAGTCGGCGACCAATCAGCTGGAGAAGCCGAGCCGGGTGCGCGAGGTGCGCCGCACGATCGCGCGCATCAAGACGCTGCAGAATGAACGCGCCCGCGCGCAGGCCGCCAAGGCGTAAGGAGACTATGTAAGATGCCCAAGCGCGTCCTCACCGGCACCGTGGTGTCCGACAAGGGTGACAAGACCGTGGTGGTCCGTGTCGAGCGGCGGGTGAAGCACCCGCTCTACGGCAAGATCATCAAGCTGTCGAAAAAGTACCACGCCCATGACGCGGCCAACGAGTTCCACGTCGGCGAGATCGTGCGCATCGAGGAATGCGCGCCGGTCTCCAAGCTGAAGACGTGGAAGGTCGTCGACCGCATCGGTGCGGCCAAGGTTGGCAGCGTCGACATCGCCGAGCCGGAGATCGCGGCTCCGAGCGATGCCGAGCCGTCGCAGCCGGCCAAGGAAAAGGCCGAGAAGAAGCCGGCGAAGAAGCCGGCCAAGAAGGCCAAAGCCGAAGACGTCGCCGAAGCGGACGCCTGAAGAGATATTGAGAGGATAAGGGTCGAACCATGATCCAGATGCAGTCCAACCTGGACGTTGCGGACAACAGCGGCGCCAAGCGCGTCCAGTGCATCAAGGTGCTGGGCGGCTCGAAGCGCCGCACCGCGGGCGTCGGCGACATCATCGTCGTTTCCGTCAAGGAAGCGGCTCCGCGCGGCCGCGTGAAGAAGGGCGACGTCCACCGCGCGGTGATCGTTCGCACCGCCAAGGACATCCGCCGTCCCGACGGTTCGGTGATCCGCTTCGACAGCAACGCTGCGGTCCTGGTCAACAAGAACGAGGAGCCGATCGGCACCCGTATCTTTGGCCCGGTGGTGCGCGAGCTTCGCGCAAGGAAGCACATGAAGATCATTTCGCTGGCGCCGGAGGTGCTGTGATGGCCGCGCAGAAGATCAAGAAGGGCGACCAGGTCGTGATCCTGTCCGGCAAGGACAAGGGCCGCACCGGCGAGGTCGTCAAGGCGATGCCCAAGGAGGGCAAGGTGATCGTGTCGGGCATCAACGTCCACGCGCGCCACCGCAAGCCGTCGCAGCTCAATCCCCAGGGTGGGATCGAGCGCAAGGAAGCGCCGCTGCACGTGTCGAAGGTCGCGATCGCGACCGCCGACGGCAAGCCGACCCGCGTCCGTTTCGAGGTGCGCGACGGCAAGAAGGTCCGCGTCGCGGCGAAGACCGGAGAGCTGATCAATGGCTGACGAGAAATATATCCCGCGCCTGAAGCGCGATTATGACGAGCGCATCGTCCCGGCGATGATCGAGCGCTTCGGCTACAAGAACCGCATGGAAGTGCCGAAGCTCGAGAAGATCGTCATCAACATGGGCGTTGGCGAAGCGACCCAGGACAAGAAGCGCGTCGAGACCGCGGCCGCCGAAATGCTGCAGATCGCCGGCCAGAAGCCGGTGATCACGAAGGCCAAGAAGTCGATCGCCCAGTTCAAGCTGCGCGAAGGCATGCCGATCGGCTGCAAGGTCACGCTGCGCCGCGACCGCATGTACGAATTCCTTGACCGGCTGGTCACGATCGCGCTGCCGCGCGTGCGCGACTTCCGCGGGCTCAACCCGCGCTCGTTCGACGGTCGCGGCAATTATGCGATGGGCCTCAAGGAACAGATCATCTTCCCCGAGATCAACTATGATCAGATCGATCAGGTGCGGGGAATGGACGTCATCATCACGACGACCGCGAACACGGACGAGGAGGCGCGCGAGCTGCTGCGCCTGTTCAACTTCCCGTTCCCGGCCGAGGAGCAGAAGCAGGCCGCCTGAGCGGTCTGCTTCTTCAAGGAGAAGAACTTAAGTCATGGCGAAACTGAGTTCGATCAACAAGAACGAGCGGCGCAAGCAGCTCGCTCAGAAATATGCATCGAAATATGCGAAGCTGAAGGCGATCGCGGACGATGAGAGCAAGGACGAGACCGAGCGGCTGATCGCCCGGCTCAAGATGGCCGAGCTGCCGCGCAATGCGAATCCGACCCGGATCCGCAACCGCTGCGAGCTGACCGGCCGTTCGCGCGCTTATTACCGCAAGTTCCGGCTGTCGCGGATCATGCTTCGGGAACTGGCCAACAAGGGCCTGATCCCGGGCGTCACCAAGTCGAGCTGGTAGGGAGGATCAAATATGCCAATGACCGATCCTCTGGGTGACATGCTCACCCGCATCCGCAACGGCCAGCAGGCCCGCAAGGATTCGATCCTGACTCCGGCGTCCAAGCTGCGCACGCGCGTCCTCGATGTGCTCCAGCGCGAAGGCTATATCCGCGGCTATACGGAAGAAGAGCTCGCCGGCCAGAAGGGCCTGCGCATCGAGCTCAAATATTTCGAGGGCCAGCCGGCGATCCAGCATCTGGCGCGGGTGTCGAAACCCGGCCGCCGCGTCTATTCGGCGGCGCGCGAGCTTCCGCGCATCCGCAACGGGCTGGGCACGATCATCGTCTCGACGCCGCGCGGCGTGCTCTCGGACGCCGAGGCGCGCGAGCAGAATGTCGGCGGCGAAGTGCTGGCGGAGGTGTTCTGATGTCCCGTATCGGCAAGAAACCGATCGCCATGCCTTCGGGCGTGAGCGCGAGCGTCGAAAGCGGCACGCTCACCGTCAAGGGCCCCAAGGGCACCCTGGCGATGCAGCTGCTCGACGATCTCGTCAAATATGAGGTCGCCGAGGGCGAGATCCGGGTGACGCCGCTGACCGACGCGCAGCGCAACCGCGCGGCCTGGGGCATGCAGCGCACGCTGGTGCAGAACCTCGTCACCGGCGTCACCGAGGGTTTCACCAAGGTGCTGGAAATCAACGGCGTCGGTTATCGCGCCGCGGCCCAGGGCAAGAATTTGCGCCTGCAGCTCGGCTACAGTCACGACGTCAATTTCGCCGTGCCTGAAGGCGTCGAGATCAAGACTCCCGACCCCAACACGGTCGAGATCAGCGGCATCGACAAGCAGAAGGTCGGTCAGGTCGCCGCCGAGATCCGCCGCTGGCGCAAGCCCGAACCCTACAAGGGCAAGGGCATCAAGTACCGCGGCGAGTATATCTTCCGCAAAGAAGGCAAGAAGAAGTAGCCATGGCGAGACTCTCTCTCTTCGACCGCCGCCGGCGCCGCGTGCGCACGGCGCTGCGCGCCCGTGCATCCGGCAAGCCGCGGCTTTCGGTCCACCGCTCGGGCCGCCACATCTACGCCCAGGTGATCGACGATGCGGCGGGCACCACGCTCGCTTCGGCCTCGACGCTCGACAAGGACCTCAAGGGCAAGGCTGGCGCGACCAAGGACGGCGCTGCCGCAGTCGGCAAGACGCTTGCCGAGCGCGCGAAGGCTGCCGGCGTGTCCAAGGTCGTGTTCGATCGCGGCGGCTTCCTGTTCCATGGCCGGGTCAAGGCCCTCGCCGACGCCGCGCGCGAAGGCGGACTGGAGTTTTAAATGGCTGACGAGAACCAGACCAACGAAGTGAACACTGACCCGGTCGAGGCGGCACAGGCCGTCGAGGCGACTCCCGCGCAGGCGGAAGAGCAGCAGGTCGAGCAGCCGGCGCGCGCTCCCCGTGGCCGTGGCGGCGGCGGCGGTCGCGGGCGCGGCGGCGGTGATCGTGGCGGGCGCGGGCGCCGGGACGACCGGCGCGGCAACCGCGGCGGCGACGATGACGGCGGCGAGGAGCTGATCGAGAAGCTCGTCCACATCAACCGCGTCTCCAAGACCGTGAAGGGCGGCAAGCGCTTCGGCTTTGCGGCGCTCGTCGTGGTCGGCGACGGTAAGGGCCGCGCCGGCTTCGGCCACGGCAAGGCCCGCGAAGTGCCGGAAGCGATCAGCAAGGCGACCGCGGCCGCGAAGAAGGCGATGATCCGCGTTCCGCTGCGCGACGGCCGCACGCTGCACCATGACGGGATCGGCCATTTCGGTGCCGGCCGCGTCGCTTTGCGTTCGGCTCCTGCGGGCACCGGCATCATCGCCGGCGGTCCGATGCGCGCCATCTTCGAAAGCCTCGGCGTTGCCGACGTGGTCACCAAGTCGGTCGGCACGTCCAACCCGTACAATATGATCCGGGCGACATTCGAGGCGCTCAAGGAGCAGACCAGCCCGCGCTCGGTTGCCCAGCGCCGGGGCAAGAAGGTCGCCGACCTGCTCGGCCGCGGTGGCGCCAGCGCTGCCGAAGCCGAGGCTCAGGCCGAAGCGATCGCGGAGTGACGGACATGGCCCAGGAAAACAAAAAGCGCCTCAAGATCACCCAGACCGGATCGCCGATCCGCCGCGACAAGACGCAGCGGGCGACGCTCGTCGGCCTCGGCCTCAACAAGCTCAACCGCACGGTTGAGGTTGAGGCGACGGCCGAAGTGATGGGCCAGGTCCGCAAGGTCCAGCATCTGGTGCGCGTCGAAGAGGCGGCCTGAGCAAAACAGTTGCTCCCGTTTCGGGAGCTGCGCGACAAAAGCGAAAGCGAGTGCAAGCGATGAAACTGAACGAACTCAAAGACAATCAAGGCGCCCGCAAGGGCCGTATGCGCGTCGGCCGGGGCATCGGCTCGGGCAAGGGCAAGACCGCGGGCCGCGGCTACAAGGGCGCCAAGTCGCGCTCCGGCGTCAGCATTGCCGGCTTCGAGGGCGGCCAGATGCCGCTCCACATGCGGCTGCCGAAGCGCGGCTTTAACAACATCTTCGCAAAGGATTATGCCGAGGTGAATCTCGGCGCGATCCAGAAGGTGATCGACGCCGGTAAGCTCGATATCAAGGGCACGATCGACCATGACGCGCTCCGCGCTGCAGGCCTCGCCCGCGGCGGCAAGGACGGCGTCCGTCTGCTCGGCAAGGGCGAGATCAAGGCCAAGCTGGCGTTCAAGGTCGCCGGAGCCTCGAAGGGCGCCCGTGAAGCGGTCGAGAAGGCCGGCGGTTCGGTCGAGATTGTCGAGCGCAAGAACCCGGCCGAGCTCGCCGCCGCCAAGAAGGGCTCGCGCAAGTCCGCTGCCAAGGCAGAGGCGTAAACGTCATTGCGAGGAGCGGCAGCGACGAAGCAATCCAGAAGCGCAAACTGGATTGCCTCGCTACGCTCGCAATGACGGAACTACGGCTTATATGAGCCGCAGAGCCTAGGGGATTACAGAACGATATGGCATCCGCAGCCGAAAATCTGGCTTCCAGCATCAGCTTCGCCAACTTCCAGAAGGCCACCGAGCTCAAGAAGCGCCTGTGGTTCACGCTCGGCGCGCTGATCCTCTTCCGGCTGCTCTCGTTCGTGCCGGTCCCCGGCATCGACCCGGTGGCGATGCAGGCGCTTTACCAGACGCAGAGCGGCGGCATTCTCGACGTCTTCAACACTTTCTCCGGCGGCGCGCTCGAACGCTTCTCGATCGTCGCGCTCGGCGTCATGCCCTACATCACCGCCTCGATCGTGGTTCAGCTCGGCGCGACAATGTACGCGCCCTGGCAGCAGTTGCGCCGTGAGGGTGAGACCGGGCGCAAGAAGCTCAACCAATATACCCGTTACCTGACGGTCGCGATCACCCTGGTCCAGGGCTATCTCGCGGTGCGCGGCCTCGAGACGCAGGGCGCCCGGCAGGGCATCCACGCGGTGGTCGAACCCGGCATGCTGTTCCAGATCTCGGGCACGCTGGCGCTGGTCGGCGGGACCATGTTCCTGATGTGGATCGGCGAGCAGATCACGAGCCGCGGCATCGGCAACGGCGTGTCGCTGATCATCATGGCCGGCATCGTGGCGAGGTTGCCGCAGGGCATCGCCCAGCTGCTCGAGGGCAGCCGCACCGGCTCGCTCAGCCCGCTGCTCGTCATCGGCATCATCGCGCTTGCGGTCATCCTGATCCTGTTCATCTGCTTCATGGAGCGGGCGCAGCGCCGGGTGCTGATCCAATATCCGAAGCGCCAGACCGTGCGCGGAATGCAGCAGGAGCGTTCGCACCTGCCGATCAAGATCAACACCGCCGGCGTAATCCCGCCGATCTTCGCTTCCTCGCTGCTGCTGATGCCGCTGACGGTCATGCAATGGGCCGGCAACAGCGCGACGCCCGACGGCAGCGCGAACGACTGGCTGATCACCGTCAGCACCTATCTGCAGCACGGCGCTCCCGCCTACATGGCCCTGTACGGGATCGGCATCGCCTTCTTCTGCTTCTTCTACACTGCGGTGCAGTTCAACAGCGAGGAAACCGCCGACAATCTGAAGCGGCACGGCGGCTTCATCCCCGGGATTCGTCCGGGCAAGGCGACCGAGGACTATTTCGACTATCTGCTCAACCGTATCACAGTGGTTGGCGCCTCTTATCTGGTGCTGATCTGCCTGCTGCCGGAAATGATGACGTCGCAGGCGGGCCTTCAGTTCGCGCTCGGCGGCACCAGCCTCTTGATCGTCGTCAACGTGACCATGGACACGGTCAGCCAGATCCAGAGTCACCTGATCGCGCACCAATACGGCGACCTCATCAAGAAGGCGAAGCTCAAGACCACGCCGCGGCGGCGCTAAGCGGCGCGCGGGCAGGGGAGAGCGCCGCAATGCTGAACATCATCCTCCTTGGCCCGCCCGGCGCAGGCAAGGGCACGCAGGCGGCGCGGCTGCAGGCGGAACGCGGAATGATCCAGCTGTCGACCGGCGACATGCTGCGCGAAGCGGTTGCGGCCGCGACTCCCGTGGGACTGCAAGCAAAGGCCGTCATGGACCGCGGCGAGCTGGTCAGCGACGCCATCGTCAGCGCGCTGATCGGCGAACGGCTCGACTCCGCTTCGGAGAAGGGTGCCATCTTCGACGGCTACCCCCGCACCTGTGCGCAGGCCGAGGCGCTCGACCTGCTGCTCGCCGAGCGTGGGCGGCGGCTCGACCATGTGATCGAGCTTGCGGTCGACGAAGAGGCGCTGGTCGAGCGCATCACCGGCCGCTTCAGCTGCGCGAAGTGCGGCACTGGCTATCACGACAGCTTCCGCCCCACGGCCGCCGTCGGTGTGTGCGATGTGTGCGGCTCGACCGAGTTCAGGCGCAGGCCCGACGACAATGAGCAGACGGTGCGCACGCGCATGGCCGAATATCGCGCCAAGACCGCGCCGATCCTGCCTTATTACGAGGGCAAGAGACTCGTCCGCCGGGTCGACGGGATGGCCCCGATCGATCAGGTCGGGGCGCAGATCGACGCGATCCTCGACGGGCGCGCTTTCTAGCGGCGCTCGAGGGTCACGAAGCGGAACGGGGGTTCGCCGCCTTCCGCGCCATGCTCCTCGCGAAAGGTCTCGACCCAATCTCCGCTACTGCGCGCGTCGGCGATGAACGTGTCGCCGGCCACGTCGGCGAGGACTTCGGTCAATTCGATGCGGCTGGCGAGGGGCAGGAAGAGATCGAAAATGTCGGCGCCGCCGATCACCGACAGCGGCTCGCCGCGCGCAAGCGCCAACGCGCCCTCGACGTCATGGGCGACCTCGACGCCCTCGGCGCCCCAGTTTTTGTCGCGGGTGAGGACGATGTGCCGCCTTCCCGGCAGCAGCTTCGGCAAGCTCTCGAACGTCTTGCGCCCCATCACCATCGCGCTGCCCATGGTCAGCGCCTTGAAGCGCTTGAGGTCGGCCGGAATGTGCCAGGGGAGCGTGCCGTCGCGCCCGATCACGCCATTCTGCGCGCGGGCGACGACGATGGTGATCGGCGGCCGGTCCATCGCTTCGCTTTGACCGGAGTGGGCGCCCGTGCCAAGCGCTTGGACGATGGATGCGCAGGCGCAATTGATCGCCGCGGCGAAGCGCAGGCTCGGACCCAGGGCCGTCGTCACCGATGGCGACGAGATCGCGCCCTGGGTCAATGACTGGCGCGGCCGCGTCCACGGCGCTTCTCCCGCAATCCTCGCCCCCGCCTCGACCATAGAGGTGGCGGAGATCGTGCGGCTCGCTGCGCGTTTCCGCGTCCCGCTGGTGCCGCAGGGCGGCAATACGGGCATGGCCGCCGGCGCCACCCCGCCTGCCGACGGCTCGGCCCTGCTCCTGTCGCTGCGGCGGATGAACCGCATCCGCTCGATCGATCCGGCGGCGCGCCTGGCCGTCGCCGAAGCCGGCGTGATTCTCGCGACCCTGCACGAGGCGGCCCACGCGGTCGGCATGCGCTTCCCGCTGACGCTCGGCGCGCGCGGAAGCTGCACCATCGGCGGCCTCGCTTCGACCAATGCCGGCGGCACGCAGGTGCTGAAGTTCGGGACGATGCGCGCGCTGGTCGCCGGGGTCGAAGCGGTGCTTCCCGACGGCTCGGTCCACAACGGCCTGTCGGGCTTGAAGAAGGATAACCGCGGCTACAGCCTCGACCAGTTGCTGATCGGCGCCGAAGGAACGCTCGGCGTGATCACCGCCGCCGCGCTGCGCCTCGTACCCGCCGTTGCCGGCCGCGCCGTCGCCTGGGCTGGCGCTCCCGACCCGGCGCGCGCGCTCGATCTGCTTCGTTTCCTCGAGCAGCGAAGCAACAGCGTCGAGGGGTTCGAACTGGTGCCGGACGATTCGCTGCAGCTGGTGCTCAAGCACATTCCGGGCACCCGCGCGCCGATCTCGGACGCGCACCCCTGGCACGTGCTAGTCGAGGCGACGACGCCCGATCCGGCCCATGACATCGCCGCCGAGCTCGAGCGGCTGCTCGCCGCAGCGCTCGACGAGGGCATCGTGGGCGACGCGGTGCTCGCAGCCAGCGAAGCGCAGGCCGAGGCCTTCTGGAAGCTGCGCGATTCCATCTCCGAAGCCGAACGCGCCGAGGGCCAGACTCTTGCCCACGACATCAGCGTGGCGGTCGACGCTATGCCCGCATTCCTGCTCCGCACCGCGGCCGAGGTCGAGCGCCGCTTCCCGGGCGTCATCGCCAGCGGTTTTGGCCATTTGGGGGACGGGAACATCCACTTTCACGTCCGCGCCGGCAGTCACGCCGCGCCCGACTGGTACGAGCGCGAGGGTACGGCGATCACCCGGCTGGTCGACGATCTGGTCACGAACGCCGGCGGCTCGATTTCGGCCGAGCACGGGATCGGCCAGCTAAAGCGCGACGAATTCGCCCGCCTCGCGGACCCTGCTCGCCTCCATGCGGTCCGCGCGATCAAGCAGGCGCTCGACCCGCTCGGGATCATGAACCCGGGAAAGCTGGTGCCTTAGCCGCTCCGTCAGTGGTCGCCGAGCATCTCGCGCAGCCGCGTCGCCAGCGGCTCGGGTGGGAGGTCCGAGCGGATCGCGACGAATACCGCATCGTCCCCGGCAATGGTCCCGACCACCTCGGGAAACTTGGCCTGGTCGATCGCCAGCGCGACGAGATGGGCGGAGCCGGGCGGAGTCCGCACGACGATCAGATTGCCCGAGGTCTGCACCGACTGCGCCCATTCGGCGAAGATCCGCTCCAGGCGCTGCGTCGCCTGGCTGCGCTCGTTCCTCTGGTCCTGCAGCGTATAGCCGACCCGCCCTTCGCGCCGCACCTTGACCGCGCCGACCTGTTCGAGGTCGCGGGCGAGCATCGCCTGGCTCACCTCGAAACCGTCGGCGAAAAGCTCCTCCGCGATTTCTTCGAGCGCTCGCGGCGAGGATTGGCTGAGCATGTGAACAATCGAGCGCTGCCGCTGGAGTCGTTCGCTGGCCATGGCGGTGCTTTTACGCCCGCTCTGGCCGATCCGCCACGGTGTCTGGCGCGCCCGGCAGGACTCGAACCTGCGACCCCAAGCTTAGAAGGCTCGTGCTCTATCCAGCTGAGCTACGGGCGCGCGCCTCGCTTACCTAATCGCAATCGCCGCCTTGCGGTAGCGGCGCATCGTCCGGCTCGCGTTCACGCGCGGTTCAATGCGCGGGCGAAACTATCTCCCTGAGGACAAAAAGGGGTCGTCGATGCGTGTTGTTCGGATGGCGCTGATTACCGCCGCGCTTGCCTGGCCGGCTTGCGCGCAGGCGGCGACGATCGTGATTTTCGTCGAGCCGATGACCCTCGAGAAATATACCCGCGTCATCGACACGCCCGGCCGTGACCGTGTCCTTTTGTGCATGCAGCCGCCGTCGCTCAGCGGCTGCACCGAAATTCCGCTGACCAAGCGGCGCTAAGCGACGGTTTCGAGCAGGCCTTCGAACAGCCGGCGGCCGTCGCTGCGGCCGTGCGCCGGCTCCACCACCCGCTCGGGATGCGGCATCAGGCCGAGCACATTGCCCGCGTTGTTGAGGATCCCGGCAATGCCGCGCGCGGAACCGTTGACCGCATCGAGGTAGCGGAACGCGACCCGGCCTTCGCCTTCGAGCCGGTCGAGGGTCGCATCGTCGGCCTGGTAATTGCCATCGTGGTGCGCGACTGGGAAGACGACCTCCTCGCCGGCGTCATACAAGGCCGTGAACAGGCTCTGGCTGTTTTCGACCCGCAGCGGGACTTCGCGGCAGACGAAGCTCAGCCCCGCATTGCGCATCAGCGCGCCGGGCAGCAGGCCCGCCTCGGTCAGCACCTGGAAGCCGTTGCAGATGCCGATCACCGGCACGCCGCGGCCGGCCGCGTCCTTGACCGCGCGCATTACGGGCGACCGCGCCGCCATCGCCCCGGACCTGAGATAATCGCCGTAGGAGAAGCCGCCGGGAATGCCGATGAAATCGACGTCGCGGGGAAGGTCCGGCTCCTTGTGCCAGACCATCGCCGGCTTGCGGCCCGTCACCTGCTCAAGGGCGACGGCAAGGTCCCGGTCGCAATTGGACCCGGGGAAGACGATGACCGCGCTGTTCATTCACTGACCTCCGGCTGCCTCATAGCCCCGAAATATGCGGGAAACGTGGCGCTCAGGCGTGCTCCAGCCGCTCGATTCGGAAGTTTTCGATGACGGTGTTGGCCAGCAGCTTGCGGCACATCTCCTCGATCTCGGAATCGCTGGTCCCGTCGGCAAGGTCGAGCTCGATCAGCTTCCCTGCGCGGACGTCGTTCACTCCGGAAAAGCCAAGGCCCTCGAGCGCGTGATGGATCGCCTTGCCCTGCGGATCGAGGACGCCGGGCTTGAGGGTGATGAAAACGCGCGCCTTCATGTCTTCGCCTGTTGCTGGTGATGAGCCGCCCCTATGGCCAGCCGCCGCCCGCGGAGCAAGCTTCACACTCTGTTTACCATATGGGCCGATGATCGCGCGTTCCGGCGGCGTTTTGCCGGGGGGAGGATTCGCATGGTCGGCGTCGCCATTGCCATGTTCATTGCAGTGTTCGGCTGGGGCTCCAACTATTTCGGCTGGACCGACCCCGACGGCAAAGTCCAGCTGGCGCTCGCCGGCTGCTTCATCCTCGGCGTCATCACGGGCTACAAGGGCAAGAGCTGATCAGCTCCAGTCGGCGTCCGCTTCGGGCGCCATGCGCCGTGCCGCGGCGACGATATCGGCAAGCTCCACCGGGCTGTCATAAGGGTCGCTGTCGAGCCGGGTGACGCGGTTCAGCCTTTTCTGCCAGCGATGCAGGGCCTCCACGTAAGGGATGAACGGCTTTCGCATCAGCGTTCCGTCGGCCAGCTCCTCGACATCGGCAATGCCCATGTGCAGCCATTTGCCCGTGTGCCAGTCGGTCATGTCGACGGCGGGGAACAGGCAGATTCCTTGCAGATCGACCCCGCGGTTCACCGCCGCCAGCCCTTCGCAGGTGATGTCGTTGAGCCAGTCCGGCCGTCCCCCGTACAGCCCTGACGTCTCGGCGATGATGCACGGCCGCTTGTACTTGTCCCACGATTCCCAGATCAGGTCGGCGACCGGCCGGATCCGATCGTCTCCGGGCTCCAGCGCGTCGTTGGGCTTGCCGCCGCCCGCATATTCCATCTGTCCGAAGCTGTAATTGTTGAGCCCGAGGATATCGATCAGCTCGAGGTTGCCGCCATATTCCGGATGCTTGAAGCCGGAGATGATGTCCCAGGCGAGATAGGCATCGTCATAGCTTTCGCGCCGCGCGTCCTCGGCAAGGTCGGGCCGGCCGCGCGGCGGCACGACCCAGATCAGCGGATCGATGTGGACGAAGCGAGCCTCGGGAAAATCCTCGCGGATCGCCTTGCACGCGGCGATGTCGGCCCGGGCCAGCACGGCGGTGAAGCGCAGCCGTTCCTCCCGGCTTTGCCCAAAAGGCGCGCACCAGCCCCATTCGCCGCCCATATAGCCCCAGAAGGTCGGCTCGTTGATCGGCGTGAAGCAAAGCGGCCCGTGGTGCGCCCGCTCGGCCACGTAGCGTGCCGCGGCGCGCGCATAGGCACTGAACCGGGCGACGAAGCCGTCGGCATCGCCCAACGGATCGAGCCCGTCGGGATAGCCATAATGGCAAAGGTCCCAGATCGGCAGCACCTTGTAACGCCGCTGGGCGGCGATGAAGCCGTCGATCAGCGAAAAGTCGTAATCGCCATCGCCCTTGTCGAGGATCGGCCAGGGAATGCCTTCGCGGGCAACGGCGATGCCCAGCGGCGGCAGCAGGCCGTAATCCTCGTCCGCATGCTCGTAATGCTTGAGCTCGGCAGCAAGGTCGCGGCGCCTCCGCTCCTTGCCCCACAGGAAGGTCGAGCATTCGAATCCGGACAGGAAGAAGGTCGGGAAAATCCCGGCGAGCTTGGCCATTGCAAGGCTACGCGCGAACGCCCGTTCCGGTTGCGCACTTGCAAGGCTGTAAGCAGCGTCCTAGCCCGCCGCACTGGAGACCCGCCATGGAAGACGTAATGGACAAGCCGACCACCAGCCCGATCTCGACTCAGAAGCACGGCGACGTGCTGATCATCCTTAGCAACAACCCGCCGGTGAACGCGCTCGGCCATGCGGTGCGCCAGGGCCTGGTCGCCGCGATCGAGCAGGCGGAAGCCGACGATAGCGTCAAGGCGGTCGTCATCGCCTGCGAAGGCCAGACTTTCTTCGCCGGCGCGGACGTGTCGGAGTTCGGCACCCCGAAAGCGTTCGAGCAGCCGATGCTGCCCCAGGTCGTCGACCGCATCGAAAATTGCAGCAAGCCCGTGGTTGCCGCGATCCACGGCACCGCGCTCGGCGGCGGGCTCGAGGTCGCGCTCGCCTGCCACTATCGCGTCGCGGTTCCGACAGCGAAGCTCGGCACGCCCGAAGTAAAGCTCGGCCTGCTGCCGGGGGCGGGAGGAACCCAACGGCTGCCCCGTGTCGCGGGCGTCGCGAGGGCGCTCGAAATGTGCGCGACCGGCAACCCGATCGGCGCCAGGGAGGCGTTCGACTGCGGCCTCGTCGACCGGATCATCGAAGGCGAGCTGGTGCCGCATGCCGTCGGCTATGCCGAGGAAGTGCGCGACGTTCGCCCGCTGCCCAAAAGCTCGGAGCGCCAGGACAAGATCGAGAGCACCGAGCCGTCGGTGTTCGACGAATTCCTGAAGGCGCACGGCCGCCGCTTCCGCGGCTTCGAAGCGCCGCTCAAGAATGTCGAAGCGGTGCGCATCGCAACCCAGAAACCCTATGCCGAGGGCGTGCTCGACGAGCGCAAATTGTTCATGGGGCTGATGAGCGGCACCCAGGCCAAGGCGCAGCAATATTTCTTCTTCGCCGAGCGCAAGGCCGCGAAGATCGAGGGCCTGCCCGAGGATAGCCGGCCGCGCCCGGTCAACCGGGTCGGCGTGATCGGCGCCGGCACCATGGGCGGCGGCATCTCGATGAACTTCCTCTCGGCGGGCATTCCAGTGACGATCGTCGAGATGGGCCAGGAAGCGCTCGACCGGGGCACCGGGGTGATGCGCAAGAATTACGAAGCGAGCGCAGCCAAGGGCAAGCTCACCGCAGAGCAGGTCGAAAAGGCGATGGGCCTGCTCAATCCGACGCTTGAGCTCGAGGCGCTCGCCGACTGCGACCTCATCATCGAGGCCGTGTACGAGAGCATGGACGTCAAGAAAGAGGTGTTTGGCAAGCTCGACAAGATCGCCAAGCCGGGCGCGATCCTCGCCTCCAACACCTCCTATCTCAACATCAACGAGATCGCGGCGAGCATTTCGCGCCCGGGCGATGTCGTCGGCATGCACTTCTTCTCGCCCGCCAACGTCATGAAGCTGCTCGAGGTGGTGCGCGGCGACAAGACGGCGCCCGACGTGCTTCTCACCGCGATGACCATCGGCAAGAAGATCCGCAAGGTGCCGGTGGTCGCGGGCGTCTGCCATGGCTTCATCGGCAACCGCATGCTGATGCCGCGCCAGGTGGAGGCCACGAAGCTGCTCTTGGAGGGCGCGTCGCCTGAGCAGGTCGACCGCGTCCATGTCGAGTTCGGAATGCCGATGGGGCCGTTCCAGATGGCCGACCTCGCCGGCGTTGATATCGGCTGGCACCGTGACCCCAATCGCATCGAGAATGTCCGCGACGCTTTGTGCGCGATCGACCGCTGGGGGCAGAAGAAGGGCGCCGGCTTCTACGATTATGACGAGAAGCGCAGGCCGAGCCCGTCGCCCGTCGTGCAGCAGATCATCGAGGATTTCGCGCAGAAGCAGGGCGTCGAGCGCCGTGAGATCAGCGACCAGGAAATCGTCGAGCGCACGCTCTACACGATGGTCAACGAAGGCGCGAAAATCCTCGAGGAGGGTATCGCCCAGCGCGCGTCCGACATCGATGTGGTCTGGGTCTATGGCTACGGCTGGCCGGTTTACCGCGGCGGGCCGATGTTCTGGGCCGACACCGAGGGCGCGGCGAAGATCGTCGAGGGCCTCAAGCGCCAGGAACAGCGGATGGGCAGCGACTTCAGCTTCTCGCAGCTCCTCCTCGACAAGGCGGAGCGCGGAGAGAAGTTCACCAAATAAGCGCCATTGCGAGGAGCCGAAGGCGACGTGGCAATCCAGTCGCTGCTGGATTGGGTCGCTACGCTCGCAATGACGGTTTTGGCTCCTCCCCCAGCAAGCTCAGCATGGCGACAGCGGCCGCGGCGATCAGCGCGCTGGCGAGGAAGGCGGCCGAACTGCCCTCGCGGTCCCACAGCCAGCCGGCGCCGAGGCTGGCAAGCAAGGTGGCTATGCCGCTGACGAACCAGAAGGCGCCGAAGCTCGTCGCCCTTAAATGGTCGGGGCAGCTGTCGGCGATCATCCGCGAAAAGATGCCCTGGGTCAGCGCCATGTGCGCGCCCCACAGCGCCGTTCCAAGCGCCAGCATGGCCAGGCCCTCGGCGTTCGCGAGCACGAGATTGCCGGCAATGAGCACGCCCATTCCGGTCATCAGGATGGCGCGCGGGCTGATCCGGTCGCTGAGCGCTCCGGCCGGAAAGGCGAGCGCGACATAAGCGAGGTTGAAGACCACCAGCGTCAGCGGCGACAGCGCCGCGCTCAGCCCGATCTCGATTCCCTTGAGGATCAGGAAGCCCTCGGAAAAGCGGGCGAGGGTGAAGAGGAAGCCCACCGCCAGCAGCCGCCGCGTGCCTTTGTCGATCTCGCGAAAGCCGGAGAAGAAGGGCGCCTTGGCGGCCGGCTCGCGATGCCGGGCAGGCTCGCGCAGCACCAGCCAGGCGAGCAGGAAGGAGATGGCCGCGGGGATCGCCGCGATCCAGAACACGGCGCGAATGTCGCTCGCCAGCCAGGCCATCAGAGCGATCGCCAGCAGCGGCGCAAGCAAGGCGCCGGCCGTGTCGAGCGCCTGGCGGAGGCCGAAGGCGCGGCCGCGGATTTCCGGCGGCGCCTCGTCCGCGACCAACGCGTCGCGGGGGCTCCCGCGAATACCCTTGCCGATGCGGTCGATGAAGCGCGCGGCCATGACCGCCGCCGCGCTTCCGGCCAGCGGGAACAGAGGCTTGCTGAGCGCGCCGAGGCCGCAGCCGAGCATGATCCACGGCTTGCGCCTGCGGCTGCGGTCGGACAGGCGGCCCGAGGCGAGCTTGGCGAAATTGGCTGTCGCCTCGGCGATCCCGTCGACCGCGCCCAACACGGTCGCCGGCAGCCCCAGCACGACCGTGATGAAGGCCGGCAGCAGCGCGTGATAAATCTCGCTCGACAGGTCCATGAACAGGCTGACGAAGCCCAGGACCCAGACGTTGCGCGGCAGGCGGCGGCGGGTGGCCATGCCCTCTGCTAGCGGCAAATTTGCATCGCTCCAAACATTTGCTACGCTTCAATCATGATCGGGGGAGGATCACCGGAGGCTCTAGCCGCGCGGTTCACGGCGGTCGCGCACATGTGGGTCGCCGACGGGCCGGCGGAGCGCACGGATCGCGCGCGGCGCAAGCTCCTGGCGGCGGTCGCCGAGCATGAGCCGGCGACCCTGGGCCAGGTCGCGAAAGCGGTCGGTCGCGGCGCTCCGGCGGTCAGCCGCTCGATCGAGACTTTGGTCCGGGCCGGCCTCGTCGAGCGCACCCAGGACCCGAACAACCGCCGCCGCCTCGCGCTTCGCCTGACCGAGGACGGGCGCAGCCAGCTCGCCAGCTCGAGCGGCGCGGGCCCGGACCTTCTGACCAAGATGAAGCGGCTCGCGCACAGCGAGCTTCGCGCGGTCGAGCGCGCGATCGAAATCCTCGAGCGCGGCCTTTAGCCAGCCTTAGTCAGCCGTTGCCGCGCTTGCGCCGCGTTTCCCAGCCTTTCTTGGCCGCTTCGCTGCGGCTCCTCGACCGGCCCGATCCCGCGTTCTTGCCGCCCTTGTCCTGCTTATTGACCGTGCGCCAGGCGCGCTCCTCGGCTTCCTTCTTGGAAACGCCCCGCTTCTCGTAGCTTTTCTCGATATGGTCGGCCTTGCGCTCCTGCTTGGCGGTATAGGCTCCCTTGGGCATGGTTGCTTCCTTCGTCTGCTTCGCGCCGCTGAAACGTTTCGAGCCCGCACTCGTGCCATTGCTGCAATGCAGCAATTCGGCTAAGGGGCTGGCGACTTCTTCAGGAAAATCGAAATGAATCTGCGCAACGTCGCGATCATCGCGCACGTCGATCATGGCAAGACGACCCTTGTCGACCAGCTGTTCCGCCAGTCCGGCACCTTCCGCGACAACCAGCGCGTCGAGGAGCGGGCGATGGACTCGAACGACCTCGAGAAAGAGCGCGGGATCACCATCCTCGCCAAATGCACCAGCGTCGAGTGGCCGAAGGAAAACCCGACCACCCGCATCAACATCGTCGATACGCCCGGCCACGCCGATTTCGGCGCAGAGGTCGAGCGCATCCTGTCGATGGTCGACGGGGTGATCCTGCTGGTCGACGCGGCCGAAGGGCCGATGCCGCAGACCAAGTTCGTCACCGGCAAGGCGCTCAGCCTCGGCCTCAAGCCGATTGTCGTCGTCAACAAGATCGACCGCCCCGACGCGCGTCCGGCCGAAGTGCTCGACGAGGTGTTCGAGCTGTTCCTCAACCTCGAGGCCAATGACGAGCAGCTCGATTTCCCGACGCTCTACGCGTCGGGCCGCGCCGGTTACGCCGGCCTGTCCGACGACGTCCGTTCGGGCGACCTCACGCCTTTGTTCGAAACGATCGTCGCCCATGTCCCGGCGCCGGCGCTCGACGCCGAGGGCGAGTTCAAGATGCTCGCCACTCTGCTCGACCGCGACAATTTCCTCGGCCGGATCCTCACCGGCCGGGTCGAGAGCGGCACGCTCAATCTCGGCGATCCGATCCGCGCGGTGGACGTAAATGGCCAGACCGTCGAGGATGGCCGGGTCACCAAATTGTTCGCCTTCCAGGGGCTCGAGCGCGTGCCGGTGGAGACCGCCCGGGCGGGCGACATCGTCGCCATTGCCGGCCTTGTCAAAGCCACCGTCTCCAACACCATCGGCACCCCGACGATTGCCGAGCCGCTGCACGCGCGGCCGATCGACCCGCCGACGCTCAGCATGACCTTCGCCGTCAACGATTCGCCCTTTGCCGGCCGCGACGGCGACAAGGTGCAGAGCCGCGTGATCCGCGAGCGCCTGCTGCGCGAGGCCGAGGGCAATGTCGCGATCCGCGTCACCGAGACCCCCGGGGCCGACGCGTTCGAGGTCGCCGGCCGCGGCGAGCTCCAGCTTGGCGTGCTGATCGAGACCCTGCGCCGCGAAGGCTTCGAGCTTTCGATATCGCGCCCGCGCGTCCTGTTCCGCGAGGGCCCGGGCGGCCGCGAGGAGCCCTATGAGACCGTCGTCGTCGACGTCGACGACGAGTTCAGCGGCACGGTCATCGACAAGATGGCGCTGAGGAAGGCCGAGATGACCGACATGCGCCCCTCGGGGGGCGGCAAGACCCGCCTGACCTTCAGCGCGCCAAGCCGCGGCCTGATCGGCTATCACGGCGAGTTCCTCTCGGACACGCGCGGCACCGGCATCATGAACCGGCTGTTCGAGAAATACGGCCCCTACAAGGGCCCGATCGCCGGCCGCCAGAACGGCGTCCTCATCTCGATGGAGCAGGGCCAGGCGGTCGCTTACGCGCTGAACGCGCTGGAGGAGCGCGGCATCCTCTTCGTCTCGCCCGGCGAGATGCTCTACGAGGGCATGGTCATCGGCGAGAACGCCAAGCCCCAGGACCTCGAGGTCAATCCTTTGAAGTCCAAGCAGCTCACCAACTTCCGCGCCAGCGGCAAGGACGAAGGCATCCGCCTCACCCCGCCCAGGCGGATGAGCCTCGAGCAGGCGATCGCCTACATCCAGGACGACGAGCTGGTCGAAGTCACCCCCAAAGCGATCCGCATCCGCAAGCGCTTCCTCGACCCGCACGAGCGCAAGCGTCAGGCGAGGAAGTTGGAGGCGGCTTAAGCCCCTCGATTGCGCAGCCGCGCCTTTCCGCGATATCGAGAGGCGGGGAGGAGGGCTCCGATGCGCTACGCTTCTCGCCTGCTCGCGGCGGCCGCGGCCCTGGTCGCGGCGCCCGTCGCGGCCGAGAGGATTGCTTTGACCAACGCAAGGGTGATCGACGGCACCGGAGCGCCGCCGCAGGAGCAGCGGACGGTCATCGTCGAAAACGGACGGATTGCGGCGATCCGCCCCGCCGCTCGAGCAAAGCTCCCACCGAACGCCCGAGTGATCGACCTGTCCGGGCTCACCCTGCTGCCGGGCCTGATCGACGCCCACGTCCACGTCAACGACGCGAAGGATCGGGAAGGCCAGCTCCGCGCCGTCCTGCACAGCGGCGTGACGACGCTGCGCGACCTTGCCGGCGATGCGCGAATTACCGGCGACCTCGCCCGCAAGGCTGCACGCGGCGAGATCGAAGCCCCCGCAATTCATTACCCGGCGGTCATGTTCGGCCCCGGCTTTTTCGAGGACGATCGCGCGCGCAAATCGGCCGAGGGCGCTGTCCCCGGCGCTTCGCCATGGTCGCGGGTCGTCACCCCCGGCAGCGACATAAAGCAGATCGTATCAGAGGCTCGGGCGACCGGCGCGACGGGCCTCAAGCTCTACGCGTCGCTGACGCCCGAACTGGTGCGCGAACTCACCAGCGAAGCCCACCGCCAGGGTCTTCTGGTGTGGGCGCACAGCGTGATCTTCCCCGCCGGCGTCGATCACGCGGTTGCTGCCGGTGCCGACAGCATCATCCATGCCAAGGGGATGATCTCGCTCGGCCGCAGCGACGTGCCCGGCACGTTTCGCGAAGGCACCGAAACATGGGTGCGCAACTTCGATTATTCCGCGACGGACCCGGCCTCCGAGCCTTTCCAGAAGCTTTATGCCGAGATGCGGCGCAAGGGCACCATCCTTGAGCCGGCGCTGATGGCCGACGGAGAGCGCCGGCCCAAGCCGCTGCCGCCCTGGCTCGCGGCACTGCGCGATTGGTCATGCCGCGCCACCGCGGCCGCCCATCGTGCCGGAGTGCCCTTGGGTGCCGGGACGGACGGCCATGTCATTGCCGGCGAATTGCAGAGCGAGCTTCAGCGGCTGGTCGAATGCGGGCTTGCGCCGATGGACGCGATCCGCGCGGCGACGCTCAACAACGCCCGCGCGATCGGCATCGAGAAGACGCATGGGTCGATCGCCGTGGGCAAGGCGGCGGACCTGATCGCGGTCGGCGGCGATCCCGCAAAGGACATCGCCGCGACGCGCGACGTGCGGCTGGTGATGAAGGCCGGCAGGCTTGTAACGGGCCCGGTCACGCGGCCCTGATCACCTACTCCTTGCGCCGCTTGTTCGCCGCCTTCGCCTGGCGGTCGACGCTTTCCTGCTCGTGCGGGGCGAGATGGCCGAGGCGCTTCAAGGGCTCCATCAGCCACAAGGTGATCACCGTCACCACCGCCAGCATCACCGCTACATCATAGCTGCCGAGCCCGACCGAGGCGCCGATCGCGCCCGTCACCCACAGACTCGCCGCCGTCGCCGTGCCCTTGACCGATTCCGTCTGGCGCAGGATCGCTCCGCCGCCGATGAAGCCCATGCCGGTGATCAGCCCCTCGATGATCCGTGCCATCGCTTCGGGATTGCCGGCGACCAGGGTCTCGGCCGCCTGGACGAAGCCGCAGGTCGCGACCGCGACCAACGGAAAGGTGCGAAGCCCCGCGCTCCGCTCCTCGCGCTCGCGGTTCCAGCCGATCGGGATGGCGAGCAGATAAGCCGTGGCGAGCGCGAGGAAATGCGGCAGCAGGTTGAAGCCATTGGCGCCGAACAGGTTCGCTTCCATCGCCGCCTAAAACGTTCCGGGAGCGTTTTGTGCCGCGTAAGGCACGGGGCTGCCCAGCCTAGGCATGGCCGAAGGCAAGAAAACCATTTTCCTACAGCACCCCTTTTGGGGCTTATCCTCGTCGGTGCTTGCTCATCCCGAATCGCTAATCTGTCCCGTGCCATCCGAGTCGCGTGCGCACACGCCCGCGCGCGCTGTCGTGCCAACTTGGCCAACTTCCGCGCCAAAGCTGACAAAACTGACGAAGCCGACACACCCCCCGGGGGAGGTGCCGCCCCGAACCGCGCGGGATGGTCAACTTGGTCAACTTCCCGAGAGGGCAAATCCTATTTGCCGGCCATCTCCAGGAGCAGCCTCCACTCCCCCTCGCGCACAGGCGCGACGCTGAGGCGCGACTGGCGGATCAGCTCCATCTTGGCCAGCCTGGGCTCGGCCTTGATCTCGGCCAAAGTCACCGGCCTTGGCAGCGGCCGCACCGGCTCGACCTTGACCGACACCCAGTCGGCATCCTTGGGGTCGGGCGCGGCCTGGCGGGTCACGCGCATGATGCCGACCACCGCCTTGTCGGACATGCTGTGGTAGAAGAAGGCTTCGTCGCCGGCCTCCATCGCCTTGAGGTGCAGCCGCGCCGCATTGTTGCGCACCCCGTCCCACTCGGTCGCGCCGTCGCGCACCAGGTCGGCCCAGCTGTACGCCTCGGGCTCCGATTTCATCAGCCAATATGCCATGATTCGCGCCTAGCGCCGCGGCGCGCCGCCCGGAAGGGCCCTACGGGGCGGCGCAGAGGCACGGTTAAACGTGCCCTGCCATCGACGAAACGAAGCTATCTCAATTAGTTCCGCCGCTTATCGTCGCTTACCAACGGTTCACCGCCGATCGGTTTGAATGTTGGAAACAATACCATATCTGGCCTCCAGCAATTGAGAGCGGTGAGCCCGAAGGCGGTTTTTGAACCGGGGCTCGAGCAAGACGGGGCAGGCCCCGCTGGATCGGACAAGAGCGCGCCAAGCGCCTCCAGCGGGCTATCCCCGCCAACACAGGGCAAAAGACAAAGTGGTAAAGCTTCTCGGCGGGCGCGCTGCGTCCGCGGTCATCGGCACATTCATGCTCGCGATGGGCTCCAGCGGCGCTCAGGCGCAGGATCTCAAGCCGGGCCTCGACGTCGCTTCGGCGGTCAAGGCGGTCGAAGCGGATGCTTCGGCAAAGCCGCTCGGCAATGGGATTTCGGTCGCCGCGACCCTGACCCGCCCGGCGGTCGCCAGCACGACCGCGGTCGCGACTGCGACCGGCACCGTGCTTCAGGCTCAGCCGGCGCAGTCGGTGACGATGCAGCTTCCCCCGTCGATCGCGATCGAGGGACGCTGGCTGCATTCGGCCGGCTGGCCGCTCTACGCCCTGGTCGATCGCTACAGCGTCGGTGTGCCGCTCGACGAGGAAGCGCATTGCATGGCCGTTGCCGTCTATCACGAGGCGCGCGGCGAGAGCCTGGAGGGCCAGCTTGCCGTTGCCCGGGTCATCATGAACCGCACCGCGTCGAGCAAATATCCCGACACCTGGTGCAAGGTCGTCAAGCAGCCGTGGCAGTTCTCGTTCGTCAATCCGCGCACCGGCCACATGCCGTCGGTCGACACCGAATCGCGGTCCTGGGCGCGGGCTCTCGGCATCACCCGCCTGGCCATCAACGATGTCGTGCCGAGCGTGACCGAGGACGTGCTCTGGTACCATGCGACCTACGTCGCGCCGTCGTGGGGCCGCCGCCTGAGCTTCGCCCAGAAGATCGGCACGCACATTTTCTACCGCGCTTAATCGCGTTAATCGGAGGGGCGAAAGGCGCTTCGGGGCAGGGTCTCCGGAGCGCCTTTTCGTTCTGCCGCAGCCGCGACTCCCTTCGGCGATAATCGCGTTCACCGGGGGATTCTCATCCGAATCCGGCCCGTGCAGCATCAACCTACGGATTTTCCGGGGGGAATTTCCGCGAACAGGGGGAGGCTCGCGGTGCTCAATATCCTGATCGTCGAGGACGACAGCCAGCTCGCAATCACGCTCAAATATCTGGTCGAGGACAATCCGCGCTACCGGGTGGTGGCGATGGCCGGCGATTCCGAGGAGGCGATTGCCGCGGCCGAGGAGCATCAGCCCGACCTCGTCCTGCTCGATCTCCATCTGGCGCGGGGGACGACCGGTTTCCCGGTCGCGGTGCGGCTCAACGATCTTGGCGTGCCCTGCCTGTTCGTCAGCGGCAAGGCGCCCGGGTTCCCAATGCCCGACCTCGCGCTCGGCTGCCTGATGAAGCCGTTCACGGCGGATGACGTCCATCGCTCGCTGGCCATGGCCGAAGACCTGCTCCGCGGCCGCGAGACGCTGCGGCCGAAAATGCCCGAGAATCTGACTCTCTACGAGGCCGCGCAGGACGCGCCTTCGCCCGAGCCTGGCTTCGTCCCGTCACGACCTTCGCTGCGAACCCGGTTCGAGCATTGGATCGCGGGCCACCAGCACTAAAGCCGCATCTTCCCCCGCCGCGGTTCGCGCATCCCCATCGTCTCCCTGGTCAAGGGCGCGCCGGCATCGAGCAGCGCCTGGCGGCGGCCTTTCACCTCGACGCTGCGCTGGACGTCCTCGAACGGCAGCAGGGCCGCGATGCAGGGGTGCTCAAGCGTCCGCTCGACGAAGGCGCTGGTGCGCGGCCAGCGCTCCGCGTCGATCGTGAAGTCCGCATAGGCCCCGTTGCGGAAGAAGCTCGCGAGCGCGATGTCGGCGACCCCGATCTCCTCGAACAGGAAACCGTCGGCGGGCAATTGGCCCTCGAGATAGTCGAGCGCCGCGGGGATGTCCTCGTTGAGCGACTTGTCGATCCGCGCCTGGTCGCCCGGCTCTCCCCATACCAGTGGGCAGACGATCTTCTGGTAGAACAGGCCCCAGATCAGCACGTCGCCAAGCCGCGTGTCAGCATATTCCTCGAGCCAGCGCGCCCGGGCCCGCCGCTTGGGATCCGCCGGAAACAGCGGGTGCCCGCCATAGGCCTCGTCGAGATAGGCGCAGATCGCCGATGAATCGCTCACATGGAAATCGCCGTCGATCAGCACCGGGATCCGCCGCAGCGGGCTCAGCCTTTCGAACTCGTGATTGCCGTAGAATGGCGTGATCGGGTCGACCTCATAAGCGAGGCCCTTGAGGTTTATGCAGGCGAGCACCTTGCGCACATAAGGGCTGACAAAGCTGCCGATGATGGTGAGCGGTCTGGCCATTGCCCGACGATGGGGCGAGAGGGCCGCAACGGCAAGACTAGACAGGCTGCAATTGTAGCGCTACAAATGTAGCGAACACTTACAGAAGGAACCGACCATGCGCTCATTTCTCCCACTGTTCGGCTTTGCTTTCGCGGCGGCCACGCCTGTGCTTGCGACCGAGGTCGTGCCGACCGCGCCCTTCAAGGCGGTTCAGCTGAGGGGAGGAGGAAGCGTCGTCGTCGTTCCCGGCCCCGCGCCGCGAGTCACGCTGGTCGAAGGCAGTACCGCTTACACCCGCTTTCGCGTCGCCGAGGACGGCCAGCTGAAGATTGACACATGCTACGATCGCTGCCCGCGCCAATATCGCATGCGGGTTGAAATCCAGTCGCCGACCGTACCGGGGCTGGCGGTCAGCGGCGGCGGCTTGATCAACGTCCGGCCCGGATTCGCTGCTCAGGAGCGGCTATCCGCGGCGGTCAATGGCGGCGGCAAGATCGACGCCCAGGCTGTCCACGCCGGCAGCGTGTCCGCAGCCGTCAATGGCGGCGGCGACGTTCTGGTCCATGCGCAGTCGCATCTGTCGGCGGCGGTCAATGGCGGCGGCATGGTTCGCTATTTGGGCAATCCTCGCGTCAGCAGCGCGGTCCGCGGCGGCGGCCTGGTTCGAGCCGCCCGCTAGTCAGGGAGAGCGGCGACCTCGACCGTTTCTGGGGTGAATCTCAAGCCGACGGTCAGCAGCGCCCGGAAGGCGTTGTAGCCGCCGGGTCCCGGATGGAAGGCGTGGAAGAAAAGGTTCGCCTTGCCATCGCGGCCGGGAGCGACAGAGGCATGCCCCGGAGCAAGCCATTCCCCGGTGGAGCGCAGAAGCGGCTCGCTTTGCTTGGTGTAGGGCCCGAGCGGATGGTCGGCGACCGCAACTCCAATGCCGTAGGCCGGCGTCGAGAAGTCGTTGCCTGCGTAGAACAGCCAATAGCGGCCGTGCTGCCGAGTGACGAACGGCCCCTCGATCAAATGGCCTTCCCAGTCGAGGTCGTTGGCAAGGACAATGCTGCTTTCGCCGAGGAGCGAGTGCCCGTCGTCCGCGATGCGCTGGCCGCGGATCGGAGTGGTCATGGCGCCCAGGATCGCGTCAGCGAATCCGCATTCGGCAAGCGCGCGCTTCGCGCGGTCCCAGTTGGCGAGTGCGGCCTCGATCAGCGGCTGCATCAGGAAGAAACGGACCATCGGCCGCTGCAGGTTGGCCCAGCGGACGATCGCGGCGGCGAAGGCGGCAGTACGGCGGTCGACCTCGTCCCCGAAAATTTCGCCGATCAGGCGCGGCCGCTGGCGCAGCAGCATGGCCAGCGGCCGCGGCCAGATGCCGTTGCTGTCGTCCTTCCAGAACAGATATTTGTCGCCATTCGCGTCCAGGAACAGGTGCGGCTCGATGACGCCGCAGCTGATTTGCGGGTGATCGACACCGTAGCCGAGGTCGGCGGTACTTATTGGTGCACCGGTAATCAGCGGCGCCCCGTTGTCGGTCCACGGGCCCGAGGGCTCCGCGGCACGGGCCAGGCCGATGGCGAGGACGTCGTTCGTCTGCCGGGCGGTAAAAACGGCCCAATAGCCATCGCCCACGCGGGCCATCTCGGGTGCCCAGAAATCGGCATTGCCGCGGCCGCTTGCGGCCCAATCGGGAGTTTGGCCTTCGGGGAAGATGAAACCCTTTGCCTGCCAATGATCGAGATCGGCCGAATGGAGGATCGGGAAGGCGTCCGGAGCATCGTTGGAGGTTGCGACTAGCCACCAGCCGTCATCGGCCTTGAGCACCGAGGGATCGCCATAGCCGCAGAGAATCTGCCGGTGGACGTTTTCCGTTAGCAGGGGTCGCCAGCGATGATCGGGCGGTGAAGGGTCATCCGTTCCGGAAAAGACATGCGGGATGCGGGTGCCGAAATCGGCCGCCAGCTGCCTGAAAAAATCGGAAAAATCCTGCTGGGTCGGCGCCGCGACGTCGTAGCTCCGCGAAACTCCGCCGCCGGCGACCGAGATTTGGAACCCGTCGCCGTGCGGCGCGGCTTCCACGTCGAAAGGAAGGGCGTCGCTCACCCCCGCGTCAGCCATCGCCAGCACCTTGCGCCCGAGGGTGGATGCCCCGCGTGGATTCGAACCACGATTGACGGAGTCAGAGTCCGTAGCGGGGCTCTGAAAACAATCAAGAACTATGCCCCTTGTTGCATCGGTGTTGCATCTGCCCCGCCGAGAACCTCTCGTTCGACAGCTTGCATGACCGAAGAATCTGTGTCCGCCTGCTCGAACAAATGGCCGTAGGTATCGAAGGTCATCTGGATTGAGCTGTGGCCTAACCAAGTTTGCGCACGCTTGGGGCTGACTCGCTGTTCGATCCAAAGGGATGCTGCGCAATGGCGGAACGCATGGCTAGAGTATCTAGCTTCTTCGCCATCGCATACACCCGCCGCGATCTGCACCGGCCACAGATGTAGTCGATGCAAGGAAGTGTGTGACAGCACTGCCCTGCGCTCGGATGGGAACACAAGATCGAGATTGGTCCGAGGGCATTGAAGTTTCCACTTTCGCAGCTCGGAGACGACGAGATCGGGCAGGGGGATGATCCGAGAGCCTGCGGCCGACTTCGGCGCGCCGATATGGTTCTTGGCATCGGCGCGGCGATCGACCAGGAGTGTCTTCGCTTTCAGGTCCACCTGCGACCAAGTCATTCCGCGAACCTCTGAGGCGCGGAGCCCGCAGAAGATGTCCGTTACGACCAGGGGCGCATCCATCGGCTGGTCGGACGCTTGAGCGGCTTCGATGATTGCTTTCATCTCGGGCTTGGTGGGGATGACCGGCTTCACCTTATCGCGGTTGGCCTTACGGACGGTCACGCCTGAACAAGGGTTCTTCGCCACATAGCCGCGGCGCTCTGCCTCCGCGACGATTGCCGTCAGCGAGCGCAGCACGCGACGAGCCATCGGGCGGGATAGTTTGTCGAGCAGCTGATCTCGATATCCCTCAACGATGGGCTTTGAGCTGACTGAGCTTTCGGGCGCCACACAGCGGCACGATGTGCAAGCGGACATGCTGCTCGTAGGCAGCGATAGTAGTCGGTTCCAGACCCTCGCGTCTCGACTGGTCGAGCCAGATGTGGGCCGCTGCATCAACCGTGATGGACTTGGAATCTGGGGTGTGCGTGCCCTGTTTAACCTCCCAGGACGCATTCACGAGCCAAGCTTCGGCTTCCTTCTTGCGTGTGAATTGCTTCGATCGGCGATGCCCACCAGCATCACGGTAATCGACGAGCCAGGCGGTCTTTGTCTCTCCCGCCGGAGAGGTCCAGGTGCGCTTACGGATTGACATGCTGCTCGGCCCAATCCGCGAACCCGGTGATCACTCCCTCAATCTCTTTGCTGCTCCACAAAGCTACGAGGTGCATCAACTGAGCTGTTTTGGTGCCCAGATCGATCAAGATGTTAGCTGCCTCGTATGCGGAGGCAGACCGCAGCCATTCGAGAATCGTTTTGCCTTCTTGCAGCCCCAGCGATGGCGAATCGGTCGACTCGCCCTTTTTGAAGCCGCTGAGCGCACCCACATCGATCACTAAGAAGATCGTCTTCATGAGCGGCCATTTCTCGTCGTCTATGGCGCGTTTGAAGGCTGCCGGTGTCCCGATGAGCTGCGTTAGCCGTAGGCACGCAAGTCCCAACCACCGCTCATTGCCAGTAGCGATGGCCGCCGCATGTTCCGGCGTGAGACCCAGGTTAATGAGGTCAAGCGCTAGAGCGAGCTGCACGATCTGCGTCCAGCCATAGGACGCGGCGCGCCCCTTTCCTGTGTTCACGCCGGAGGGGCATCCGAGCTTACGCAGCCGATCGAAGCGTCCTCGGAACGCGATCGCCCGCTCCGGGTCGAGGCCGGTGTCGCCGAGCCTCGCCCCAAGCAGCTTCTCAACATCTCTTGATCCCATCTGCACCTGTGCACCTCTAGAAAAGTAATGCGCCTTTTCTCGATTGACAGACCGGGAAGCATCTGTAAAGGGCGGCACCACTAAGAAAAGGCAAATTACTTTTTATCAAATGGAGAAGCACATGAACACGGATTTGATTGAAGGTGCATCGAACGCAGCGGCCTTCACCGGCCTGTCGCGTCGGAAGATTTATCGTCTCGCCGAGCAGGGCCATGTCCCTGTCATTCGCAAGGGGCGGCGGCTCTACTTTCGCAAATCGGAGCTCGAACGCGCCTTCATGAGCGCCGGAGAGCTGCAGTGACCGCAGCCCTCAAAAAATTGTCAACGCCTGTGCGACTGCCCTGCGTTTCGGCCCGCAAAATCTCGGCGGTGCGCCGGCGCGATTTTAGCTGTCCACGGCGAGCCATCCCGCGGCTGAACGCCCTCAAGCGAGAGCGGGATTCGATCGCGAACAAGGAACGCGCATTAATTGGCGAGCTGCTGAACGATGACGAGACTCGGCGTCGCATCCGCGCCGGCCACGGCGAGGTCAGCCATCCCACATCAGTATGGAATGATTGCGACCAAACATGGGACCACACGAAGCATGCACCATACGAACTTCCCGAATGGAGAGACCTATCGGAGCGTATGAAGATGTTCCTTGGGTTCGACCTCGGAATGGAGCTTGGGTGGTGCTTCTCGTTCACAGCGAACCTTTCCCCCATGTATGTGCAGAAATGGGAGTTCAATGGTTCGGGGTTCATGGCCAACATCGACCAGCGGCTTCGCAGGGAGCTCAAGAAGCTCCGCCTGGGGAAGCTCCCTTTTTGTTATGTCGTTGAGAGTCGCACGCGCTCGGGTAAGTCTCGCTGCAAGCCACACCTTCACGGCATTGCGATCTGTGACGATCCTTTGAAAGCGACGAAGTTCAAGGTCGCGCTCGAACACGCCTTCGCGGGCGACCTCAAGCGAAATGGGCGACTGCGTTCAGTCAAGGTGGACCGGGGCTACGAATGCTGGAACCTCGGCGTTGAAGGGCGTGTCCGGTGGGTCGAATACATCACCAAGAATGCGCATCTTTATGACGAACGGCTGGGCCGACGGAGAGTCTACATCAGCCATTCCTACAATGCTCTCGCTCGCCAAGCTTGGGCAATCAGACGCGACGAGTTTGCGCTCGAACCCTCGGTGAAAGCGCTCGCCCTCCTTTGATGGGTCGGGGAGCCGGAAGCGGTGGCCGGCCCTGTGACGCTCACTCCCCATGCATTGCCCACCCGCTTCCAAGCGGGGTGCAGCGTAACCGTGGTTCACCAACAGCAAGAAAGTGAACCTCGAATGCATTTGTATGAGATCAACCCTAGCGACGATTGCCTGGTCCATGTCGTCGCTCGCAGCACGCAGGAAGCTGTGGACCTCTTCGTGACCTGGAGCGCCGCGAAGGGTCGTTTCCACGCGAGCTTCACGGTGGACGACCTCCCCGTCGATAACCTTGCTGCCGAACAGCAGGAGCAGGTTCGGCGGGCCTTTGCGGCTGGTCTGGTGGGGATCGCGCACTTCGACGAGCAGATCGGTTGGACCTTCACGCCGCCGATGTGGCAGCCTCTCGGCCATGACGAGATGCGACCTCTCCCTTGCGAGGGAGACGGGGCATGATGAACATCTTCGAGATGAGAAACCTCGGCGGGATCGAAGCGGTCGTCTTGGCTCCAGACTACGACCGTGCCCACGAGCTCTTCGAGCAGCATCTCGTTGTGCATGGCGGCGATCCCGACGCGCTCTTGTATAGGCAGGTTGGCCTTGAGCACCTCCGAGATGAAGTGGCACCGGCGGTTGAAGAGGCGCTCGGTATCGGCCGCGACGGTCTCGTGGCCTGCGATGCAACGGGACAGTGGGTATTCCTCACGCCGCTCGGCGATCGGAAGCAAGCTGGTCCTGGTTGACAGGACTGACGCTCGTTCGGCTGCGAATGCGATATTCGCAGCCGAACCCGATCTCGCATGGTCGCTCTGCCTGCAATGAAAGTTTAAACTTCAGCTCTTGCTTTCTGCCCCTCAGAGGCGATGGCCTTCATCACTTGCCCTTGGCAGTTTTCCGCCGTTCTCTACTCCGAGGTGGTTTTCGAGCACGGTTGATAACCAACAAGTCTTTCATGCGCTCGTGGGAGTTTTGTGATATACTGTGGTATGTCACAAATACAGCGTCAGTCCATCACGAAAGAGCAATGGGACGAAGCCACCGCGTCTTATGAGCTCGGCTATCAAAACGGTGCTCAAATAGCGCGGGAGCTCGGCGTTTCGCCTGCGACAGTCTCCCGCGAATTGAAGCGGCGCGGTGCTCGCAAGGGTTGCCGGGTTGACGAGGTCGTCGCCGAGCTCGTGGCTCGGCTCGACGCAGAGGCAAAGGATAAGGCTCGCCGTGAGGAAGCCGAAGCCGCAGCTCGTGGCGCAGTAATGGATGCTCTGGTCGGCGAGCTGATGGATGCGCTCATAGCTGCGGACAAGGCAGGTCAGCTGGCGTCAGCGAATGAGGAGGTCGTCAGGATCGGCAAGGCATTGAGTCTGGCGATGCGTTGATACCCGGCGCCAAATGGGTGGCGCTGGCCAACACCGCCCATGGTGCATAAGCTTGGGACCGCTCGGTGGTTAGGAGTGAATGTGCCTTACGAGAGCGTCGAAGTTGCACGGCTGCGCGTGAACCGAGCTAACGATCGCCATGGTGAAGTGGAAAGCGAAGCTCTGGCCATGGCGGAGCTTTTTCGGCTGCATGGTCAGCAGATGAAGAATCTTGCAGCCGACATCGCGGCCGCAGGACGGATTTATGACGCGCCGCTGGTTATGCGAGACGGCGAGATTTTCGTCGTCTTCGACGGCAATCGCCGCGTCACATGCCTTAAACTGCTGCTCGAACCAAACCGAGCGCCGACCAGCGAGCTGCAACACTATTTTCGCGACCTGCGGGCGGGAGCGCCGGCTGAGCCACTAACAGAGCTGGTGTGCCAAGTGGAACAAGACCGCGTCTTAATAGACAGCATCCTATTTCGTCGCCACACCGGCTCTCAAAGGGGTGTGGGCCAGCTTGACTGGAATGATCGCGCCAAGCTCAACTTTGTAGAGCGCACCGGCCAAGGTGGAGGTATAAATGTAGCAGCCGAAGTCGAGCGGTTCCTTGCAGCCGAGGATCGTCTTCCGGCGGGTAACATTCCGTGGTCTACCCTTACACGGCTCCTATCATCAGAAGAGTTTCGAAACCGGGCTGGGTTCAGCACCGCCGGTCGGCGTTTTCGCCTGACGCACGATCATGAAGCGGTCGCCGACGCGCTGCAAAGAATCGCCACCGACCTAGCACATCAGGTCATCACGCTCGGCGACCTGTGGAACAACGAAGGTAAGCGCTCGTATCTTAATCGACTCGAGGGAGAAGGTGTTCTGCCCACGGAAGCGGAGCGCCTGCAAGAGCCCGTCACACCTGGCGGCGCTCCACGGCGGCCGCGCCGCAATCCACCGCCGCCGCGTCCACCGCAGACGACCTTCATTCCGACAGACGCTCCTCATATCCAATGGATTGCTTCCCAGCAGCGACCGAGAGCGATCTGGGCGGAGCTGCAAACACTCGCATTGCGCGACCATCCGAACGCCGTCTCCGCCCTGATGCGGATACTGCTCGAACTCACCGTCGAGAGCTACATCAGTGAGCATGATCTTCGCACTCGCGACGATCTTTCACGAAAGGTCGGGGCTGTTGCAGCGGATCTCCGTGCAAGGGGAGTTATAGACCAGCAATATCATGACGAGCTTGACCGCATGCGGCGCGACGATCAGCTGATCTCTGTCGCGAGCATGCAGCGCTATATTCATTCACCAGACTTTGCCCCAATGGAGAGCGAGCTCCGGACCTACTGGGCACGATTGGGGCGTTTCTTAGTTGCCGCGCTCAACAGGTGAGAGGCGGATGTCCTACAATGGGCAATCGTCACTGACCCCCCTGCTGCCTATTAGGCGGTCTCCCTCATGGAACTGCCATCCACCGCCTGGTGATCTGCGGCTGTCGCTGCGGAGCGATTGAGCCGAAGCTTGAGGGCGGCAATCTCCTCCGCCTCAAGCTCCTCGATGCCCGCAAGCTCCTTCCGGGCGAACTTTTCGGCGCGGAGCAACTCGTCGAGCTTTGCGTGCATCGCCACATCGCGCCGATGAGCATCGTCTTCGCGGAGTTTCTGGCGGTTGAGCACCATCTGCGTCAGCGTGATTGCGAGGATCGAAAGCGTTGCCGTGAGAACATCCGTCGGCAGGTGCAAAGCCCACCATAGGCCACAGAAACCAATCAAAGCGGCTTGGGAGAGCGGGTGCGCCGCGGCGTTAGCTACGGCTTCCGAGACGACATGGCCCGCTTCGACAAGGACTAGTGAGAAGCGCCGGCGGAGCATGGCTCACGAGATTGGTTTAAGCGCGGCGCCAAAACCCCAGTCGTCGTCACGAGCAGGCGTCATTTCCACGCCGCCAGGTGAGACAGTGAGCACATCGGCGTGACCGAAGCCCTTCGAGTAATCGAGGACGGTGACGATCGCTGGGTAGGCGCGCATCACTGCGGAATGAGAAGGCTCCGGCGGCTGGAGCTTTCGCAAGCCGGGGTGCCGTTGGAGGAGCAACTCCACCGCTCGCTTTCGCTGCGGGGCGTCGGTGACCTCGGACGCATGGGCCGCTATCGACAGCGCTCTGATCGTCGCGGGGTCATGAAAGTCGCGCCCAACGACCAGCGACACGCGATCGTCCTTCTGGATGTTCGCGAACTTCTGACTCTGCCGCGACACGACGAAATAGAGAAGCAGCCCCTCGTTGGCATAGCCGACAAAAGTGGCCTGCGGCCAGCCATCGGGCCGAACGGTCGAGAGCGCCATCAGCCGGTTCTGGCCCAGAATTTCGACGGCCTTCTGCTCCATCGATGTCTCCTCACTCAATGGTTCTTGTGCCTGCACCTGCAACTCCGGTCGCTAGGTGAATCTCCTGATTCCTCACCGGGGTGAATGTGTCCGAGGATAGGCCAGCGCTGGAGCGTTCCAGCGGTCACAGGAGAAGCAAAATGCGAACCGCCGAACTAGTGATGGAGGGATCGCCCTCGCGGCTCATTGAGCGGGCGAGCACACCGGCAGGGATCAAGACGATCCTCTTCCATGTCCACAATGACGACCGCCTAGATGATCGGCTCCAGGTAGCTCTCTCGATGGCGCGCGCATTCGGGGCACATCTGCATCTGCTGCATGTCGCCCCCATCGAAGCCTACATGATCACCGACGCCTTCGCCGTATTCGTCAGCCCGCAGATCCTGGAGGTGCTGGAGGACGAATCCGCCAAGCTGCGCGAGAAGCTGAAGCAACAGCTCGCCAACGAGGACGTCAGCTGGGACTACGAAGGAGTCACCGGCGAGATGATGCCGCGCCTCATCCAGCGCGCCGCTCTGGCCGACCTCGTTATCGCAGGGCGACAGCCGGAACAGCGGGAGTTCGGAGGACCGTCCATCGCCTTTCTCGGCGATCTGCTCCAGAGCATTAGGACTCCGCTCCTGGTCATCGGCGACCAGGCCGCGCAGATGGACCCATTCGGACCAGCGATCGTGGCATGGAACGGCAGCTACGAGGCCGCGAACGCTTTGCGCGCCGCGGTTCCTCTGCTCAAGACCGCGACACGAGTGCGGCTGGTGTCCGTCGATGAATCGAAAGAAGAGCAGTTTCCGTCAACCGCTGCCCTTGAGTATCTGTCACGACACGGCGTGCACGCCGAGCTCCACCGGCGAGCGCGCTTCGCGGATTCGGTCGAGCTGGCAATCCTCGACGAGGCCGCAAAGGACGGCGCCAGCTACATCGTAATGGGTGGCTACAGCCACAGCCGAGCCGGCGAGTTCCTCTTCGGGGGCGTGACCCGTTCGCTGCTCAAGAATTGCCCTGTGCCGTTGCTCGTCACGCATTAGGAGAGCGCAGCTGTGAAGGTCGCGGTTTTCAGCAGCACGCCATTTGATCGGCAGTTCCTCGACGCTGCGAACCGGGGCCAGCACGAGCTGCGATACCTGGACTGCCGTTTGACAGTCGCGACCACCGCTCTCGCAAAAGGCTCCACAGCGGTTTGCCTGTTCGCGAACGATGAGGCGAACGCTACGACGATGATGGCGTTCGCGCACATGGGCGTGCAGCTCATCGCGTTGCGAGCTGCCGGCTTTGACAATGTGGACCTGCATGCCGCTCGTGCCCACGGCATTAGGGTTGCGCGGGTGCCCGCCTACTCTCCGAATGCGGTGGCGGAGCATGCGTTCGCCCTGCTGCTAAGCCTCAACCGAAAGGTGCATGTCGCTTACGAGCGGGTGCGGCGGGGCAATTTCGCCCTCGACGGGCTGATGGGTTTCGACCTGGTCGGAAAGAGCTTCGGTGTCGTAGGCGTCGGCAACATCGGCTCTGTCGCGGCTAAGATTGCGCGGGGGTTCGGCTGCGAAGTGCTGGGCGCCGATCCTGTGCTGCGCGACGACTGTCGTGGCATAGTGGATTATGTCGAACTGGAAGAGCTTCTGGAGCGCTCGGACATCGTGAGCCTTCACTGTCCCCTGAACGACTCCACACGGCACCTCATCGGCGAGCGTGAGCTTGCGCGCATGAAGCCAGGAGCGATGCTGATCAACACCAGCCGCGGGGCCGTCATCGACACATCGGCGGTGATTGCATCGTTGGCCAGTTCGCATCTCGGGGGCCTCGCCATCGATGTCTATGAGGGCGAGCGCAGTTTGTTCTTCGAGGACCGGTCCGACAGGCAAATTGCTGACGAGCAGTTTGCGCGGCTGCTGGCCTTCCCCAATGTGCTGGTCACCGGCCACCAAGGCTTCTTTACCACGGAAGCGATGACTGAGATTGCGCGCACGACCCTCAAGAACATCGATGCGTTCGAGCAATCTGGTCGGCCGTTACATCAGGTGACGCCCCCGCTTCCAGATCCCGCGCCGCGGCCCGGCACCGAACGAAAGTCTGGCTCACTCTCCCTCAGCTGCGAAGGCGATACGAAGCGCTTCCGAGAGACTGCGAACCCCTAACTTTGTCATCAGATTAGCGCGGTGGATCTCAACGGTGCGTGGACTGATACCAAGATCGTAGGCGATCGTTTTGTTAGGCAGCCCCTGCGCGAGACCTTTGAGCACATCCTGTTCTCGCGGCGTGAGCGCCTGGAGTCGGAGCTTGGCGTCGTTTTTTCGCTCGCCTGTTGCTGCTTTGCTGGACAGCCGCTTGAAGCCGTCCGACAGCGCCGAAAGCAGCACATCGGTGTCGAAGGGCTTTTCGATGAAGTCCACAGCTCCCGCCTTCAGTGCCCGCACAGCAAGAGAAATGTCGCCGTGGCCTGTCATGATGATGATAGGAAGACCGACGCCGAGTTTCCTCAGCGCTTCCTGTGTTTCGAGCCCGTCCCTACCGGCCATGCGGATGTCGAGCAGGATACATCCGTCAATTAGATCCTTCCCAGCATTCAGCAGCTCGTCGCCGGACTCGTAGGCTGCAACGCGATAGCCCGAAGTCTTGAGCATGAATGAAACAGAGCGTCGGACCGATGGGTCGTCATCGACCAGATGGACCAGCTTATCGTCTTGCATGGCTCTCCTCCTCCACCCGCGGCAAGGTGAACCGGAAGATTGTTCCGCCTTCGGGCGCGGCCTCAAACCAAATCCTGCCGCCGTGAGCCTCTATGATCGTCCGGCAGATCGACAAGCCGATCCCCATCCCGGTCTGCTTCGAGGTGACGAAAGGCTGGAAGAGGTGGTCGGCCACGGACGCACTGATGCCGGTTCCGGTATCTTGAACGGCGATCGTGACGAGATCGTCGGCCTCGGTAGTTGTGGAGATCGTCAGCAGCCGCTCGTCAGCCTCCAACATCGCGTCCAGCGCATTCCGGATCAGGTTGATAAGGACCTGCTGGATTTGAACGCGGTCTGCGAGGACCAGCTCTGCCTCGGGATCGAGCGCAACTTGCACCTCCACGCCGAGCTCCCGAGAACCGACGAGGGCGAGTGCGTTGGCCTCGGTGATGAGCCGGGGGAGCTCCTCGATGTGGCGCTCAGTTTCGCCGCGACCGAAGAAGTCACGCAATCGCCTGACGATCTCACCCGCCCGAAGCGCCTCGCTGGCAGCTTCATCCGCCGCCTCCGCGATGAGCTCGCGTGTGCTCGCGTCAGCGTTACCTTGCGCGAGCCGCCGGATACTCTGGCAGTAGCTCGTCACTGCGGTGAGCGGCTGGTTGAGCTCGTGGGCGAGCGAGGAGGCAAGTGTCGCCATCTCGCTGATCCTGCCGACATGGGCGAGCTCGGCTTGCAGGTCCTTGAGCTGTGCCTCAGCCTGCTGACGCTGTGTGATGTCGTGGATGAAGCCGGTGAAAATGCGCTGATCGTCGACACTCGCCTCGCCGATCGAAAGCTCGATAGGGAAGGTGTTGCCGTCCCGCCGCCGCGCATTCGTCACGCGACCAATTCCGATGATTTTGCGCTCACCGGTCCCACGGTAGTGGGCCAGATAGCCGTCATGCCGCTCGCGATCGGGAGAGGGCATCAACATCGACACATTTTCGCCCACGACCTCGGCCTCGCTGTAGCCGAACATCTTCTCGGCCGCGGCACTGAACGAAAGGATGATGCCCCTCTCGTCGATAACAACCATGGCGTCCGGCACGGTCGCCAGGATCGACCGCAGATGCGCCTCGCTCGTCCGGTGCGGCGTCCGAGCGTGATCTCCGTTCCCGCCCATGCGAGGGAGAATATCACTCAATCGCCTCGCAGGCACCTCAACCAAAAAGACGCACGGTGAAGCTTGCCTGCTCGTCTTCCACACTCACGAGCACCTCGCTGCCGGCCTTAAAGGCTGCGCGAGCATGAATAATTCTGTCGGCACTGCCTGGGAAACGCATCACCCAGTGCCCGTCCACGCGAACGAGGCGACCGCGCTGGTCCGGTTCATTCGGCCACACGCGACGGACCTTCGCGCGATTGGGACTCTGCGCAACCAGCCGCTCGTCGATGTGTCCATCATCGGCAACGGGAGCTCGGATTAGAAAACCGCGGCCTACGGAACCGTTCGGAAAATCTGCAGTCGCCGCCAACTCAAGGCGGATTGTTTTCCATCTCATGCACTTAGTCCTGCCGCAGGGATGCGCCTTCTCCAATAGGGGATGCTACGGAGTCCTACGGATGTTTGCGTAACGCGCCGCTGCGACGCCGCGGTTTAGTCTTCCCGCTCATTGCACACAGGGCGGAGTTCCAAGTGGCCGATAGGTCGTTACCCAGAGGGATCGGTCTAGCGCTCACCTGCGCCGCAGCGATGTTCAATCCTCTCCTCCCTGCGCCCGCGCAACAGGTGGACCTTGCATCAGGGTCGGTTGTGCAGGCGGTCACACATCTAAAAGCGGGCGAGTATGTCTGGGCGCCGGAGGTCGCGCCTCAAGGGCCGATGCTCCTTATCGTGAATGTCGCGACACAGCGTGCCGTTCTGTTCCGCAATGGCGTTCCGATTGCCGCGACAAGTGTTTCTACCGGCCGACCGGGCCACGCGACTCCAATCGGCGTGTTCACGATCCTGCAGAAGCAAATCGCACACTATTCATCGATCTACGACAGCGCGCCAATGCCCTACATGCAGCGGCTAACATGGCAGGGCGTGGCGCTCCACGCAGGTAATCTGCCTGGCTACCCCGCATCGCATGGATGCATTCGAATGCCAGCCGACTTCGCCAAAAGACTTTACGGAGAGACAAAGGTGGGAATGACTGTCGTCGTCACCCGTCAGCAAATGATTCCCCGAGTTGCGCCGACGCCCACCATCGTCGCTCAACCGGCGGGTAGCAGCCCGACGCGGGACAGCATGATTTGGAATCCGACCAAATCACCGCAAGGACCGGTGTCCATCGTGGTCAGCACTGCTGATCGGCGAGCCCTTGTTCTGCGAAATGGAGTGGTCATCGGATCGGCTCCTGTATCGGTGGAAGGACCCATAACTGGAACATGGGCTTATGCTCTTCGGGACATCGACGCCAAAGGCCAGCACTGGCTTCGCCTGACGCTCTCAGCGAAGCGAACTGCCGCTGTGGAAGTCGGGAAGACTGAGTGGTCCCGTTTCCGAGCGTCCGATGCCTTTAAGCGCGCAGTGGCCAGCGTGATGCAGCCGGGCACAACAATTGTGGTCACCTCTGATTCTGTGGCGGCGAATGATCCTCAGCCCGTCACGATCCTTGAAGCGCCTCAGCAATGATACCGCTGGTGCTGTTGCTGCTTGCTCAAGGAAGCGCGAGCGCGCCGGCGAAGATTACCGGCGACTGGGTGAACGAGCGCCACACTGCGATTATTCGCATCGCCGACTGTCCGATTGGTTTGTGCGGGACAGTCATCTGGAGTGCAGCTCCTGCCCAACGTGACGCCGAGCGCGGCGGAACCAATGATCTCAACGGGACAATGGTCATGTTCGGGTTTGTCCCTGCCGCCCGGCAGCGCTGGCGTGGGAAGCTCTTCCTCCCCGACCATGCTCGAACGGTTGAAGCATCGGTCGAGCTGCAATCAAACGGTGCGCTGCATGTAAGGGGATGCGAACTCGGCGGCCTCGTTTGCCGGAGTCAAAAGTGGACGCGGTGGGCAGGCAATTAGAGGGGGCTCACGCGGTCCAGCTGGGCACGGATGAGGGTAGGGGGCTGAGGTGCCCTCGAGGCTCGATGCCGCTTCGGCATCGAGTCATTGCAGCTGCCCATGAGCTCGGCCCAGGCGTGGTCACTGGCGCCGCCGACGATGACCCAAGTGGCATCGCCACTTACTCTCAAGCGGGGGCGCAGTTCGGTTACAGCCTCCTTTGGACGATGCTGCTCACTTTTCCGCTGATGAGCGCCGTGCAGCTCGTCAGCGCACACATTGGACGGGTTACCGGGCAAGGTCTTGCGAGGAACCTCGTAAGTGCCTTCCCACGGTCCATGGTCGCATCGCTGATCGCAATACTGGTCGTCGTGAACACCATAAACATTGGCGCGGACCTGTCGGCAATGGGAGCGTCCGCCGAGCTGGTTACCGGGCGCGGTCGCCACCTATTTGTTTTTGGTTTCGCAGTCGCAAGCGTGCTGCTCCAGCTGTTCATCCCGTATCACCGCTATGCTCGAATCCTGAAATGGATGACCTTGAGCCTCTTCGCCTATGTAGGCGTGCTTCTGGTCGTGCACACCGACTGGCGGGCCGCCATTCGCGGACTCATCTGGCCATCCGATTTGGGTCCTCCGGCCGTGCTGACGATAGTTGCGCTATTCGGCACGACCATAAGTCCTTACCTGTTCTTCTGGCAGAGCGCGCAGGAGGCCGAGGAGATTGCCGATACGCCCGGTAGTCGGCCGCTCAAATATGCTCCTCAACATGCCAAAGAGCAGTTTCGGCGAATGCGCGCCGATACGATCGCAGGGATGGCTTTCTCGAACATCATCTCCGTCACGATCATACTAGCGACTGCAGCCACTCTGCACGCGAGTGGAATCACTCACATCGAAACTGCCGCGGAGGCCGCTGAGGCGCTGCGACCGATTGCAGGCAGGTTTGCCTTCTTGCTGTTCGCAGTCGGAATAGTGGGGACGGGCCTCTTGGCCGTGCCTGTCCTTGCAGGCTCGGCAGCCTTCGCCGTTAGCGAAGTTCGCGGTTGGAAGCGCGGTCTCGAATACATGCCCGCACAGGCGCTACGCTTCTACGGCGTGATCGCCGTCGCGACTCTGTTTGGCATGGGGTTTGATTGGATCTCCGTCGATCCAGTGAAGGCATTGTTCTGGAGCGCAGTCCTGAACGGCTTGGCCGCCGTGCCACTGATGGCAGCCATGATGGTCCTGGTGGGCCGGCGAAGCGTAATGGGGCCATTCACCGCAGCTCCGTCGCTGTTGCTCTTCGGCTGGGTAGCGACACTTGTGATGGCGGCGGCTGCCGTCGCGCTGATCGCCCAAGCTGCGCTTGGCTGATAATCAGTAGAAATGATCCTGCCATCGCCAGCATTGGAGCTTGGCGCCGGTCTGGCTGTCGGTCTCATGATGGGGATCGAACGAGGCTGGCGGCTTCGGCGCGAGAAGAGTGGGACGCGGATAGCCGGTGTCCGAACCTTTGCGCTCCTGGGCGTAGCTGGAGCGCTCGCCGCGAGACTCGGCGAAACATTTGGCGCTTTTTCGAGTGCGGCGATCATAGCCGCATTGGTTGCCGTTCTGATTGTCGGCTTCATTCGTGATAGGGGCCGTAGAGACTCAACGACTATCGTCGCCGCAATCCTCGCCGTTGCATTCGGTGCGTTGGCCGGAGCGGGTGAGCCAGCCCTGGCCGTGGCCGCCGCGGCGGTAGTCACTCTGATACTAGCGACACGCAGCCAATCGCATAGCTTCGTCGCGCGGCTCAACACGACCGATGTTCAGGCATTCGCGCGATACGCGGTGATCGCGGCGGCCGTCCTTCCGTTCTTGCCGAACCGCCAAGTCGGCCCGCTCGACTCATGGAACCCGTTTCAGCTTTGGCTTGTGGTTGTGCTGGTCACTGGTTTTTCGTTCCTCGGCTATGTTGCCAATCGGACGATTGGCGAACGGCGAGGTGTGCTGGCGACGGCCTTAATCGGCGGAGCATACTCTTCGACGGCAGTCACTGCTTCGTTTGCGCAGCGGCTCGGTGCTGGCGAGGAGGGGCCACTGACGGCGGGGATCTTGATCGCTTCGGCTGTCATGTATGTGCGCGTGATCATCCTCGTGACGATCCTCTCGCCCTCAACCCTGCCTCCATTCGTCGTGGTCACTGGCCCCGCTGCTCTCGCGGGTGCCGTCGCGGCCCTCGTCGGCTGGTTTCGTGCAAAGCAAGAGACAGCGTCAGATGTTCGGCTCAGTCATAACCCAATCGAGCTCCTGCCGGCGTTCGGGTTCGCCGCGATCGTGGCGGCCGGCGCACTGGCCACCCGCTGGGCACAACAGGAGTTCGGGCAATCCGGCATAGCCGCGTCATTATTTGTGACAGGCACCTTTGATGTGGATGCAGCAATCGTGACTCTCTCTGGCCTGCCGGTGCGCGCGATTGAGCGACCCCTGGCCGCGCTCGCGATTGCAGGGACGATCATCGCCAACATGCTGCTCAAGATGTTCGTGGCAGCGGTCTATGCACGAAGGGCGAGTGTCGGAGCCTTATTCGGACTAGGGGCGAGCACCGCCGTGCTCGTGATCGCTGTGCTCATTGGCGGCTTGACGCATTTGAGGATGCTTTGAAGCTGCGGCAGCGCTCGCTCGGCGGCTGCCGCAGCCTTCCACGCGGTCATGCGACGACCAGATTGTCCTCAATTTGAGTGACGCCTGGCGCTGCCCACGCTGCTTGCTCCGCGAGATTGCGCTTGGTCCAGCTGCTCACCCTGCCGGATAGGGTCACCTTACCGCCACTCGCGACCACCGTGATCTTTTCGGCTTCAAGATCAGCCTGACGCTCGAACGCCTGTTCGATCCGCTGCCGGACATCGCTCGTAGGCACCGGAGAGACGACCCTTATCTGATTGTTGATGCGGACCACACCGGTGATGCGGGAGCAATCCTCGGTGACCAGATCCCGTTGGTAATGCCAGTCCACCTTGCCCTTGAGGTGCACAACGCCATCCTCGACGGTGACCTCGATACCGCTCGGCACCATGGGATCCCATTGCAGAATGTCGGCCACCCTTTTTGCGATCTCCGCGTCACTCGTCTTGGGCTGCCAGTCGTAGCGGACCTGCAAGTCTTCGGCGACCGCGCGAACGCCGCTGACCCGCCGCACTGTCTTCTCAGCGAGCAGCTTCTCGGCGTAACTGCGGACCAATCCCGAAAGGGCGACTACGCCGTTGCTGGTCGACACGCCGATCCGCTCGTGGTCGATTCCGGGCTCCCACCTCAACTCTTCCATCACATCCAGCTGTAGCTGACTGTCGCTCTTCCTCATTTTCGATCTCCTGGGGCTAAGGGCAATCACGCGAACACCGACGCGGGCGAAGTCGCCTGGGAGTGAGTGCCGCTGGGTTGGCAAATCCTGCAAAGCGTCTCCCCGACCTCCTCCTCATCGTCTCGCCGCTGAGCGATGTCGGCGAGCGCGATGACGGCGACCACTTCATCGAACTGATCGCAGACCGGCATCCGCCGAATCTGTTCCTGCCCCATGGTCGCGAGAACCGCCTTGATGTCATCGTCGGGAGAACAGACCGACACATATTCGCTCATGATCCGCCTGACCGGCGTGTCGGGGTCGATCCCTCGGGCTACTGCTCGCACTGCAATGTCGCGATCCGTCACGACTCCGACGAGGTTAGCACCGTCTAGAACCGGCAGCATACCAATGTCGTGTTCAGCCATTTCGCGCGCCGCATACGCAATACTGTCCATTAGCTCCGCGGAGCGGACCGTGGACGACATGATGTCACGAACTTTCATCTTCGCCTCCTTCATGTGAGGCGCATGTTGGTGCTCCCGATCGTGGCGGGAGTCGTTACGGGATTCACCGGAGTCATTTCGCATCCGTGAATCTACGGAATGTGCCCCGACAGCTTTCGGCCGATGGTCTCCTTGAAGGGAGACGAACCATGCGTCACATCGGCATAGCAAAGACGGCAATGGCAGTCGGGACGGTCTTCGCTGCCTGGCACACGATCTGGGTGATACTTGTTGGCGTCGGTTGGGCCGCGCAGGTGCTCAACTTCATCCTCGAGCTGCATTTCCTCAAGATCGGCTTCCAGCTCGCGCCATACAGCGCGTTCACGGCCTATTCCCTTGTCGCGATCACCTTTTGTGTAGGCGCGCTGTTGGGCGCCATCTTTGCCGTCGTCTGGAACTGGCTCACCGCGGCGAGCGAACCAGAATGGGCACACCACACAAAGACCAGCGCAGCGACAACCAACTAACGGGAGGACACCATGCGTGAGGACGACGCCACCTATTTCCGTCGGCGTGCCTTAGAGGAGCAAGTTGCAGTCCAGAATGCGACCTGCAAAGCGGCTCGCGACCGCCATGACGAGCTCGCGACGATGTATCGGTTCCGCGCATTCATGCTCACGACACACCCTGGTTGCTGGGCGGATGCGCTCACGCAACAGGCCGAGCTCGCGTAGCGGCTGCCCGTGCCGAGAAGCACGCATTCAGAGCGACATTCGATCTCTCGCATCGGCTGGCTGAGAGCGGCGGTCCTCGGCGCGAACGACGGGATCGTTTCGACGGGCAGCCTAATTGTCGGTGTTGCTTCCGCAAATGTCCCTCGGGGGGAGGTCTTACTATCGGGCGTGGCTGCGCTGGTTGCAGGTGCCATGTCGATGGCGGCAGGCGAGTATGTGTCTGTCAGCTCACAGTCAGATACGGAGCGGGCAGACCTCGCGAAGGAAAGCGCAGAGCTGGCACGAAAACCGGCGGTCGAACGAGAAGAACTCGCCGACATCTACATCGAGCGTGGACTCAGCCCACAGACTGCACGAGATGCAGCAGAGCAGATGATGACGAGCGATGCTCTTCGCGCTCATGCGCGCGAAGAGCTCGGCATCTCGGATGCGACCACAGCACGGCCTCTCCAAGCGGCACTCGCCTCTGCACTCACCTTTACGGCTGGTGCGGCTGCTCCGTTGCTGGCGGTTGTCCTTGCACCTGCACCCCAGCTGGTCGTGGCAGTCGCCATCGTCTCGCTTGCCTGTCTAGCAGCGCTGGGCGCGTTGGGAGCTGTTGCTGGCGGGGCTCCCATCAGCAAATCATTACTGCGTGTGATGTTCTGGGGTGCCTTAGCAATGGCACTGACGGCGGGCGTTGGTCGGCTGTTCGGCACGACGGTCGGATAGGTAGGGCCCTATGGAGCAGCCGGCGATCACGATCCTGAACTCAAATCGCATCATGACCATTGCAACTGTCCGACCAGACGGCTGGCCACAGGCGACGATGGTCGGCTACGCTAATCAGGGCTTCCGCCTCTATTTCCTGATCTATCGCACCAGCCAAAAGTTCGCGAACATTGCCCAGAATAATCGCGTGGCGATCACCGTCGCAAAGGAGCCGGCCGAGCTACGAGACATCCAAGCCGTGTATGCCGGTTGTGCCGTTCACGAGGTAACCCACCTCGCTGAACGAAGTCGCGCATGGGAACTTCTCGCGAAGCGGCACCCAAACTTGACGGACCTAGCGCCCCCAGGAAATGCGGAGGTCGCAACCATGGCTGCTGACTGCCAGCATATGTCGGTCCTCGATTACAGCGAGGGCTTGGGGCACGCCGAGACCCTGACGCTCGCCGACACCTCCGCAGAGGGGACAAGCGTGTCGCAGATTTGTCGCATGGACCCGCCAAAAACCGGGGCCACGCTCAGGTAAATGACGGGAATGCAAGGGAATCTTCGGAAACGGTGCGCTGCCGCGGTTCGGCGAGCCAAGTATTTGTAATTGCTCAAGAAATCTGGATGCCCCGCGTGGATTCGAACCACGATTGACGGAGTCAGAGTCCGTAGTCTTACCATTAGACGACGGGGCAGCTTGGGTGGCGGCGAGATAGAAAGCGTGCTTGCGGGTGTCAACGCCGCGCCATGCGGGCGTGCCGCTTGCGCAAACCCCTAAAATTGTGATTAAACCCGGTTCAGGTCAGCCGCTCACCAACGGGCGGTGCAGGACAGAAACGGGCGTGTTCATGGCGCAGGGTGTCGCCAGTGCGCCGGCTCTGCAACAGGGTTTCAAGGAGCAGGGCAGGCCGTCGGAACAAGGCTCCGCGCCGCGGCGCGAGCACCATCGGCATACCTATGCGGCGATCGACCTTGGCACCAACAATTGCCGGCTTCTGATCGCGCGGCCTACCAACGGCACCTTCACCGTCATCGACGCATTCTCGCGCATCGTGCGCCTTGGCGAAGGCCTGTCGCGCACCGGCGAGCTGTCGCAGGAGGCAATGGACCGCGCGGTTGCCGCATTGTCGGTCTGCGCCGACAAGCTCGTGCGCAGGAATGTCTCGCTGTCCCGGTCGGTCGCGACCGAGGCATGCCGCCGCGCTAAGAACGGGCGCGAATTCGTGGACCGAGTGCGCCGCGAGACGGGCATCGTCCTCGACATCATCGAGCCGCATGAGGAAGCACGCCTGGCCGTCCTTGGCTGCCACAAGCTGCTCGAGCCCGGCGACGGACCTGCGCTGATCTTCGATATCGGCGGCGGTTCGACCGAGCTGGTTCTGGTCGATCAGCAGGAGGGCACCCCCCGGATCCGCGCCTGGTGGAGCGCCCCTTGGGGCGTTGTCTCCCTGACCGAGAGCGAGGGCCGGGAAGCGCTGGAGGGCCCGGAGCGGCTCAAGGCCTATATGCGCATGCGCGAGCGGGCGCGGCGCGCCTTCGCCAATTTCGCGACCATGCTCCCCGAGCAACGCGATGGGATCCGGCTGCTCGGCACCAGCGGCACCGTGACCACGCTTGCAAGCGTCCACTTGGCGCTCCCGACGTACGACCGCCGCGCCGTCGACGGCCTGCACGTTCCGATCGAGGCGATGCAAAAGATCAGTTCGATGATCGCGAGCATGGACCATGACGAGCGTTCTGCTTTGCCGTGCATCGGCACTGAGCGCGCCGACCTCGTTGTCGCGGGATGCGCGATCCTGGAAGCGATCATGGAAATCTGGCCGGCGAAGAATCTCGGCATTGCCGACCGCGGCATTCGCGAGGGGATATTGCGCTCGCTGATGGCGCGCGACGGCTGGCAATTGTGAAGCGCGTCAAGACGGCGAAAGGCCGCAAGACCTCTTCCACGCGCTGGCTCGAGCGGCAGCTCAACGATCCTTACGTGAAGCGCGCCAAAGCCGAGAATTACCGCAGCCGCGCGGCCTATAAGCTGCTCGAGCTCGATGAGCGGTTCGGGCTCCTCAAAGGTGTGAAGGCCGTCGTCGACCTCGGCATCGCGCCGGGCGGCTGGAGCCAGGTTGTTCGCCGCAAGGCGCCGCAGGCGAGCATCGTCGGCATCGACGTGCTGCCGACCGATCCGATTGACGGCGTCGCGATCCTGCAAATGGATTTCATGGCGGACGAGGCGCCCGACAAGCTCAGGGATGCGCTCGGCGGGCCGGCCGATCTCGTCCTCTCCGACATGGCTGCGAACACCGTCGGGCACCAGCAGACCGACCATTTACGCACGATGGGGCTGGTCGAAGCCGGGCTAGAATTCGCCCGAGAGGTGCTGAGGCCAGGCGGCGCCTATGTTGCAAAAGTTCTCGCCGGCGGCGCCGACAACCAGCTTGTCGCCGAGCTCAAGCGAAGCTTCACGACGGTCAAGCATGCCAAGCCGCCCGCGAGCCGCAAGGATTCGAGCGAGTGGTATGTGGTGGCCCAAGGGTTCAAGGGCATCTGAGGCGCTGCCGCGCGACCACCGGCGGCCTGTTTCCGCAAGCGAAACCATTGGAACTCGGCGCCGATCAAAGCGCTTGGCCGTCCAAACAGAGATTGGTGGATTGCTATGTTCGTGGACTGTGAAGCCTGGGCCTGGAAGGTCAGGCTTAGCCTGGGTGCGCTCGTCGCGGTGTCATTTGCCGGGTCGATGCTGACCGGCTGACGGCCGCGCCAGCGCTCAACCGCGTGCGCCGGAACTCTTCCGCGCGGCTGCGATCGCTGCTTTGAGGGCGTCATAGCCGACAGCGCCGTTCATGACGCGGTCGCCGACCACAAACAGCGGCGTTCCGGTGGCGCCGAGCTGCCCGGCGAGCTGGTAATTGCGCTTCAGCTCGGCCTCGATCTCGGCGTCTTGCTGCGGCTGCGGCCCGATCCCGGCGGCGGCGGCCGCCCGGGCATTGACGGAGGGCGAGGGCGAGCCCGCGTCCCACAGGCTGTCGTGGAATTGGTGGAAGCGCCCGAGCTTTGAAGCCTGCAGCGAGAGGCGCGCAGCCGTGACGCTCTCAGGTCCAAGGATCGGCAGTTCACGGTAAACAACCCGCAGCCCTTTGTCCTCCTCGACCAAGCGATCGACGTGGGGGTTGCTCGCCTTGCAATAAGGGCAGGCGTAATCGAAGAATTCGACGAGCGTGACGTCGGGTTGAGCTGCGCCTTTCCAGGAGCTTGCGAACGGCTTTTCGAGCGCCGCGCGATTGGCCGCGACGACCGGGGCATATTGCGCGTCGCGAAGGGCGTCGACCGTCTCCGAAAGGATGGTCGGGTCGGCGAGCAGGCCGTCACGGACGATCTTGCTGCTGACGAGCGATGGCATGGCGAACAGCAGCAGGCCGGCTGTCGCTGCGGCGCCAATCAGCCCGCCGGCGATGGCGGCCGGGAATTTGCTCTCGCGGCGCGGCCGCGCATCCGTATCATTCACCGGGCGCCAGCCTTTGCTCCTCGCGGTACCTCTTGTCTTTCTTGGCGAGTTCGGCGCGGGAAACCATGGCGATGTCCTGGGCGCGAAGATAATCGGGCGTTCCCAGGGGAATGCCTTTCATGGCTGTCTGCGCATTCGCCAGAGCGAGCTTTGGATTGTTCTCTAGGTTGCTGCGCTCGGCCGTGGCGAGCGCGGCTCGGGCCCGGTCGCCTTCGCGGTCGTAGATGATGCCGAGCTGGTACCATGCAAACGGGTTCTCATTGTCGCGATTCACGGCGGCCTTCAGCACCTGCTTAGCTTCGGCGAAGTTCTGCGGCTCCTCGGTCGCGACCAAGGCATGGCCGAGCATTGCGGCGATCAGCGGCGATCCGCCCGAGCGCTGGACCGCCTCGCGCAGCGGCGGGATCGCGTCCCGCGGCTTGCCGCTCTCGAGCAGGATCTGGCCTTTGAGCTCGAGAAGGAAAGGATCGTCCGGGCTCTTGGCGAGAAGGGCTTCAGCCTCCTTCAGCGCTTTGTCGGGATAGCCGCCGAGGTGATAGGCATAGGCGCGGGCGTAATGCCCTGGGATGCTCTGGTCGGTTTCGGGATATTTGATGACCGCCTGGCGCGGGTTGAGATAGCCCCACAATTTCGCCTTCACCCGCTCGAACCGGGCTTCGAGCGCGGGGTCGGTCGGCTTCGCCCAGGCCGGATCCGCCTTGAATACTTGCTCGAGCACCTGGATGCGCTCGGACGACAGGGGGTGGGTCCGGTCGTAGCTATCCTTGGCATAAACGGCGAGGCGATATTCCTGGTTCTGCAGCTTGCCGAAGAATTCCAGCATGCCCTTGCCGCTGATCCCGGCGGCCTGGAGATATCTGACGGCGGCCTGGTCGGCCGACGCCTCCTGCGTGCGCGTGAACGCCATGAACTTGCCGAGCGCCGCGCGCTGGCCGGCCATCATTATGCCCATGCCCGCGTCGCCCGCTCCGGCAGCGATCGCCAGGGCTCCGAGGACAAGCGTTGCGACGGTGATGCCCGTCGCCTCTCTCGCACCCTGCTGGATGCGGATGGCATGGCCGCCGACGACATGGCCCAGCTCGTGCGCGATCACGCCCTGGAGCTGGTTCACATTGTCGCTTGCCTGGAACAGGCCCGACTGGATGTAGACCGTCTGTCCGGTGGCGACGAAAGCGTTGATCTCGGGATCGTTGAGAAGCACGATCCTGACGCTATTCGGGTCGAGGCCGGCGGCCCTGATGAGCGGGGTCGACGCTTCCTTGAACAGCAGCTCCATCTCGCTGTCGCGCAGGACCGAAGGACCCGACTGATCCTGCGCAGCGGCCGGTCGAATGGCGACGGTTGCAAGGATCAGCGCCATCATCAGCAGGCGCGCCAGGCGGGCAAGCGGCAGGGTCATGCGTTGCCGCTTACCATTTTCGGCGCTGAACCGCCGATGAAAAAGTCCCGCGCCAGGCTCAGCCGAAGGTCCGCTGCCACCAGCCGCTGCGCCGCGGCTCCGAGCCGGCGGTCTCGGCGGCGGTGTCGTTGTTCGCGGCCGGCACCGTCACGCGCTCCGCTGCGGCCTCGGCCTCGGGCTCGGCCGGCGCGGGTTCGTCCTGTTTCGCCTTGCTGCGCCGTTTGCGCGCCGGCTTCGCCGGGGGAGCGGCCTGGTCGGCGGTCTCGGCCGGCGGCGCTTCGGCGGGGGCGGGCTCGGCCACCGTGACCTCGGCTTCCGCGACAGCTTTCTTCGAGCGGCGGCGCTTGGGCTTGGGCTCTTCGGCCGGCGCCGTCTCGGCGATCGGCGGTTCCTCGTCGATCGGCCGCTCGACCATCGGCGAGCTTTGAGGATCCACTGGGGTGGCGCCTTCTTCTGCAGCCTTGCGGCCGCGGCGACGCCGCCTGCCGCTTTCGGGCTTCGCGGCCTCGTCTTCAGCGGCCGGTTCCTCGGTCGCCGGCGTCTCCGCCTCCGCTTCTGCGCCTTCGCGGGCAACGGCTTCGTCGGATGCGCCCTCCTCGCGCCGGCTGCGACCGCGACCGCCGCGGCGGCGCCGTCGGCGACGACGGCCCTGGCGCTCGCCGTCCTCGGCGCTGCGCTCCTCGCCGCTTTCCTCGGCTTCCAGTTCCTCTTCGGCCTCGGCTGCCAGCTCTTCCGATACGTCTTCCTCGGGCTCCTCGGCGACGGCGGCCGGGCGCGGTGCTGCCACCGGCCGTGCGCCGGAGCTGTCGACCGACATGCGCGCGCCCTCGAAGCTGTCATCGATCACGATCTCGACCGAGACGCCATAACGCTGCTCGATGTCGGCGAGCTCGGCGCGCTTCTTGTTGAGGACGTAGATCGCGGCTTCCTTGCCGGCCCGCAAGGTGATGCGATCGCCGCGGCCGCGCGTGGCTTCGTCCTCGATCATCCTCAGCGCGGAAAGGCCGGCCGAGGCGGCGGTCCGCATCAAGCCGGTGCCGTCGCAATGCGGGCACGGCTTGGTCGACGCCTCGAGCACGCCGGTGCGCAGTCGCTGCCGGCTCATTTCCATCAGCCCGAAGCTCGAGATGCGCCCGACCTGGATCCGCGCGCGGTCGTTCTTCAGTGCCTCCTTCATCGCCTTCTCGACTTTGCGGACATGGCTCGACTGCTCCATGTCGATGAAGTCGATGACGATCAGGCCCGCCATGTCGCGGAGCCGCAGCTGCCGGGCGATTTCCTGCGCTGCCTCGAGGTTGGTGTTGTAGGCGGTCTGCTCGATATTATGCTCGCGGGTCGAGCGGCCCGAGTTGATGTCGATCGAGACCAACGCCTCGGTGGGGTTGATCACCAGATAGCCGCCGGACTTCAGCTGAACGACCGGCTGGTACATCGCCGATAGCTGGTCCTCGACTCCGTGCCGCTGGAACAAAGGCGTGGTCTCGCTGTGCAGCTTCACGCGCCGCACATGGCTCGGCATCAGCAGCTTCATGAAGCCGCGCGCCGCCTTGTAACCCTCGTCTCCCTCGACGATCACCTCGTCGATCTCGCGATGGTAGAGGTCGCGGATCGCACGCTTGATGAGATCGCTGTCGCGATAGATCAGGGCGGGCGCCGTGCTGCCGAGCGTGCGCTCGCGGATCTCGTCCCACAGCCGCGCGAGATAGTCGAAGTCGCGCTTGATCTCGACCTTGGTGCGCGACAGGCCGGCCGTTCTTACGATCAGGCCCATGGTCGAGGGCAGCTTGAGGTCGGACATGATCGACTTCAGCCGCTTGCGATCGGCGCCGTTGGAAATCTTGCGCGAGATGCCGCCGCCGTGGCTGGTGTTGGGCATCAGCACGCAATAGCGTCCGGCAAGGCTCAGATAGGTGGTCAGAGCCGCGCCCTTGTTGCCGCGCTCCTCCTTGACCACCTGGACCAGCAGCACCTGACGGCGCTGGATCACATCCTGAATCTTGTAACGGCGGCGGAGCGCCTGGCGCTTCTTCCTCAGTTCGTCGGCAGCGGATTCGTCGACCGGCGAGCGGTTCGATCCTGTACCCGCTTCATCGGCCGCGTCGCCATCGGCGGCCTCGCTGTCATATTCCTCGCCGCTGACCTCATCCTCGCTTGGGGCATCGGGCTCCTCGTCGAGTTCGGCCGCGCGCAGCCGCTCTTCCTCGGCTGCATGCTCAGCCTCTTCCCGCAGCAGCGCTTCGCGGTCGGCCTTGGGGATCTGATAATAGTCCGGGTGGATTTCGCTGAAGGCGAGGAAGCCGTGGCGGTTGCCGCCATAATCGACGAACGCCGCCTGGAGCGACGGTTCTACCCTGGTGACCTTGGCGAGATAGATATTCCCTTTGAGCTGCTTGTGCTCGGCGGACTCGAAGTCAAACTCCTCGATCCGGTTCCCTTTGACGACCGCGACCCGGGTTTCCTCCGGGTGGCGCGCATCGATCAGCATGCGCATGGACATTGAAATTTCTCCGGGCGCGCGCAGGCGGATTAGTTTCGCCGCGGCGCGCAAATTGGATGGAAAGCGCCTCTGCTCGAGGAGCCATCCCGGCGCTAGGCGCGGGGAACGCGCCCGCCGCCTCGATCGAGAGCGGGCAAAGGGCGTTCTGTGGCATCATTCGAGCGTCAACCTCGTGGAGCCGCGGCCATCGCACGGGCCGGGCCTGGAAACCCCCGCGAATACCGGGGATCGGCGTTGCGGTTAGCATCGGCGAGTCGCCGCCGCAACAGTCCTGAACAGCTTTCAATATTGGCAGGTTCGCTCGCCGGACCCGCCGCTAGCGCGCCGCGCGGCGATAGAGCTTCACCACCTGGTCAACCGGCAGCGCCTCGATACGGCCGCGCGCGCCGTCCATTGCCGTTGCCGCGAAGAGCGAATTGATCACCGCTTCCTCGGTCGCCTCGACCGCCGCCTGGAATAGCGGCGACATCTGCTCGTTAGGAACATCGCTGATCGCGCTGGCACGCGCTCGTCGTTCCGGCGTCCGGCGCACGTCAGGGCTGGTGGAAAAGGCCAGCGCATAATCGCCTGAGCCGTTGGTCATTGGCGAGCCGGTGCGGCCGATGCCGAGGAAGGCGCGATGGGCGAGTCGCTCGAGGTTGCGGTCGGAAAGCGGCGCGTCGGTCGCAAGAATGATGATCACCGAACCGTCGCCACTCGCTTTTGAAAGCTCGTCCTTCAGGAAATGGCGGCCGAGCGCTTGCCCGACCGGCACTCCGGCGATGGTGAGGATTCCGCCGTAATTGCTTTGCACCAGAACGCCGACCGTCCAGCCGCCGAGGCCTGCAGGCAGCTTGCGCGAACTTGTGCCGATTCCGCCCTTCCAGCCGAAGGCGATGGTTCCCGTGCCCGCGCCGACAGCGCCTTCCTGCACCGGCCCTTCTCGCGCCGCGGCGATTGCAGCCACCGCGTCGGCGGGTCTCACGCGCCGCGCACGGATGTCGTTGAGAAAGCCGTCGTTTGTCTCGCCCACCACCGCATTGACCGAGCGGACCTCGGCATTGCCCGGCTGCCGCAGCGTCCATTCGATGATTCCGGCCGCGGCCTCGGGAACATTCAGCGTGTTGGTAAGCAGGATCGGGGTCTCGATCTCGCCGAGCTCCTTCACCTGGGTCGAGCCCATGAACTTGCCGTAGCCATTGCCGACGGCGAAGCCGGCCGGGACCTTGTCCTGATAGAGATTGCCGCCGTGCGGGAGGATGGCGGTCACACCCGTCCGGATAGCCGGCCCCTCGATCATCGTCACATGACCGACGCGGACTCCGGCGACGTCGGTGATGGCGTTGAGCGGTCCGGGCGCGAGGATGCCGATGCGGATGCCGGCATCGCGAGCGCGCGGGCGTTCGGCGGCGTGGGCGGAAGCGGTCATCAGGGTCACAAGCCCCAGCAAGGCAGCAAGGTTGCGCATCGAAGCAGTCTAGAAGCTGGTCCCGGATTTTCCATCGCCGTGCCGAGCGGCTAACGACAAAGCGTGGCCGCTAAAGCTTCGACCCTGCTGATGTTCGGCGCGACCGGCGACCTTGCCCGCCGGATGCTGCTGCCATCGCTCTACGGTTTGGATGCCGACGGACTGCTGCCCGACGAGCTCAGGATCATCGGCAGCGCCCGGACGGAGCTCGACGACACCGGCTTTCGGGAGCGTGCCGCAGACGCGCTCCACGAGCATTTGCCCGAGGGGTTTTTCGACCGCAGCATCGCCGATCGCTTTCTCGACCGGCTCCAATATGTGCCGCTCGATATCGAGGACCCGGGCGCCTTCGAGCGGCTGGCGGAAAGGGTCGGCGACCCCTGTGATGGCGTAGCAATTTTCCTGTCGACCGCGCCGTCCCTGTTCAAGCCGGTGATCGAGGGGTTGCAGGCTGCGGGGCTAGCGTGCCCGACAGTGCGCATGGCACTCGAAAAACCGCTTGGCAGCGACCTTGAGTCGAGCCGGGAGATCAATGACGCGGTTGCGGCCGCTTTCCCGGAAGAGCGGATTTTCCGGATCGATCATTACCTCGGCAAGGAAACTGTCCAGAACCTGCTCGCCCTGCGTTTCGCCAATTTGATGTTCGAGCCGCTGTGGAATGCGGCGCATATCGACCACATCCAGATCCAGGTCGCCGAGACGGTGGGGGTGGAGGGCCGCGGCGACTATTACGACGGCGCCGGCGCGCTTCGAGACATGGTCCAGAACCACATGCTCCAGCTTCTCTTGCTGGTCGCGATGGAGCCGCCGAGCGATTTCAACGCGACCGCCGTGCGCGACGAGAAAGTGAAGGTGCTGCGCGCGCTCCGCCCGATCACTTCGCAGGACGTGGAGGTGAACTGCGTCACCGGCCAATATGCACGCGGTGCGATCGACGGCGAGACCGTGCCCGGGTACGTCGAGGACCTCGGCCGCGACAGCGCGACCGAGACTTTCGTCGCGCTTCGGGCCCACATCGACAATTGGCGGTGGAAAGGCGTCCCTTTCTATTTGCGCACAGGCAAGCGCATGCCGCGCCGTGACACGGAAATCTTCATCCAGTTCAAGGATGTGCCTTATTCGATCTTCGCGTCGCGCGGTGCGGCGACGAGGCCCAACAAGCTGATCATCGGCTTGCAGCCCGAGGAGACGATCAGCCTGTTCCTGATGGCCAAGACCCCCGGACTCGATCGCCAGGGCGTACGCCTGCGCGAAATCCCGCTCGACATCGGGCTTGCCAATGCGTTCAGCGAATATCGCCGCCGTATCGCGTACGAGCGCCTGCTGCTCGACCTGATCGAGAGCGACCCGACCTTGTTCGTCCGACGCGACGAGGTCGAGGCGCAATGGGCGTGGATCGACCGAATCCGCGCCGCCTGGTCGGAAAAGAGCATGACTCCGCGAGCTTACGCGGCCGGAACGTGGGGGCCGTCCGCGGCGATCGCACTGGCCGAGCGCGACGGCGTTAGCTGGAACGAAGGCCGATGACCCTCCACCCCGCCGTCGCCGCGGTCACCGACCGGATCATCGAACGGTCGAAGCCGACCCGCCGCCGCTACCTCGACCTGATGGCCGAGCAGACGGAAAGGGGCATCAACCGGCCGCGCCTCTCCTGCGGCAATTTCGCCCACGGCTTTGCGGCATCGGGCGAGGACAAGGGCGCGATCAGCACGCTCGCCGGTCCGAACATCGGCATTGTCACCGCATATAACGACATGCTCTCGGCGCATGCGCCCTACGGGCGCTACCCGGAGCAGATCAAGATTTTCGCGCGCGAGGCAGGCGCGACCGCTCAGGTGGGCGGCGGCGTTCCCGCCATGTGCGACGGCGTCACCCAGGGCCAGCCGGGAATGGACCTGTCGCTGTTCAGCCGCGACGTCATCGCATTGGGGACTGCAGTCGCGCTCAGCCACGGCATGTTCGATGCCGCGGCGCTGCTCGGCATTTGCGACAAGATCGTCCCCGGCCTTCTGATCGGCGCGCTGCGCTTCGGCCACCTGCCGATGCTTCTCGTGCCCGGCGGGCCGATGCCCTCGGGGCTGCCGAACAGGGAAAAGCAGCGCATCCGCCAGCTCTACGCGGAGGGGAAGGTCGGCAGGGACGAGCTGCTCGAGGCCGAAAGCGCCTCTTATCATTCGCCCGGCACCTGCACCTTTTACGGCACCGCCAACTCCAACCAGATGATGATGGAGCTGATGGGCCTGCACATCCCCAACGCCGCTTTCATCAATCCGGGGACTCCGCTCAGGCAGGCGCTGACTCGCGCGGCGATCCACCGTCTCGCCGAGCTAGGACGCAGCGGGGAGCGTCCGCTCGCCCAGGTGGTCCACGAGAAAGCGATCGTGAATGCCATGGTCGGGTTGCTGGCGACCGGCGGGTCGACCAATCACGCGATCCATCTGCCGGCGATCGCCCGCGCCGCCGGCATCCGAATCGACTGGCAGGACTTCGCCGATTTATCGGGGGCGGTTCCGCTGATCGCGCGAATCTACCCCAACGGGGCCAAGGACGTGAACGACTTCCACCGCGCCGGCGGCATGGCTTTCGTCATCCGCACGCTCGCCGGGGAAGGCTTGGTGCACGGCGATACGATGACCGCGGGCGCGGATTCGCTGGACGCATGGACCCGTAATCCGGAGCTGCAGGGGGAGGAGCTAGTTTGGACGCCTGTCGCGGACAGCGCCGACGTCGACATGCTGCGGCCGGCCGCCGACCCGTTCCAGGCCGATGGGGGCATGCGTTTGGTCGCCGGCAACCTCGGCCGAGCGATCATCAAGACCAGCGCAGTCGATCCGGACCATTGGGCGATTGAGGCCCCCGCGCGCTGCTTCTCCGACCAGAATGAAGTGCTCGAGGCGTTCAAGGCCGGCGACCTCGACCGCGACGTCGTCGTCATCGTGCGCTTCCAGGGGCCGCGCGCCAATGGCATGCCGGAGCTGCACAAGCTGACGCCCGCGCTTGGCGTGCTCCAGGACCGCGGCTTCAAGGTCGCGCTGGTTACCGACGGTCGAATGTCGGGGGCGAGCGGCAAGGTGCCGGCCGCGATCCACGTGTCGCCCGAAGCGCTCGGCGATGGGCCGCTGGGGCGTGTGCGCGACGGCGACGTGATCCGGCTCGACGCAATCGCCGGGAAGCTCGAGGCGGTCGGCGTCGACCTTGCTGCTCGGCCCGCCGCCAACTCGCCTCCACCGCCGGCCGGCACCGGGCGCGAATTGTTCGCCATGATGCGGCTCCACGTCGACGACGCGGAAGCCGGCGCCTCGGCGATGCTCGCCGCGCTCGACGCAGAACAGCGATGACCATCGATGAAATCATGCGCCTGGCGCCGGTCATCCCGGTGCTGGTGCTGGAAGGCGTGCAGGACTGGGCTGCGCTTGGCGAAACCTTCGTGCGCGCCGGCCTGCCCGTGCTCGAAGTCACGCTGCGTACGCCGGAAGCACTCGGGGCGATACGGCAGATGGCGGCCGTGCCTGGCGCGATCGTCGGCGCCGGGACCGTTCTCGAGCCCCGCCAGCTTGATGCGGCGCTCGATGCCGGCAGCCGCTTCATCGTGTCGCCAGGCCTGACCGAACCGTTGGCGAAGGCGGCGATCGCCGCGCGGACGCCCTTCCTGCCCGGCGTTGCCACGGCCGGCGACATCATGCGCGGCCTCGACATCGGCCTCGAC
>DATLGK010000027.1:0-7862 GCA_035540475.1 Sphingomicrobium sp.
GCTCCCGCTCGTTCAAATTCGCCTCTCGCGTAGAATCGCGCCGTCTGATGTGCGATGATGGATTGCCGATGATCGTCTGATCATCTCGTGATTGCCTCGGGAGGGGATGCAGCGTTGCTCAAGCTGGCGGACTTGGCGAACCGGGCCGATTTCGCTGCCGGGCCGCTACACGTCAGTCCGGGCCGCCGCCTGATCGAAGGCCCGGCTGGCAAGGCCAGCGTCGAGCCGATCGTGATGAAGGTCTTCCTGCTGCTGATCGACGCGCGGGGCAGTGTCGTCACCCGCGACGAGCTGTTCGCCAACGCCTGGGGCGGCGTGTTCGTCGGCGACGACAGCCTCAACCGCGCGATCGCCCGAGTCCGCAAGATTGCCGGCGAGACCGCTCCCGGGCTGTTCGAAATCGAGACCATACCGCGCACCGGCTATCGCCTCACCGGCCAGATTCTGGACCATCTGCAGCGCGAGCGCCCGCACGAGCGCGAAGCGGCGGCCGCTTCGACCCTCAACCGGCGCGTCGTGCTAAGCGGTGCAGCCGCCGCGGCTGCCGCCGGCGCCGCGGCGCTGTGGTGGATCAAAGAACGCCCCGAGAGCGACGAATTCGCCGCATTGATGGCCCGCGGCGACGAAGCGCTGCGCGACGGCTCGGCCTTCGATCAACCGCGAACATCGCGCGCGCGCGACCGGAGCAGCCCCCAACGGGGCGGCGTTCTTGGAAGCACCGACGCCGACTCGCCAATCATCCAGCTCTATGAAAAGGCTGTGCAGCTGCGGCCGCGCAGTGCGAAGGCCTGGGGACTCCTCGGCTACTTCAGGGCCATGGCGTTCGAAAGCGGCGCCCCTCGACAACCGGATCGCTTCGTTCGAACGACGCAAACGGCGATCGAACGCGCCTTGGCGCTCGATCCCAACGAGCCGAACGCACTCACCGCATCCTTCCTCTTGAACGGCCCCATGATGGATTGGCCCACAAGGGATGCAAGGCTGCAGGCCATCCTGGCCGCGGCTCCGGACAATATCCCCGCGCTCAGCGAACTGATGACGTTGCGCCAGGCCGCGGGCTACAACCGCGAATCCTGGCGGCTGAATGAACGCATCCTTGAGCTCGCGCCTCTTCTTCGCCCCCATCTCGTTATTCGCGCGCTGAAGTTGTGGATTCTCGGCAATGTCGCCGAGTCTGACCGCGTGATCGACCGTGTGCGCGCCCTGTGGCCCAACTACGATTTTGCCTATTCGCGGCGGCTGCTGCTCTTCGCCGTGACCGGGCGCCCGCGCGCTGCCCACACGATGCTCGACAGCGCGCCCGACATGGTTGGTCCACCGAGCCAGGTAGAACTGTGGCGCACTGCTCTCGACGCGCTTGAGACCCGTACACCGGCCGCCGTGGAGCGGGCCCGAGCCGCCTGCCTGGACGCGGCCAGAGAAACGCCCTGGGCCGTCAACGTTACGGTGATCCTCTTGTGTGCCTTGGGCTTGAAAGAAACGGCCTTCGAAATCACCGACGGCTACCTGCTCTGGCGCGGCAAGCACATCAGCACCAACCAGGCGGACGGCAATGTGGTCAATGACTACAGCCGGCGAATGACGCAGTGGCTGTTCACCCCGCCCTGCGCGATCCTGCGCGCCGACCCGCGCTTTCTGCAGCTATGCGAAGAATTTGGGCTGGCCGCCTACTGGCGAGCCCGAAATGTCCGTCCCGACTATCAGTTGCGCGAAGTCTAGAAGCGGCTTTCGATGCCGATTCCGACCATCCTCGGATCCTCGGCGCTTGCGCTGATATTGCCGTTGCGATCGAGCAGCGCGAACCTGTCGAACAGGTTGCGGGCGTAAGCGAAAGCGGTCACTTGCCCGATCCGATACTCGGCCCGGGCGTTGACGATGGCCGCTCGGGGCACGCGTACGTCTGCTGAGTTGACGTCGTCGGCAAAATAGCGGCTGCGATAGCGCGCTTGGGCTGACAGTCGCAGCCGCTCAGTCGCGTGCCAATCGAGCGTCGCGGCGGTGCTCAAACGCGGGGAACGGGCGAACTCATTGCCTTTGAACGCCGGGTAATCGGGCCCCGCGTCCACCAGCTTGGTGCGCAGCAGCCCGACCGACACACGCGCCGTCAGCCGCTTGCCTGCGCGCCAGTCGATTTCGGCTTCCGCGCCGCGGCTGCGCGCCTTCGGCGCATTGAACAAGTCGGCGAAACCGACGGGAAAGCCGCCCGGCGCAAGGATCGTGATCGCCTTCGAGCGCTGCGCGTTCCGCATCGCATAATGAAACACGTTGGCCGAAACCCGCACATCGGAGCCAATGCGCGCGCGCGCGAACAGCTCGTAATCCCACAACGTCTCCGCGTCGAAATTGTCCGGCAGCCCGGTGTCGAAGCGCAGCGTCGTGCCTCCCGGGTTGTAAGCTTTCTGCACGAGCAGGCCGGCGCGCAGCCCCGGGCTGAAATCATAAGCGAGCGACAGCTTGGGCAGCCACGCGCGGAACGTCCGGTCGTAATCGAGCGGGATGCCCCCGCTGTTCGTCCCGAGCACGCCATGGCGCTCCTGCCGGTCCTGCTGGTAGCGCAGCCCGACGGTCAGCGTCGCTCGCTGCGCGACGGTCCAGTTCGCTTCCCCGAACAGCCCCAGCGAATCCTGCTCGTCGTGAAAGCGTCCGATGCCGCTGAGCCGCGACAGGTCGATCCTCTGGCGCAGCACGAGGTGGCTGCGGCTGACGCCTCCGATGGCCTTGAGCGGCCCTTCCGGCGACCAATTGAGCACGGCCTCCCCGGACCAGTCGCGGCCGCGGACATGCGCTTGGCCAAGGCCCGGGAACGCGAGGCGCCGCGTGCGGCTGTCGCCTGCGGTGACGATGATGGAGGCGCGAAGGTCATTGGCGATCAGATGTTCGGCGGCGGCTGTCAGCGCGTCGGCGCGGATCCGGAACGTGCCGTAAAAGCCGCTTGCGTCGCGCCGCTTGCGAAACGGCGCGGTCAGGCCGACGATCTGCGGCGCCTGGGACTCGTTGTGCGTGTAGGTCAGCAAAAGCCGTGAATCCGGCAGGCCGCGGGGCCGCACCAGCAGCTTGGCCCGCGCCGTTCCGTGAACGTCATGATTGGGGTCGCCGCCGACGATCCGGTCGGCGATCCGGCTGGTCGTGCGCTGATAGCGAACGTCGCCGCTCAGGCGGACCGCCACGTCGCGCGAAAACGCTCCGGATGCGACCGCCGATGCCGCGCGCAAATGATGGTTTCCGCCGATGATGCGGGCGCGATATTCGGGCTCGAAGGTGGGATCGTTCGAATGCACGAAGATTGCGCCGGCGATCGAATTGTGCCCCTGCGTCGTCGTCTGCGGGCTTCGGAATATTTCGACCCGGTCGACGTCCCAGGCCGGCGCGGCGCCGAATACGAATTCGTTGTAGGTGGTGCGGCGCCCGTCGACGACCAGCGTCGTGCGCGGCCGGTTGCCGCCGAGGAAAGCGGGTAGCGCGAAAAGCGCGCCGGTCGTGTCCAACCCGCGGATCGCGGGCCCCTGGCTGCCGTTGCCGAGCTGGACGTTTGGGACGAGCTGGAGCAGCTGCTCGACGCGGTCCGCGGAGCTGGCCCGGATAGCATCGCTGCCGATCACCTCGACGCTCGACGCCGTGTCGCGAACGGTCCGCCTGACCCGTTCGCCGGTGACGACGATCTCCCGGGCTGCGTCGGTCGGCGGTGGGCCCGCGTCGGCCTGCGCGGCCGCGGCGGCGAGGAAGACCAGTGACAGCTTCATGCCCCCCTACTCCCCGAGCGCCCCCAAGCCTATCGGCTTTGCCGCGCGCTGTCATGCCTGCGCCGATCCCAAGCTTGAAGACTCCGCCGCGCGGCGCTAAGTGACCGCAAGCCCCGCCGGCCGCTCAGGCCCCGCGGGGCGCTTTTCTATCCGCGAGCGAGAAGACGAGACGTGGCCAAGACCTCCCCCGGCGAATTCATCCGTCAGGTCCGCGCCGAGACCGCCAAGGTCCACTGGCCGACCCGCAAGGAAACGGTGGCGACCGCGATCATGGTGATGATCATGACCCTGCTGCTCGCCTTCTTCTTCTTCGGGGTCGACGCTTTCTTCTCCAGCGTCGTCAAATTCCTGCTCAGCCTGATCGGCTAGAACACCAAAGGTCACCAAACACATGTCCCGCTGGTACATCATCCACGCTTATTCGGGCTTCGAGAACAAGGTCCGCGATTCGATCCTTTCCGAGGCCGGCCGCATGGGCCTCGACCGCTTCGTCGAGCAGGTCGAGGTGCCGACCGAGACCATCACCGAAGTGAAGCGCGGCAAGAAGGTGCAGTCGGAGCGCAAGTTCATGCCCGGCTACGTGCTCGCCAAGCTGGAGATGAACGACCAGGTCTATCACCTCGTCAAGAACACCCCCAAGGTGACCGGCTTCCTTGGCCCCGGGGGCAAGCCGCAGCCGATCCCCGACGCCCAGGCCTCGCGCATGCTCGACACCAAGGACGAGGCCGCCGCCGCCGGGCCCAAGGCCAAGATCAACGTCGATTATGAGATCGGCGATGCGGTCAAGGTCTTGGACGGGCCCTTCGCCACCTTCAACGGCGTGGTCGAGGAGCTCGATTTCGACCGCGGCCGGGTCAAGGTCAGCGTCTCGATCTTCGGCCGCGCAACCCCGGTGGAGCTTGAGTTCGAACAGGTCGAACGCGTCAAATAGCGGCGAACGATCCGCGCCGCGGCCCTACCCCACACCCTCGGCGCGCAGCACCTTGTTCATGTCGGCGATGAACACCGCCGCCGACCAGCCGATCAGAAGGAACCCGACCAGCCCCTCGAGCGCGCCCAGCAGCCGCCAGTCGTCGGGAAAGTCGAGGTCGGGGTGGCCGAGCGTCGTATAGGCCGAGGCCGAGAAATAGAGCGCGCTCTCGACCGTCTCCAAGGCCCCCACCGCAAGGTAGAAGAGTGCGAACAGCGCGATCTCGGTGAGGTGCAGCAGGAACAGGCACAAGGCGATCGAGATGAGCAGCCCGAAGGCGCGCACGTCGACCTGGTGCGCGCGCAGCGTCCGGTCCTCGAGCCGCAGCAGCTTGGTCGCGGCGAGGATCCCCGAGGCATGGACCAGCACCATCACCACGATCAGCAGCGCCGCGGCGCCAAGCTGGGTGCCAAGGCTGATCGTCGCGGCGACTCCGGGATCGGCGGCGGCGCTGGCACTCTCGGCGGCGGTCTGCGCGGCAAGCAGCATCACCGCCGCTCAACGCCCTTCGCCCGCTCCATATCCGCGATCCGCCACCCCCCGAACAAGGCGCTCGAAAGATGATAAACACGAGACCCTGGAAGCAAGCCCGAAAAATTCTCGCCCACAGCACCACTCTGGCGGTTCACCGTGCGTGCCACCAACAGAGACATTACAGTCCGCCAACGGAGTGGCGGGTCGAAACGGCTTCTAAGGCCTGAGCACGGCCACTTCACAATCTGTGAACCTTCGGCTATGGCCCGCGCTTCCAACCACATGGATGGAAATCAAGCCGTGGGAGGCGCGCCTTTGGCTCGCCGCTTGAACCACTAAACTTCAACGCGGGCCAAAGTACCAGTTTGGCCCGAACACGAGAGTGACATGGCAAAGAAAATCACCGGCTATATCAAGCTGCAGGTGCCCGCGGGCACGGCCAATCCGGCGCCGCCGATCGGCCCGGCGCTAGGCCAGCGCGGCGTCAACATCATGGAATTCTGCAAGGCGTTCAACGCGGCGACGCAGGAGCTCGAGAAGGGCGCTCCGATCCCGACCGTGATCACCGTCTATGCCGACCGCAGCTTCTCCTTCACCACCAAGACTCCGCCGGCCTCCTTCCTTCTGAAGAAGGCGGCGCGAATTTCGAAGGGCTCGTCGGAGACGGGCAAGGCGAGCGTCGGCACGATCAAGCGCTCGCAGCTGCGCGACATCGCCGAAGTGAAGATGAAGGATCTGAACGCCAACGATCTGGATGCGGCGGCGAAGATCATCGAAGGCAGCGCCCGCGCGATGGGCCTCGACGTGGTGGAGGGCTAGAGCGATGGCGAAGCTTTCGAAGAAGCAGAAGGCGCAGGCCGGTTCGGTCGAGCGCGAGCGCTTTTATGCGGTGGATGAGGCGATTTCGCTGGTCAAGGCGAACGCGACCGCGAAATTCGACGAGACGGTCGAGGTGGCGCTGAACCTCGGAGTCGACCCGCGCCACGCCGACCAGATGGTGCGCGGCGTCGTCAACCTCCCCCGCGGCACCGGCAAGTCCGTCCGCGTCGCGGTGTTCGCGAAGGGAGGCAAGGCGGACGAGGCCAAGGCGGCGGGAGCCGACGTAGTCGGGGCCGAGGACCTGATGGAGACCATCCAGGGCGGCCAGATCGACTTCGACCGGGTGATCGCCACCCCGGACATGATGGGTGTCGTCGGCCGGCTCGGGAAGGTGCTCGGCCCAAAAGGGCTGATGCCCAACCCCAAGCTCGGCACGGTGACGATGGATGTCGCCAAGGCGGTCAACGACGCCAAGTCGGGCCAGGTCGAGTTCCGGGTCGAAAAGGCCGGCATCGTCCACGCCGGGATCGGCAAGGCGAGCTTCGCCGAAGCCGACCTCAAGGAGAATTTCACCGCGCTGATGGACGCCATCGTCAAGGCCAAGCCGACCGGCGCCAAGGGCAAGTTCGTCAAGAAAGTCGCGCTGTCCTCGACCATGGGCCCGGGGGTTAAGGTCGCGCTTGACGAAATTGCCGGCGCCTAGCGCGCAAGTATCGGGAAAGTAAATTCGAGCCTATCCAAAGTTAAGGCCCCGGGAGCGCACTGTGCTCCCGGGGCCTTTCGTGCGTGGCTTTTGTCGCTCTTCCGTCGAGCTTGGCCGACTGTGTCTTGTCGGCAACAGTTCGCAACAAGTTGTCGGTCGAGGCTGGTGCGGTGCAACCTTCCCTGCGCCGCGATGTTTGCGCCGACACAGGGGTAGAACACACGCAATAACAGGAAAGGGCAAAACCCTATGCGCAAATATCTTCTCGCCGCTGTGGCCGCGGCGGTAGTCGCCTCACCGGCGGCTGCTCGCGACGGATCCGGCTATATCGGTATCGAGGGCGGGCTTTTGTGGCCCAGGAGCCAAAACGGCACCTTCAATGCGACCTTCACGCAGTCGGCGCAGTCTCCGGCTGCGGGAACTGCCGCGCCGGCGCCTGGCACCGGCCTTGTCGGTGCGCTCCCGACTGGCCTTGCGACCGCGCCCGGCCCGATCGCCGGCGATGCGCGGGTCCGCTGGAAGCGCGGAGTCGATCTCGATCTCATCGCCGGTTACGACTTCGGCATGTTCCGCCTCGAAGGCGAGCTCGGCTGGAAGCGCTCGAGGCTGAGGGGCTTCAGCCAGGACACCGCCTTCGGAACTGGCGTCGACGCAGCGCTGAACCCCGCCGGAACAACCGGCACCGCTTTCGTCTTCCCGCTTGACGATCCGGATGCCTTCAACCTGCGTAGCCGGGTCAGCGTCCTTTCCGGCATGGTCAACGGCCTGCTCGACTTTGGCCTGAGCGAGAGCATGAGCGCCTACGTCGGCGGCGGTTTCGGCCGCGCCCGCGTGCGGCAGCTTGGCGAGAGCGACTCGGCTTGGGCCTGGCAGGGAATTGCGGGCGTCAGCATCCCGGTCGGCGCGAACCTCGACCTGGGCCTGAAGTACCGCTACTTCCGCACCGGCCGTCTCAACTTTGACACGGACCCGGTTGCATTCGCGGGCTCGACGCGCACCGTCGCGGTGCCGAACACGGGTGCCGGGGCAACCGGTTCGACCAACGTCACCTTCACCCGTGCGGCAGCGATCACCGGCGATTTCAACAATCGCTTCAGCTCGCACAGCCTGCTGGCCAGCCTGATCTACAACTTCGGCTCGCCTGCGGCTCCGCCGC
>DATLGK010000028.1:0-1996 GCA_035540475.1 Sphingomicrobium sp.
GAACCGCCCCACCCCTCGATCCCCTCCCCTGAAGGAGAGGGGAAGGAAGAAGCCGAGCCGGGGGCCGGTCGACAAGGCCTAACAGGCGCTCGAGCAGCTGGCGCAAAAGCACGAGGAGCAGTTGCGCGAGCTGGCGGAGGAAGAGCAAAGGCTCGCCGACAAGAAGCGTGAGGCTGAGGAGGCCCATGCCGAGCGAAAGGCGGAGCTGGAAGCGAAGCTAAACGACGCACGACGCCGCTTCAACGAGGCGCTCGAGCGATGGACAGGGCGGTAGCCGAGCCAGTTTTATAACCAAATAGGAAAAATAGTGCTTGACATCGTGACACTGTTTGGTTAGACGGTAGGCACAGTGAAGAATTGTGATTCGGGCCGGGCGGGCAACCGCCGCGGCCCTTTTTGTTTTCATTGGTACTGGTGAGCGGGCAGCCGTCACGCGAGTGAATCGCGTGACGTCGATTCACTCTGCCTATCGGCAGGTGGTCGGCCGGCTTTCGAGCAGTCGTTCCGGCATGCTGGGGGCATGCCGGCGTGCGACTGCTCTCTTCGACACAAGTTCCTGTTTGCTGCGCAAACATGCCCTTGTGCTCGGGCGCTCAAGACAAGGAGGCCAAGTGGCGAAGAAGGCGAAAAAGAAAGCCGGGTTCGTGGAGCCTGAAGCGGCGGGAGGCGAGCCGAAGACCGTTCTCGGGGCGTCCAAGAACGGAGTCCAGAAGCGCAGCGGCCGGCCGAGCGACTGGACCGAGGAGAAAGCCGCGAAGTTCACCGAGGTGCTGGCCGACAGCTGCAACGTATCGCTTGCGGCTCGGGCAGTCGGCCGGTCGGTCGGCAACCTCTATATCCAGCGGACCAAGGACGCGGCCTTCCGGGCCGCCTGGGACCAGGCGCTGGCGATCGGCTACGCCCGGCTCGAGATGATGATGCTCGAGCGCGCGCTTCACGGGGTCGAGAAAGCGGTGACCCTGAGGAACGGCGAGTCGAAGATCATGCGCGAATATAACGACCGGGTCGCGCTGGCGCTTCTGCGCCACCACCGCGACAGCGTCGCGGCCTTCGAGGAGAGGATCGACGACGAGGAATATCAGGAGGCGTGCGAGCGGATCATCGACAAATTGGCGCGGCTTCGGGAGCGCGAGCTGGCGTCGGGGCCGGTCGAGACCAAGACGCAAAGCGACCGGCTGGCGCTGATCGCGCTCGCGCTTCGGGCGCGGCGGGGCGGCTGATGCGGATCGACATCCCGCAGCATCTGATGCTCCGGCTGGCGGCGACGCCGGTGGAGGAACAGCGCGAATGGCTGGCCAAATGCGCGCCCGAGCAGGCGCTGCTGCTCGATGCGGCGTTCGAGGCCTGGCATGCCGAAGGGCAGATGGAACCGCAGCGCGACGGCTGGCGGGTGTGGCTGATGCTGGCCGGGCGCGGATTCGGCAAAACCAGGGCCGGGGCCGAGTGGGTCCACCGGCTGGCCTGGAGCCGGCCGGTAAGGATCGCGCTGGTCGCGGCGACGATCGCCGAGGCAAGGGCGGTGATGGTCGAGGGCGCGAGCGGGATATTGAGCGTCGCACGGCGGCAGCGGCACAAGGTGGCGTGGGAGCCGAGCCTGGGCCGGCTGACCTGGCCGCGCGGAAGCGTCGCCGAGCTTTATTCCGGGGACAATGCCGACGGGCTGCGCGGGCCGCAGCATCATTTCGCCTGGTGCGACGAGCTGGCCAAGTGGCGGCAGGCGGAAGCGGCGTGGGACAATCTGCAGATGGGGCTGAGGGCCGGGCCGCGGCCGCGGGCGCTGGTGACGACGACCCCGCGGACGATGGGGCTGCTCAAGCGGATCAAGGAGGACCCGCGGACCATCGCGACCGGCGGGCGGACCAACGACAATCTCAACCTCGGGCAGAGCTTCATCGAGGTGATGATGGACACCTATGGCGGGACGAGGCTCGGCCGGCAGGAACTGGACGGCGAGCTGATCGAGGACTTGCAGGGGGCATTGTGGACGAGAGAGCTG
>DATLGK010000029.1:0-75883 GCA_035540475.1 Sphingomicrobium sp.
CGATCAGCAGGTCGCGCAGGGTGCCGCCGCCGACTCCGGTGACGACCGCGAAGAAGATGAAGGTGACGAGCGTCTGCTTCTTCTCGGCCGCCAGCAGCGCCCCGGAAATGGCGAAGACGGCAATGCCGAAATAGTCGAGCAGGACGAGCGCGGTTGGGTTCATCGCCGCAAGAGCTTACATGGGCCGCATGGCCGAGGACACAAAAAGCGCCAACGCGATGCCGACGCTCGAGGACTGGCAGCACTGGACGCTGGTGATGGGCCGCGCCCAGCAGATGCTGATGGAGTTCTGGGCCGACCAGGCGAAGGAAGGGAAGGCGTTCCCCAGCTGGTCGGCGCCCGCGTTCGATTTCAGTGCGGCGGCGCCTGCCGGCGACCCGATGGCGCTAATGAGCGCGGGAGCGCGGGCCTGGGCCAAGGGGCTCGAGACCTGGGGCAAGATGCTGGGCGGAGTGACCGCGGCGCCCGGCACGGACGAACAGGAGCGCAAAGACCGCCGCTTCGCCGCTCCGGAATGGCGCGAGAACCCGATTTTCGACACGATCCGGCAGACCTATTTGCGAGTGTCGGACCAACTGCTCGGCACGGTCGACGAGATCGAAGGGCTCGACGAGGAAACGCGCGAGAGGTTGCGGTTCGCGACCAGGAGCTTCGTCGATGCGATGAGCCCGTCCAATTTCGCGCTGACCAACCCGCAGGTGCTGAAGAAGACGCTGGAAACGCGCGGCGAGAATCTCCTCAAGGGCCTCGCAAACATGCTGCGCGACATCGCCGCCGGACAGCTCACACAGACGAGGCCCGGAGCCTTCGAGGTGGGCCGCAACCTTGCGACCACGCCGGGCAAGGTGGTCAAGCAGACGCCGCTCTACCAGTTGATCCAGTACACGCCGACCACGGACGATGTTTTGAGGACGCCGGTGGTGATCTTCCCGCCGTGGATCAACCGCTTCTACATCCTCGACCTCACGCCCGAGAAAAGCTTCGTCAAATACTGCGTCGACAATGGCATTTCGCTGTTCATGGTCAGCTGGAAATCGGCCGACAAAAGCATCGCCGATGCGACGCTCGACGATTATGTGCTGCGCGGCCAGGTCGATGCCATCGACACGGTACGCGAGCTGCTCGGCGTCGAGAGCGTGCATGCGATCGGCTATTGCGTGGCCGGGACGACGCTCGCCGCGACGCTCGCTTACCTCAACGCCAAAGGCGACGCGGAGAAGGTCAAGTCGGCGACCTTCTTCACCGCGCAGGTCGATTTTTCAGAAGCCGGCGACCTCAAATTGTTTACCGGCGATGAGACCATGGCGCTGCTCGAGCAGCTGACCGCCGAAAAGGGCTACCTCGACGGCCGCTACATGGCCGCGACTTTCAACCTGCTGCGCGGCCGCGACCTCATCTGGAGCTATGTGGTCAACAATTACCTGCTCGGTGAGGAGCCGGCGCCTTTCGACCTGCTCCACTGGAACAGCGATACCACGAACCTCCCGGCCGGCTGGCACCGCGCCTATCTCGAAGACCTGTACAAGGGGAACAAGCTGGCGGAATGCGGCGGCATCCGCGTCGCCGGCACTCCGATCGACATCGGTCAGGTGGAAACGCCCACCTATATCCAGGCAGGCCGCGAGGACCATATCGCGCCGCCGCAGAGCGTGTGGAAGATCATGAACCACTTCAAGGGCGACAAACGCTTCGTCCTCGCCGGGTCGGGCCACATCGCCGGGGTGGTCAACCCGCCGGCCGCGCAGAAATACCAATATTGGGTCAACGACCGGCCGTGCGACACGCTCGAGTCCTTCGTTGACGGCGCCGAGGAACATAAAGGCAGCTGGTGGCCCGACTGGCTCGACTGGCTGAAAAGGCAGGACCCGGAAACGGTTAAAGCGGCAGGTGCCCGGATCCCCGGGAAGGGCAAGCTCAAGGCGATCGAGGACGCCCCCGGCCGCTACGTCCGCGAACGGTGAGCCGGGCGGCACGGACCGGCGACCATCGAGGCCGGACGCGCCATTGACGCTGCCTGGCGCAGGCTGTTGTCTGGGCGATGCGGAGCAAGGGTGACCTTTTGAAAGCTTCAGGGCGAAGATTGCGGATCCGGGGCGGGGTCGCTGTCCTGCTGTCGGCGCTGGCACTCGCCGGGTGCAGACCACCACCGCCTTCTCCAGCCTTCCTGGCGGCGTGCGGCGCCGGCCGAACGGTCGAGCGCAACGAAACGCGCCCCAGCGACACGCTATTCTTCCCCGGAACCCGCATCGGTTTCAATTTCTTCACGGTGCCGCTGGAGCTGCCGACCCAGCCGTGCCTCACCTGCATATACGCGCTGGCGAAGGGGTATAGCGCGATTGAATATCCATTATTGCCCATCGAGGGCGGTGCCGGGGGCGAAGCGCGCGTGGCGCGCCACGCCTTCGCCGTCCAGGGCGATCCGCGGTACGCCTGGATTGCTTCCGCGCCAGGATACTATCGCCGCTGGATCGCCAGCAAGACCCCGCCGGGGCGATGCGTGACTTTGGAGACCGGGCCGCGGACCGCGGTTGTCGCCGTTGAGCGGATCGAGAAGCGGCATCCGGGGGGTTTTAGGGAGCAGACCTTCCGCGCGGTCGACAGCCGGACGGGGTCGGTAATCGCGCGATCCACCACCTTCATTCAGGACAATGGCGAACTGCGGGCGCATTATTGTCGGCCGGATCGCTCCGATCCCGACGCGCGACAGTTGAACGAGGTACTTCAAGCGGTGCCGCCCCTGGGCCGCGTCGGAACAAGGTGAGCCGCGTGCTCATCCGGCCGGCACAGCCCGGCGAGCGCCTAGAACTCGAGGAGCTGCAGCGGCGGGCGTCGCTGGAGCTGACCGACTATCGCGAGCAGCTGCTCGCCAGTCCCGACGCGGTTCATTTGCCCCCGGCACAGATCGCCAACGGACAGGTGATCGTCGCCGAAGTGAACGGCCATGTCGCCGGTTTCGCTGCGGTCGTCGGCGGCGGGCTCGACGGCCTGTTCGTCGAGCCCGAGCTGTGGGGACGGGGTATCGGCCGCGCGCTGGTCGATGCCGCCACGCACGAGGCGCGCAAGCGCGGGCTCAGTCTCAGCGTCATCGCCAATCCGGGCGCGCGCGGCTTCTATGAAAGGTGCGGCTTCGTCGTCGAAGGCGAAGAGCCGACGCGGTTCGGCCCGGCACTCAAGATGACGCGCTGAGCGAACCAACTGGAACCAGTGGCGTCGCGCGCGAGCCCTGCCCCCCTTCCGACTGGCCTACACGCGCGGCAATTACAGATCCCAGGGCGAATTCTGCGAAACCAATGCCAGCAATCATCTTCTGGTGATGCGCGGTAGAGGGCGGGGTGGTGGAAGGTATTTGGTTCTGGTGGACGTCCCCTCCCCGCTCATCCTCGCGCATCGGTAAGTTCAGGTGCGCGCCGGCGAAGCTGCTGTCGTTGACAGCGCGACCTGCTCTGATCCACCTTTGCGAAAGCGGAGTAGCGTATGCATTGGATCATTCGCTTGGGTCTGGCGGCCATAGTTATGGGCCCGAGCGGCATCGCGCACGCCCAGCAAGCCGCGAGTCACCAGTTGCTAGCCGCTTGTGCCATTCATTTCGGTGAGCAGCGAAAGCCGACACAATTCACGCCTGTCGCCAAGCTCACGGCCCCTATTCTCCCCCTGGGGTCTCGGGACCCACCCCAGACGGCGTATCTAGTCAACTTGAACTGGGGTGAATTCGTCACGAAGAGGGGGATCAAGCACTCTACCACTTTTTGCATATTCGGGGACACGATCGCGGAATTGCGACGGCGGTTAGAAATCTGGGAAGAGCGGAGCAGCTATAGACGCAATCCGAAGGAGGAGTTGTCCTTCGGCGAGACGTGGCCGCGCTTGCTTGATCAGTTGTATGACAACAACCGCTTCCACCGCGGGATCACTCGTTCGATGTTTTCGGCAGAAGCTGCCGGGTCGGTCGCTGAGAGTGGAGAACCTACCAAGCAAGCGTCCACGGTCAGCTCCCACGATCAAACTATCGCCGAGCGCAGGGCACCTTCGGTCATGAAAGCTGCACCGCCGCTGCCCGTCCACGTGCCCAAGCCGCCGCCGCCACCAATTGAGTGCAATGCGCCCAAGTGGACCGCTTGCGTGTCGATCAGGTAGGTGCAGCCAGCATGACCAAGCGTTCCGGTCTCGCTTGCACTGCTTTCGCGGCGTTTCTGGCGAGCTCAATTTCGTCAGTCGTTCACGCGCAGAGCGAAAAGCGCGTTTACGCGATTTGCACGGTCCGGGACGTGACGGTGTTCAAGGACGGCGCAGTCGCCGGTAAGGTATACAGATCGGCGATTTTTTCAGCCCCGGCCGATTACGACGAAGACATCTCCATGAAGCCCAATCGAGGGGGGTTGGCGAGCAAGCACTTTGAGGCGTGGGTAGCCACAAAGTACGGCTTGCGACATGACCGAGTCTCTCTCGGTGATGTGGACGAGCATTACTGCATTGAAGCACCGTACACTCCTGAAGGTGAAAGCCAGCTCATCGAGACAGTACAGGGCTGGTCTGTCGGCAATCCTCTTGGGATCGAGCAACTGTTTACCGAATGGACGCCATGGCTGGGTAAAAGAGAGGGCAGGCTGGTTCCGCCATCTGAAGACGACATCGCCCGATACAAGGCTGCCCTTGACGCCCGAGAGCAGCGGATCGCGGCAGATCAGCGACGGCTGAGAGAGGCTGCGGCGAGAGCTGCAAATGCGTTGGCCGCCCATGAAGCTGAACTAGCCAAAGCCAAAAGCGCCCAAGCGGAATACGAGCGGCAGCTGCAAAGATATCGCGAGGAATATTACCGCGCCACTGGCCGCTATCCTGACCAGTGAACGACCTGGCTCACGGCTGGAGTAAGTTAAAGACCTTTGTTGACACCTGAACCTGATGCAGAATCCGTCTCGATATCGGCAGTCCGGCGATAGGTGGGTACTGCGACGAGTTCAGGCGGTCAGTTCTTCAGTCAGCATTTTTCATACTTCCAGTTCCGCCTTTTGCCTTCGCTCAGCCACTCGACGGCGGTAGCGATGCGCTTTTCGCGGGTGGCGTCCTGCTTCGCCTCGGAGATCCATTCGAGATAGTCGCGCCTGGCTGACGGCGGAAAAGCCTCAAGCGTGGCCCTGGCTTTCGGGGCCCTGTCGAGCGCCGCGGCAAAATCGGGGTGCATTTCCGGCGTCGGTTTTGGCGCATCCTTGGCCTTGCGCGGCGCAGGTTTGCTCCGGCTGAGCTCTGCGGCCCGGCGGATCAGCTCGTCGAAATCGGCGGGAAGGTCGCTGACGGAGGCGAGCCGGCCGAATTGCCCCATCGCATCGCCCTTGCGTTCGACGCCCAGCTCCTCGCCGCGCCAGAAATTCACGCTTGCGTGAGCGTTGAACGCCGCCATGGCGATCAGGATTTTGCCGTCCAGAATGAAGCTCGGCATGCTCCACTTGAGCGTTTCCTCGATCTCCGGGACGATCGCATGCACCCGCTCGCGCACTTTTTCCAGGATCGGCCGCGCGAAAGGCTGGGCGCGCTCGATATAAGCGTCGATGCGCGGGTCGCGGTTCACAATATCCCGCCGCCAAGGCTGAGGCGAACCACCCCGATCAGGATCACGAACAGGTTGAGGTTGCGGCCGGCCGTCCCGCGCGAGGCCATGCCGATTACCGCGCCGACGATCGCCAGGGGGATGATCAGCCAGTTGGCCCAGCCGAGCAGGGGGAGGAAGGCAATGATTGCGAACAGCAGCGCGACGGCGCCAATGATCAGCGAGGCGATATTGAGCATTGCGGACTCCCGGCCGAAGCCTAGCAGCTAGTAAGCGGTTTCGACAGGCGCGATGCGCGCGAGTGTCCTGCCGCCGCAGGCGATGGTGACCGAGCCGACGGGCGGATCCATTGGCCATTCGCCGCGAACCTCGTGAGTGGTGATCGCATCGGTTGCGGGCCCGGCCGGCGGCGTCGCCCGCAGTTCGGCGAAAATCTGCACGGGATGACTCTTGGCGACGCGCATGTCGGCCCAGTCGATCCGGTAGCCGCCCGTAGGCACGGTGACCTTGCCGGTGACGATCAGCGTTCGCCGCGCGGCGGGGCCCGGCATCGCGTTGACCCACGCCGCCCATTCGCTCGACCACATCACCGGGCAGGCGGACGGAGGAGCGCTGGGGGGCGGCACATGCGCCGACTTGGCGGTGCAGGCGGCAAGCGCGAAGCCTGCGGCGAGCAGAAATGCGCGCAGTCCAATCATGTCCGGATGAAAGCGCGGGCCCGCACGCGGGTTCCTCATTCCGGCGGGGTCAGGACCGGGCGCGCCTTGCGGACGAGCGCGACGACATAGAGGGCCAGCGCCGTCCAGATCGCCGCGAAGGCAATGGCGTGGGCGGTCGTGAAAGCCTCGCCATAGAGGAGGACGGCGAGGAGGAATTGAAGCGTGGGGGCAAGAAACTGGAGCATGCCGAGCGTCGAATAGGGCAGGCGCCGTGCCGCCGCCGTGAACATCAGCAGCGGAACCGCGGTCACCACGCCGGCAAGCAGCAGAAGCGCGGTTTTCAGCGCGTCGGTGCCCATCACCGGCTGCGCCGCAAGCGCCTGGCCGCCGAGCCAGGCGAGCGCGAGCGGCAGCAGGATCGCGGTTTCGATCGCGAGGCCGGTCACGGCGTCGGCCGCAACCATTTTCCGCAGCAGGCCGTAAAGCGCGAAGGTCACGCCAAGGGTGAGGCTTATCCACAAATGGCTGAGCGCTCCGACCGCAAGGACGGAAATGCCGGCGGCGGCGATCGTCACGGCGGCCCATTGCGTTCGATCGAGCCTCTCGCGCAGCACGAAGCGGCCGAGCAGGACATTGATGAGCGGATTGAGATAATAGCCGAAGCTTGCCGCCAGGATGTGGCCGCTGGTGATCGCGTAGACGAACAGCACCCAGTTCGCGCCGATCAAGATGGCGGTGACGACGAGGATCCCGAGCGTGCGCGGGCTCGCCAGTGCCGCGCGCATCTTCGCCTGGCCGGCGGTGAGAAGGATCACCAGAGCGAGGAAGGGAAGCGACCAGAGCACGCGGTGCGCGACGACGTCGAGCGCCGGGACGGATCGCAGCGCCTTGAAATAGATCGGCATCACTCCCCAGACGGCATAAGCCCCGACGCCGAACAGGAAGCCGGCGCGCACATGCCGGGAGGGATCGATCGCCTTGTTCATCGCTTGTGCGCCTAGCCGTGGTATGGCGAAGGTGAAAGCAGGTGGTAAGCGGCGGCTTGGTTGTCTGCCGCGACCCCCGCTGGCAATCTAATCTGCCGACTTGGAGGGCGAAGTCGCATGGGAAGACGTGCAAGGCTGACGATCGCGGCGGCGGCGGCTGTGGCCGTGACGCTGCTCGGCGCCTGCCAGACCAAGCCGAAGCTTCCGCCCGGAATGAGTCCGCGCGTCGAGGTCGGCGCTCCGCTCAAGGCGGAGGTGTGGAAGGCAATTGCGACCGATGCCGACGAGGATCGCCTGGCTCGCCTCGGCCTCGCCTGGCAGGACGCTCTTGCCGACGCGCGCAGGACCAACGCCCGCGACGTGACGCGCGAAGGCAAGCTGCTGATGCCTCGCTCGGCACTGCCGCGGCCCGACCCGACGCCGGGAAGCTACAATTGCCGGCTGATCAAGCTCGGCAAGACCACGCCGCGCGGCAAAGCCTATGAGAGCTTCAAGCCCTTCTATTGCTATGTCGAGGTCGAGGACGACCTGCTGACCATCGTCAAGCAAACGGGCAGCCAGCGGCCCGCCGGACGGCTGTGGGAGGACGACGAGCCGACACGGCTGATTTTCCTCGGCAGCCTGGCCCTCGCCAACGAAGAGCAGCCGCGCGCTTATGGTGAGGACCCGAAGCGCGACATGGCCGGGGTGTTCGAACGGATCGCGCCGTTCCGCTGGCGGCTGGTGATCCCCTGGCCGCAAGGCACGTCCAAGCTAGACGTGTTCGAGCTGACGCCGGTCGCCAATCAGCCGGAATGAGCGGCGATGAGGCGGGGTTGCTCGCCGATCCGGCGGAAGTGAGGGCGATCCTCGTCGCCTCGGCCCAGGCCGGCGAGCCGATCAGTTATTCCGAAGTCCTCGGTCTGCTCGGCCACCAGTTCACCCGCCCGAAGATGCGGGCGCTGTGCAAGGTGCTGAGCTTCGTCGATGACGACGCCGAGGAACGCGGAGAACCCGAGCTCGCCGTCCTGGTGGTGCGCCAATCCGATGGGCTGCCCGGGCAGGGCTGGTGGGCCGGCGTCGCGAAAAAGCATGGTTACACCGGCTTGTGGGAAGGCCCCGACGCTGTACGGCTCATCCGCAAAGTGCAGCGGGAGGCGTTCGAGTTTTGGGCGGGACGCCAGCTTTAGCTTCCGCTATCCGACCCCGCGTGACCCAAGGACGCACTTTCACCGTCAGCGAGGATGACGACGGCATCCGCCTCGACCGCTGGTTCAAGCGGCACATGCCGGACGTCAGCTTCAATATCGTCTCGCGCTGGGCTCGGACCGGCCAGCTGCGGCTCGGAGGCAAGCGCGCAGTGCCGGGCGACCGGATCGAGGCCGGGCAGGAAATCCGCCTGCCGCCGGCCGAGGCGCAGCCGGCACGGTCGGCCAGGCCGCAGCGGAGGCGGGAACAGCTTACGGACGACGAAGAGCAGTTCATCCGCGACATGGTGATCCATGAAGACGCGAGCGCCTTCGTCATCAACAAGCCGCCGGGGCTTGCGACCCAGGGCGGGACCAAGACCAATCAGCATCTCGACCGCCTCCTCGATGGCCTCGCCGGCGACGCCGGCCGGCCCAAGTTGGTGCATCGGCTCGACAAGGACACATCGGGTGCGCTGCTGGTTGCACGCACGGCCCGTGCCGCGGGCCATTTCGCCAAGGCATTCTCGGGGCGGACGGCGCGCAAGGTCTATTGGGCGCTGGTCGTCGGCGTGCCCGACCGTGACGAGGGAATGATCGACGCGCCGCTCGCCAAGCAGCCGGGCACGGGCGGCGAGAAAATGCATGTCAGCGAGGAGCACGGCCTCCCGGCCAAGACCCGCTGGCGGGTGATCGACCGCGCCGGCAACCGCGCCGCCTGGGTCGAGCTGCAGCCGCTGACCGGGCGAACCCACCAGCTGCGCGCGCACATGGCGGCGATCGGCCACCCGATCGTCGGCGACGCCAAATATGGCGGCGCGGAGGCGTTCCTGACGGGCGGGATCAGCCGCAAGCTGCATTTGCATGCGCGCCGTATTCGCATCGACGCCCCGGACGGCGGCAAGATCGACGTGACCGCCGACCTTCCCGGTCATTTCGCGGAAAGCCTCGAGACGCTGGGGTTCAGCCCGATCGCCGGGGATTCCCTGCCACTCGACCCCGCCAGGGCTTCGCCCGAGTGCGCTCAGCGCAAGGTGGCCGCCGCGGCCAAGGCGCGCAGGCGTGAGCGGCGCGGCGAACGGCGCGCGCGCGGCTCGCAGCCGAAGGCAAAGCGGCGGTGAACCGGCTGGCGATCTTCGATTGCGACGGAACGCTCGTCGACAGCGGGGCGACCATCTATTCCGCGCTGGCCGACACGTTCGCGCTGCACGGGCTCGAGCTTCCGCCGGCGCAGCACTGCCGCCGCGTGGTGGGCCTCAGCCTGGTCGAAGCGATCGGCTCCCTGCTGCCGCACGCAGACGCCGGAATGATCGCCGAGCTGGCCGAGGATTATAAGCGCGCTTTCTGGTCGATGCGCTCGGCCGGCAGAGTCCAGGAGCCGCTCTACGAGGGCGTTCTGGACCTGCTCGATGCGCTCGAAGCCGACGGTTGGCTGCTTGCGGTGGCGACGGGCAAATCGGACCGCGGCCTTCGGCTTTGCCTCGAGGGCCACGGCATTCACGCCCGCTTCGTCTCGCTGCAGACCGCCGACCGGCACCCGTCGAAGCCGCATCCCTCGATGGTCCATCAGGCGATCGCCGAGGCCGGGGCCACGCCGCAGCGAACGATCGTCGTCGGCGACACCAGCTTCGACATGGCGATGGCCGTCGCCGCCGGTACCGGCGGCATCGGCGCGGGCTGGGGCTATCATCATCCCGCCGAGCTGATCTCGGCTGGGGCGCTGGCGGTGGCCCAGGCGCCGAGCCAGGTGCTGTCGATCATCAAGGACCATATCGATGCATGACGACGCCAAATGGCGCAAACGCCTGCTTGCCTACAGTGCCGTGCGGTTCGGCGGCCTGGCGATCTTCTTCTTCGGGATAGCGATCATGTACACCGACCTTCTGCGCGAGGGTGGCTGGCCCCAGGTCGGCGCGATCGTCGCGATCATGGGCGTGATCGACGCCTTGTTCGCGCCGCGCCTGCTCAAGAAGATGTGGGACGAACAGGACCGCGCCGGCCAGTGAAGCGCTTCTGGACAGCGGTTTCAGTCGAGGCGGAGGAGCCGGGCTGGGGGATCCGGCTCGACGGCCGCCCGCTGCGGACTCCGGCGCGAGCGCCGCTCGTCGTGCCGACGCGGGTGCTGGCCGAAGCGATCGAAGAAGAGTGGGCTGCTGTTGCGGACACAGTCGATCCCCGCGCGATGCCGATGACGGGGATCGCCGATGCGGCGATCGACCGCGTGGCCCCCGATCGGCACAGCTTCTCCGCCAACCTCGGCCTTTATGCCGAAGCGGATCTGGCCTGTTATCGCGCCGAAGCACCCCGCAAGCTTGTCGCGCTGCAGGAGGAGCGCTGGGACCCTCTGCTCGGTTGGGCGCGGCGCCGCTTCGACGTCGATTTCGCCACGACGTGCGGTGTCATGCATGTGCCGCAAGCCAAAGCCACGGTCGAGCGGCTGGCCCATGCGCTCGCCGCGCTCGACCCGTTCCGGCTCGCGGCGATGTCGCCGCTGGTCACGATCGGCGGCTCGCTTCTCGCGGCGCTGGCGCTGCTCGAAAGGGCCGTCAGCGCGGAGCAGGCGTGGGCCGCGGTGAGCCTCGACGACCAATGGCAACTCGACCAGTGGGGCCGCGACGCGGAGGCCGAAGCGGCGCTGGAGAATCGCCGCCGCGATTTCCTTGCAGCGGCCCGTTTCCTGGAGCTGCTCGACGCTTGAGATCTCCCGCGCGGCCTACGCGGGAGTAGCTATCAATGCTGCGGGCCGACGAGGTCGCGCACGAAGGTGACGAGGCCGACCTGCCGCCCGCGGCGCAGGCGTTCCGCGCGGACGATGGTGTGCACGCGGCTGAGGCATGCGTCCATGTCGTCGTTGATCAGGACATAATCATATTCGGCCCAGTGGCTGATCTCGCTCGCGGCGCGGGTCATGCGGTCGGCGATCACCTCCTGGGGATCGGTGTTGCGCGCGCGCAGCCGCCGCTCGAGCTCGGTCATCGACGGGGGAAGGACGAAGATCCGGACCAGATCCTCGCCCATCGCCGAATGCAGCTGCTGCGTCCCTTGCCAGTCGATGTCGAACAGGATGTCCCGCCCATCCTTCAGCGCCTGCTTCACCGGCGCCTTCGGCGTACCGTAGCGGAAGCCGAACACAGGCGCCCATTCGACGAATTCGCCGGCCTCGATCAGCCGGTCGAACTCTGCATCGTCGACGAAATGATAGTCGACATCCTCGACCTCCCCCGGCCGCTTCGGGCGGGTGGTCGCAGAAACGGACATGGTGATCTCGCCATCGGCTTCCAGCAGCTTGCGCGAAAGCGTGGTTTTCCCGGCGCCGGACGGCGAGGAGAGAACGATCAGCAGGCCGCGGCGCAGGCGGACGGGTTTGTCGGTCGAGGGGTCCATGGCCGCTCTTGCTTCGGGCGAGGCGTGGCCGTCAAGCGATGGAATGCTGCATCGCACAAAAAAAGCTTGAAATGGTGCAGCGCAATGCTTATTGTGCAGTGCAACAAAATTGGAGGAAGTGAGTGATGGCAGACGAAACCAAGGTTGAAGCCCCGGCAGTCGCGAAAGCCGCGGCCGAAGCTCCCGCCAAGGTCGCCCAGGCTGTCGCCGAGACCGTCGAGACGGTCGCCAAGGAGAGCGCGAAGACGGTGAAGCGGACCCGTGCCGCGAACGCTCGCCGCGCCAAGCGCGCGGAGGTTGCCGCGAAGGCCGCGGTGCGCCGCACCACCCGCAAGACCCGCAGCGCCGGCCGCAAGGCTGCAGCGACTGCCAATGAAAGGATTGAGACTGTGAACAACAATTTCTTCAACGGCTTCGAAGCCGTGCCGGCCTTTGCGCCGTTCCAGAGCCTCTTCGCCGACGCCAACGAGCGTAGCCAGGAGCTGGCCCGGAAGAGCCAGAAGGTCGCCGAGGAGCTCGCCGAGCTCGCCCGCGCCAACGTCGAGGCCGTGGTCGAAGCCAGCCGCGTCGCTGCCGAGGGCGCCCGTTCGATCGGGCAGGACGTCGTTGCGTCGAGCCGCGATGGCGTCGAGCAGGCGGCGGACGCGATCCGCTCGCTCGCCGAAGCGAAGTCGCCGACCGAATATCTGCAGCTGCAGAGCGATTTCGCTCGCGCTTCGTTCGACCGTGCGGTCGCCGAGAGCTCGAAGCTGACCGAATCGCTGGTCAAGCTCGCCGGCGAGGCGTTCCAGCCGATTTCCAACCGCGCGTCGGCCAATGCCGAGCGCTTCAACACCCTCGTTGCCTGACCCTCTCCCCTCCTAAGTCCAGGCAACGAACTGTCGGCGGCCGCTCCCAGTCGGAGCGGCCGCCATTTTTTTGCGCTCGCGCGATCAACTCGCGCCTTGCCGCTCTCTCGCGGTTTGCCCATATTTTGGACGAAGCAATGGTTCGACAGCTGATCAGCATGGCCAACGGGCCCGACGACGAGGGGATCGACGAGATCGAGACCGGCGTCGCCACCCGCACTCGCCCGAAGACCAAGAAGCCGTCGAACTACAAGGTGCTGATGCTCAACGACGACTACACGCCGATGGAATTCGTCGTGCTGGTGCTGCAGCGCTTTTTCAACATGGGTATTGAGGACGCGACCCGGGTGATGTTGCAGGTGCACCAGCAGGGCGTCGCTGTTTGCGGAGTGTTCACGTACGAGGTGGCCGAGACCAAGGTCACGCAGGTGATCGACTTCGCGCGCGAAAACCAGCACCCGCTCCAATGCACCCTGGAGAAGGCGTGAGGTCGCAACCCACTCTCATCGCTGCGCGATAGGCAGGACCTGTTGCGCGGCGACGCCTCTCCGCTAAAGGCCGCGCGTGGACAGCATCTGGATCAAGGGCGGCGCTCGCCTGAAGGGCGAAATACCGATCAGCGGCGCGAAGAATGCGGCTCTGACCTTGATGCCGTGCGCTCTCCTCACAGACGAGAAGCTGACGCTGACCAACCTGCCGCGGCTCGCCGACGTCGACACGTTCAGCCATTTGCTGAACCAGCTTGGCGTCTCCAGCCACGTCGCCGGCGTTAAAAAGGGCCAGTACGGGCGCCGCATGACGCTCCAGGCGGACGAGATCGTCTCGACTGTTGCGCCCTACGACATGGTCCGCAAGATGCGCGCCTCGGTGCTGGTGCTCGGGCCGATGCTGGCCCGCATGGGCGAGGCGACCGTGTCGCTGCCCGGCGGCTGCGCGATCGGGGACCGGCCGATCGACCTGCACCTGAAGGCGCTCGAATGCATGGGCGCCGAGATCGAGCTCGCCGCCGGCTATGTGAAAGCGAGCGCGCCCAAGGGTCGCCTCGCGGGCGGCGATTACAGCTTCCCGGTCGTGTCCGTCGGCGCAACGGAAAATGCGCTGATGGCTGCGGTTCTGGCGAAAGGCCGCACGCAACTTTTCAACGCCGCGCGCGAGCCGGAGATTGTCGATCTTTGCAACCTGCTGATCGCCATGGGCGCGAAAATCGAGGGGATCGGCTCATCGCACCTGACGATCGACGGCGTTGAGGGCCTGCACGGCGCTGAATATGCGGTGATGCCGGACCGCATCGAGGCGGGGAGCTACGCCTGCGCCGCCGGCATAACCGGGGGTTCGATCGACCTCATCGGCGCGCGGCCGGACGACATGCGCGCGACTCTCAACGCGCTCGCGCACTGCGGGCTGATCGTCGAATTCCACAATCGCGGGATCAAGGTCAGCGCCAATGGCCCGATGCGCCCGCTCGCGCTCTCGACCGCGCCGTTCCCCGGCTTCGCCACCGACATGCAGGCCCAGTTCATGGCGATGTTGTGCCTCGCCGAGGGTGACAGCTTCCTCGAAGAGACCATCTTCGAAAACCGCTACATGCACGTTCCCGAGCTTCGCCGCATGGGCGCCGACGTCGACATCCATGGCCGCTCGGCAATCGTGCACGGCGTCGAAGGATTGACAGGTGCAACCGTGATGGCGACCGACCTCCGCGCCTCGATGAGCCTGGTGCTCGCCGGCCTCGCCGCGGAGGGCGAGACCGAAGTGCTGCGCGTTTATCACCTCGACCGCGGCTACGAGCGGCTGGAGGAGAAACTGTCCGCCGTCGGGGCGACGGTCGAACGCCGCAGCCAGGGCTAGTTGGTGATCTGGCCCTTGCCGCCGGCCTTGTAGACGCGGCCCTGCTTCATCACGAAGGCGACATTCTCGAGCAGCCGCACGTTGGCGTAGGGATCACCTTCGACGGCGATGATGTCGGCGTCCTTCCCGGCGACGATGGTCCCGATCGTGTCGGAACGTCCCAGCAGGTCGGCGGGGCCGACGGTCGCCGCGCGGATGGCCGCCTCCGGCGTCATTCCCGCCTGGACCATCAGCGCGAATTCCTGCGCATTGTCGCCATGCTTTGATACCCCCGTGTCCGTGCCGAACGCGATCTTCACGCCCTCGCGCACGGCGCGCGCCAGGCTCGTCTGGGCGTTGCCCGCGGCCGCCCGGGCTTTCTCATATTGGGCAGGCGCGAGCGCGCCGCGCTGCCCGTCGGCGAGCGCTGCCGCGGGCGCGAGCAGGGTCGGGACGTAATAAGCGCCGCTCTGCTTGTAGAGGCGGAAGGTCTCGTCGTTGGTGAAGGTGCCATGCTCGATCGAGTCGACGCCTGCGCGGAGCGCGGCGTTGATCCCGTCGACGCCGTGCGCGTGCGCGGCGACCTTGCGGCCGAACGTGCGCGCGGTCTGAACGACCGCGCGCATCTCGTCTTCCATCATCTGCTGGTTGAGGCCTCCTGCAACATTGCTGAGCACACCGCCGGTGGCCGCGAACTTGATTACGTCGGCGCCGGCGCTGATCTGCTCGCGAACGGCGCGCCGGCAGTCTTCCGGGCCGTTGCAAAGATTGTTGGTGGAGGCGAGCGTCGCCTGCTCGCGATTGAGGCCGTTGCGCCCGTCGCCGTGGCCGCCGCTGACCGACACCATCCGCGCCGCTGCGACGATCGTGGGTCCGGCAAGCTGCCCGGAGGCAATGGCGTTGCGCAGCGGCATGATGATGCGCGCATTGGCGCCGAGGTCGCGCACCGTGGTGAAGCCGGCGAGAAGCGTCTTGTGGGCGTTCTGCAGGGCGGTGAAGGCCTCGTCCGCATCCTCGCGAGAGGGGCGCTGGAGCCGCGCCTGCAGCCGGTCGTCGAGCCCGACGAGATGGACGTGCATGTCGATCAGGCCGGGAAGGACCGTCGAGTTCCGCAAATCGACGACCTCGGCTCCAGCGACGTCGATGAAGCCGGGGCGCACCTCCGCGACCCGCTTGCCGCGCACGACGACGGTGGCGCTGCGCAGCGGCGGCCTGCCCGGCTCGGCAATGAGCATGCCGGCGTGGATCACCGTCACCGGCTCCGGGGCAGGGCTGGTGGCGGGCTGGGCGGCGGCCGGCAGTGCGAAGGCCATTGCGGCGCAGGCCGCGAGCAGGCGCAGGTTCATCGTGAAGTCCCCTTAACTTGAACGCGCAGCGAAGCGCGGAATGCGCGCCCGCGCAAGGGGCGTCAGACGAGTTTCTGGTAGCGGATGCCGCTGCGTTCGTAGCCGACGTGCCGATAGAAGGCCTGGGCTTCGGCCCGCGCATCCCCGACGGTGATCTCGATTCGGCCGCAGCCGAGTGCGATCAGCCGCCGTTGGGCCGCTTCGACCAGCATGCGTCCGAGCCCCTGGCCACGGGCGGCCTCGGTGAGGATCAGGATATTGATCCGGCCAACCGGCTTGTCGCGGTGGATCGCGGCCATGCGGTGGATACCGCACAGGCCGACCACGTCCTTGTCGAGCGTCGCCACGAATGGCGTCTCGCCGGCCTTCTTCAGCAGCGCGATGTTCTTGCGCACATTCTTCTCGTCAATCTCGTGCCCCAGCTCGCGGATCAGCGCCGCAAGCCGAGGCGCGTCGGCGGGTTTCGCCTCGCGGACCGCGGGTTTGAGAAGGGGTTGGGGCTTGGGTGAGGCTTTGGGGCGTTTGCTCGGCGCCTCGTCCTTTGCCCGGGTGGTGGCAGCCGGCTTCTTGCCGGCGCGTTTGCGGCGTCGCGCGGGGACATCGAGCGACGCGCCCCAGTCGCGCGCGCCGAGCCCGCGCAGATACTCCTCGACCTCCTCGGGCTTTGCGATTGGGCCCTTGGCATCCATTCCGAACACGGCTTTGCCCGAAGCGTCGGTGAGACCGACCTTGCCGAAGCGCCGCTTGCCCGCTGTGCGGACGCGCGAGCGCACCAGCTTCAGGCCTCGGTTGCGTGCGCTTTCCGCGAGCGCGTCGAGCCGCGGGTCGGTCACAGCGCGTCGATCAGGTGCAGCACCAGGCCAACCATCCCCCCGACCAGCGTGCCGTTGATGCGGATATATTGAAGGTCGCGCCCGACTGCGGCTTCCAGCCGCGCGGTGACCGTGTGCGCATCCCAGACGCGGATGGTGTCGGAGACGAGCTTGACGATCGAGCTGCCGTAGCTCGCCGCCATTCCGACGACCGCGCGGCGCGCGAACTGGTTGATCGCGGCGCGGATGCGCGCGTCCTTTTCCAAGGTCGTGCCCATTGACTTGAGGATTTCTCCGAGCTGGCCGGCAAGCACTGCGTCGGGGTTGCGCGCGGCGCGGATGATCGCCTCGCGCCCGTTCTGCCATAATGTATCGAGCCACAGGCTCACCGACTTGTTGTCCAGCAGCTGCTCCTTGATCGCCTCGACCTTGGCGCGCGTCTCCGGCCTGGTCTGGAGGTCGTTGGCGAGCTGGGCGAGCGCCTCTTCGACCTTGCGGCGTACCGGATGCGCGGGATCGGTCGACATTTCCACAGTGAGCTTGCGCAGCCCATCGACGATTGCGTCGGCGACCTTGGCGTCGAGCCCCGCGAGCTTGAGCACCCAATTTGCCTTCTTGTGCACCATTTCCCGGATCAGCTGCTCGTTCGCGTCGAGCGCTCGCGCGGTCCAGCGGATTGCCGCCTCGAGCATCGGCACATGGCGGTCCTCGTTGATCGCCGAAGCGAGCGCATGGCCGAGCAGCGGTGAAATCTCCATCCGCCGGATCCGGGCCGAGATCGCACCCTTGACGATTCCGCCGAGCCGCTCGTCGTCGAGGCTTTCGAAGATGTCAGCGATGAGCCGCGAGGCGCCGGTGCGGATGCGCGATTGCGCTTCCTTGCCCGGCGTCTGGAGGAACCGCCCGGCGGCACCCGCCACGTCGAGCCGCTGCATTCGCCGGGCAACCACCGCGGGAATGAGAAAATTGTCGCGCAGGAAAGTGGCCAGTGCCTCGCCGATGCGGTCCTTGTTGCGCGGGATGATTGCTGTGTGGGGGATGGGCAGGCCGAGCGGGTGGCGGAAGAGCGCCGTCACTGCGAACCAGTCGGCGAGGCCGCCGACCATCGCCGCTTCCGCGAAAGCTTTCACGTATCCAAGCGCCGGGTGTTGCGGCTCCCAGGCCCGCGCCGTGAAGAAGACCACGGCCATCACGACCAACAGGCCGGTGGCCGCAATCTTCATTCCCCTGGCGCCCGGCTGGACGGGATTGAAGCGGCCCAGCGCGCCGTTCGTCATTGTTCGCATGCCGGCTCAATAGACGAGCCGGCGATCGGGTTCACGCCCGCGCTATTCGGCGGGGACTGCGTGACCTGTCCGGTGCGCATCGTCTCCGACGAATCTGCGGAACAGCCGCGAGAAGCGGGCCTCGACCGAGATTGCGAGCGAGAAATAGGCCGGGACCAGCAGAAGCGTCAGGATCGTCGAGAAGATGAGGCCGCCGATCACAGTCACGCCCATCGGTGCGCGCCAGCTCCCGTCTCCGGTCAGTGACATTGCGATCGGGAGCATTCCGGCGACCATCGCGATCGTGGTCATCACGATCGGCTGTGCGCGCTTGTGCCCGGCTTCATAGATTGCCTCGTTCTTCGGCATTCCGTGGTCCATCATCTCGACCGCGAAATCGACCAGAAGGATCGAGTTCTTGGCAACGATGCCGAACAACATCAGGATTCCGATGAGCACGGGAAGCGACAACGGCTGACCGGCAATGTGGAGGGCGATCGCCGCTCCGAGCGGCGCCAGCAGCAGCGAGCCCATGTTGACGAAAGGCGCGAGGAAGCGGCGGTAGAGCAGCACCAGCACCGCGAACACCAGCAGGACGCCGGCGCCCAATGCGAGCAGGAAGTAATAGATCAGCTCGCCCTGCCATTTCTGGTCGCCGAGGTTCAGCTTGGTCACGCCCTGCGGCATGTTCTTGACCGTCGGCAGTTCGTTGATCTTCGGCCAGACGTCACCGCTAACAAGGCCCGGGCCAAGGTCGGCGCCGACTGCAATGCGGCGGATCTGGTCGGTCCGCTGGATCGTGGTCGGGCCCGAGCCGAAGCCGATTTCGGCGACGGCCTTGAGCGGCACCGACCGGCCGGTCTTGGTCGGCACGGGCAGATTCTCGAGCGTCGAAAGGTCGCGGCGCGCATTTTCCGACAGCGATACGGTGATCGGGATCTGACGGTCGGCGACCGAGAATTTCGCGCTGTTCTGCTCGATATCGCCCAGCGTCGCGATGCGGATCGTTTGGCTTAGCGCCGCCGTGGTTACGCCTAGGTCCGCGGCAAGATCGAAGCGCGGCTTAATCACGATCTCGGGCCGGACCAGGTCGCCGCCGACGCGCGGGGCGCGCAGTCCCGGGATGGTCGCCATTTCGTCGGCGATCTGGTTCGCGACCGCGATCAGCTTCTCCGGGTCCTCGCCGCCGAGATAGAGCATGATGTCGCGGCCGCCGCCGTCCGGCCCGCCGCCGCCCTGGCTCTGGAAGCTGACGCGGGCATCGGGGATTGCGGCAAGCGTAGGCGAAAGGCCGCGCTCGAATTCGGTGCTGGTCTTGGACCGGTCCTTCTTCAGCACGACGTTGACCCGGGCATTGCCGACGCGCACTCGCTCGAACACGCGTTCGACGTCCGGATCCTTCTGGACGATCGCCGCGACCCGGTCCGCGACGGCCTCGGTCTGGCGCAGGGTGGTGCCCGGCGGAAGGCTGATGTTCACGAACGCGAAGTCGCGGTTGAGCGGCGGCTGGAACGTCATCGAGAGCGTGCCGAACAGCGCGATGCTGGCCATCAAGGTTAGCAGGCCCGCACCGACCATCGCCATCCGATGGTCGTGCATCCGCGCGTTCCAGCGGGCGGCGACTACGCCGTTCCACCACTGCCCAAATCCGCCGAAAAAGGAGCGCGCGACGAGCGTGACCAGCTTGCCGGCGCCATAGGCCAAGGCGGCGCCGACGACGAGCGCGAACACGAAGGCAATCGCGCCGGGCAGGCCAATCGCTCCCAATGGCTTCATGGCAATGCGCGTACCAATGGCGAAAGCAGCAACCACCAACAGGACCAGCGGGATCGCGCCGGCATGATAGCCGATCTTGCTCGGTACGCGCGGGAGCGCAGCAAGTCGCGCGTCGGCCTTGGACGTGTCGAGGCTCCAGCTCAGCACCTTCAGATAGACGTGCATCCACTTGAAGTCGGCGTGCGGCTGCACGCCGTGCGAGCGCAGGAAGTAGGCGGCGACGAGCGGCGTGATCATCCGCGCCACGAGCAGGCTCATCATCACCGCGACGACGACGGTGAAGCCGAACGCCTTGAAGAACTGACCCGAAATACCGGGCATCAGCGCGACCGGCAGGAAGACCGCGACGATCGCCATGGTGGTGGCAAGCACGGCGAGCCCGATTTCGTCGGCCGCGTCGATCGACGCCTGGTAGGCCGATTTGCCCATCCGCATGTGGCGGACGATATTTTCGATCTCGACGATCGCGTCGTCGACGAGCACCCCGGCGACCAGCGCCATCGCCATGGTCGACATGAAATTGAGGGTGATCCCCAGAAGGTCCATGAACCAGAAGGCGGGGATCGCTGACAGCGGGATCGCAAGCGCCGAAATCAAAGTGGCGCGGATGTCGCGCAGGAAGAGGAGCACGACGAGAACCGCAAGGATTGCGCCCTCGATCAGGCCGTGCATCGCGCTCTTGTACTGCTGCTTTGTATAATCGACTTCGTTGAACACTTCGTTGAAGTGGATGCGCGGATTTTCCTTCTGGATCTTGCGCAGCTCCGCCCACGCCTTGTCGTACGTGGTGACTTCGGATTCGCCCTTGGCGCGCTGGACTTCGAAGGTAACCACCTGCCGGCCGTTCATCTTCGCCAGCGTGCGCTGCTCTGAATAGGCATCCTTGACTTGGCCGAGATCGGCGAGGCGCACCCAGCGACCGCCCGGCAGTGCGATCTGCATCTGCGACAGCTGATAGGCGTCGCGGGCGTTGCCGAGCACGCGCACCGACTGTTCGGAACCGGCGATCTCGGCGCGGCCGCCGGGCGCGTTGAGGTTGCTTTGCCTGAGCTGCGCATTGACCTGCGCCGCGGTCACGCCCTGGGCCTGCAGCGCCGCCGGATCGAGAATCACGCGGATATTGCGATCGACACCGCCAGTGCGAGTGACGGCCGCGACTCCAGGGACACTGAGCAGGCGCCGAGCGACACTATTGTCGACGTACCAGCTCAGCTCCTCGAGGCTCATGTCGGTGGTTTCGGCCCCGACGTAGAGGATCGGGTCGCCGGCAATGTCGACGCGCACCACCTGCGGCTCGAGAATGCCGTCGGGAAGGTTGCCGCGGATTTGCGCGATCGCGTTGCGCACGTCGTTGACGGCGCGGTCGGTCGGCGTCCCGATTTCGAACTGGACGAAGGTTTCGCTGACGCCCTCGCGCACCGTGCTGTTGATTTCGTCGACGCCATCGACGCCGCGGATCGCGGATTCGACGCGCTGCGTGACCTGCGATTCCATTTCGTTGGGCGCGGCGCCCGGCTGCGGCACGGCGACGATCGCGGCAGGGAAATCGATGTCCGGGTTGTTGTTCACCTGCATGCCAGCGAAGGAAATGATGCCGGCGAGCATCAGCCCAACGAACAGCACGATCGGCGGAACCGGGTTCTGGATGCACCAGGACGAGATATTGCGGAAATTCATGACTTAGTGGCTTTCCTGTCGCTCGTCCGTGGCCTCAGCGTGCGGCCTGCCGCTTCGGGTTGACCTTCTGTCCCGGGTTCAGGAACGGGCCCGCCGACAGCACGACCGGCTCATTGCCCGAGATGCCTTCGACGATGGTCACGCCGCGCGCGTCGACGCTGCCGATCTTTATGGCGCGCCGCTCGACCTCGTTCTTCGGGTTGATGACATAGACATAATTGCCCTTGGCATCGCTCAGCACCGCGCTTTGCGGCAGCAGCGGGGCCGTCGTCGTTCCCGCAGTGATCCGCGCATCGGCGAATCCGCCCGGGCGAATGCCTGGCGAGAAGGGGATCGAGATGCGCACTTCGCCAAGGCGCGATTGCGGGTCGATCACCGGCGCGACCTGCCAGATCGAGCCGCGGATGCTGGTCTCGGAACCGATCGGCGTGACTTCAGCCGGCATGCCGACACGAACCAGGGCGAGGTCCTGCTGCGAGAGTTGCGCGCGCAGTTCCATCTGACCGCCCTCGGCGAGGCGGAACAGGGCGCCCGAGCCGGGGCTGACGATCTGGCCGACCTCGACATTGCGCTGAAGGATCAGTCCGCTGGCGGGTGCGGTCACGTTGAGCTGGCCGATCTGGGCCCGCGTCGCACCAAGCTGCGCCTGGGCGACGCGCACCTGCGCATTAGCGGCGTCGCGAGTCGCCCGCTTTGAATCGATCTCGGCCTTGGAAACGAAGCCGCGGCTCTGAAGCGCAAGAGCGCGCTCGTAATTGGACTGGGCGAGCGCGGCATTGGCGCGCGCGGCCTCGACCTGAGCGGCGAGCTGCGCCGCCTGTTGCGCCTGGACCGAACGGTCGACGACGGCAAGGACCTGGCCAGCACGCACCCAGCTGCCGGCATCGACCAGGACGCGAGTCACGCGTCCGCCCTGGCCGGCGATGCCGACCGGCTGATCGCGCCGCGCTGCCAGCGGCCCGCTGGCGCTGAGCGTGCGCCCAACCTGGCTGCGGCCGGGGACGATCACGGTTACCGAGGGTACCTGCCCGGCGCCGGCGCCTGGGCCGGCTGCGACGCCCGCCGGATCCTTGGTCGCGCCGCGGCCGTAAACGACGGCAAGGACGAGCACGATCAGCGCCAGCCCCACTGCAGCCGCGATCAGGATGCGGCGGCGTGACCGCGAGCGGTCGACGACGACGAGCGTGTCCGACGAGTGGATGGAGCTTTCCTTGTTCATTTCGATCGTGCCCACTTCTTCCGCGAATCTTTTCGTGACCTTGCCCGCGACTGTGTTAGCCGAATAAGTCACCGCGCGCAACAGACGCTGTGGGGGTCCCGCTCGCTATCCGTTTTCGACTAACGGTGGCACTACAGTCGCAAGCGCGCGTTGGCCCCCTGCATAAGCGAGGCCGCTGCAGCGGCCCGGCCATAAAGAGAGGGGTCTCGATGGAACAATATGGGATTATCGGCTGGATCGTGATCGGCGGACTTGCCGGCGCAATCGCCAAATTGCTGATGCCGGGACGCGATCCCGGAGGCTGCATCATCACCATCCTGCTCGGCATCGCCGGCGCCGTTGTCGCGGGCTGGCTCGGCCGCGCGGTCGGCTGGTACGAAACGGGTGAGGGGGCAGGCTTCATTGCCGCCATCGTCGGCGCCTTCCTGTTGCTCCTCATCTACCGCCTCGTGCTCGGCAGGCGCGCCTGACCGGGGCTCCGTTCAGGCGGCAGCCATCGCCGCCGCGCGACCGTTTGGGCCGTGCAACGAACTGCCCAGAGGACAGATCAATGAAGAGAACGCTTCTTGTGGGACTGGCGCTCTGTGCGGTCGCCCTTCCGGCCGCGGCCGCGGCGCAACAGGTTCCGACCATCACGCAGACAATCGCCGGCACGCGACTGGATCTGAGCGCGACGGGCGACGTTACGCGTGTCCCCGATCTCGCGGTGATCACCGCGGGCGTCGTCACGCGATCGGCGACTGCACGCGGCGCGATGGAGCAGGCCGCGGCGCGGATGGCGCGCGTGCGTGCCGCGCTCAAGGCCGCCGGGGTCGAGGATCGCGACATCCAGACAAGCAACATCAGCCTCAATCCCGACTATCGCTATGAGAACAACCAGCCGCCGCGGATCGCCGGTTATTCCGCGTCGCACCAGCTGACGGTGCGCTTCCGCGACATCGGCAATGCAGGCCGCATCCTCGATGCGCTGGTCGCCCAGGGAGCGAATCAGATCAACGGCCCGACGCTCACCATCGACAAGCCGGAGGCGGCGTTGGACGAGGCGCGAACCAAGGCCATCGCGGCGGCGCGCGCGCGCGCCGATCTTTACGCGCGTGCCCTCGGTCTGCGCGTGGTCCGAGTCGTCTCGGTGAGCGAGACCGGCGGAAGCTATCCGGTTCCGCCGCCCATGCCGGTGATGATGGAAGCACGGGCCCAGGCCGCTGACAGCAAGATCGACCCGGGCGAGCAGAAGCTGCAGGTCAACCTCAACGTCACGTTCGAGCTTCAATAGCGCAAAAAGAAGGCCGCCCGGCACACGCCCGGCGGCCTTCGATTTCGAGATACTTCGCGTCGGGTTTTTAGCGGACCGAGCCCCTGCGGACCAGGTTCACGATCGCAAGCAGGATCACCGCACCGACCAGCGAATAGAGGAACGTCTCAATCGTAATTCCGGAATTGATGCTGCCGCCGAACAGCAACCCGGCGATGACCGCACCCACGATGCCGACGACGATATTGAGGATGATCCCCTGCTGCGCATCGGTCCGCATGATCAGGCTGGCGAGCCAGCCCACAATGCCGCCGACGATCAGCCAGATGATAATACCCATCAGCCTTCCCTCCTGTTTCGGCGCTGCTTTCCCGCGCGCCTTTCCGGCATCACAGACGCGTGATGCGCCGCGATTGTTCCGGATTCGGAAGGGTTCGTCCAGAAATTTGGTTAATAAGCCTGGTAAGCGCCGCTGACGTGGCCGCCAGCGCTCAATAGCGTTGCTGGCGCTCGTACTGGTCGCGATACTGCTTGATGCGGGTGACGCGAAGCCCCGGCATGCCGCTGCGGTCGACCGCGCGCTGCCAGCTGGTGAACTCCTCGAGGCTCAGCGAATAGCGCTTGCACGCTTCGTCGACGCTGAGCAGGCCGCCGGCGACCGCGGCCACGACCTCGGCCTTGCGGCGAACCACCCAGCGCGTCGTGTTTGCAGGCGGAAGGCTGTCGAGCGTCAGCGGCTCGCCAAGAGGCCCGATGACCTGCGCCGGACGAATCTTCTGGTTCTCGAGCATTGTTCCGTCACACCTGCTTAATCATTGACTGATGTCGCACCTTAATCGCCCGGCATTGAAAATATTCTGAAACGCGGTGGTTAACGCGGCCGTCAGTCCCCCTTAGCGTCGGTTAACCTTCCTGCACCCGGGGCGAAGGCGCCACCCAGCCGCTTGACGGCCTCGTCCCAGCCTTCCGCCCCGGAAAGATAGCAAGCGATGGCATCGTCGCGCATGGCCGGTTCGTCTCGATTCTTGTCTCCCAAAAGCGCCAGCAGCTCAGTCAAGCTGAGCCCCGAAGAACCTGGAACTTCGAAATCCTTTTCGTGACGCGACACACAGGCCCCCGCGCTGCCTTTCCTGAGGCCGGTCTAGCCGCGAGGAGTGAAATTCGGGTAAAGAGCCTCGAAAGAGTCACTCCAATGCGGATAGATTTTCAGCTTGGCCGCCCGGCGGGCGATGCCCGGATCGTCGTCGCCATGTCGGGCGGCGTCGACAGCTCGGTCACGGCCGCGCTGGCCGCGCGTACGGGCGCCGAAGTCATCGGAGTGACGCTTCAGCTGTACGATCATGGCGAGGCGGTGCGCCGCTCCGGTGCCTGCTGCGCAGGGCAGGACATCTATGACGCCAAGCAGGTCGCCGACCGGCTCGGCATCGCCCATTACGTGCTCGATTACGAAAGCCGCTTCCGTGACGGTGTGATCGAGCGCTTCGTCGACGAATATGCGCAGGGCCGAACGCCCGTCCCCTGCGCCAGCTGCAACCAGGGGGTGAAGTTCGTCGACCTCGTTGCGTTCGCGCGCGAGCTCGGCGCCGATTGCCTCGCCACCGGCCATTATGTGCGCCGTCACATCAACGGCGCCAAAGGGAATCAGCGGGTCGAGCTGCACAAGGGCGCCGATCCGCGCCGCGACCAGAGCTATTTCCTTTACGGGACGACCCGCGAGCAGCTCGACTTCGTCCGCTTCCCGCTCGGCGACCTGCCCAAGGACGAGGTACGGCGAATCGCCGCCGAAATCGGCCTCGAAGTCGCAGCCAAGCCGGACAGCCAGGATATCTGCTTCGTCCCCGACGGCGATTATGCATCGCTGGTGAAGCGGCTGCGGCCGGACACCGCAGCGCCCGGCGAGATCGTCGACCTTGAGGGCCGCGTCCTCGGCGGTCATCGCGGCGTGGTGCATTTCACCATCGGCCAGCGCCGCGGCATCGAAATCGGCGGCCAGAAGGAACCGCTCTACGTCGTGCGGATCGAACCCGATGAGGCACGGATCGTCGTCGGACCGCGCCGGGCGCTTGCGGTCCAGGCGATGCGCGTCGCCGACTGGAACTGGCTCGGCGAGGACCAGCGCTCGGTCAGCGTCAAGGTGCGCTCGCTTGCGCCGCCGGTGGCGGCGGAGCGCGACGGCGACTGGGTCCGCTTCGACCATCCGGAATATGGGGTCGCGCCGGGACAGGCCGCGGTGCTGTACGAAGGCACGCGCTTGCTCGGCGGCGGCTGGATCGCGGAGACCGTATCGGCCGAGCAAAGCCTCGCGAATGCCGCCGCCGCTTAGCGCCGGCGTACTGCTCTACCGCCAGCGCGATGGCGTCACCCAGGTTCTGCTGATCAAGCCGGGCGGTCCTTTTTGGAAGAACAAGGATGCTGGCGCCTGGATGATCCCCAAAGGCGCGGTCGAAGCAAGCGAGACTCCGGCCGAGGCGGCGCTTCGCGAATTCGAGGAAGAAACCGGGACGCGTCTGCAAGCGATTCCCTTTCCCTTAATGCGAGTACGCCAGGCGGGCGGCAAATATGTCGAAGCTTTCGCTGCGGAGGGCGACCTCGATTGCTCCTCGATCCAGTCGAACCATTTCGAGCTGGAGTGGCCGCCGAGGAGTGGCCGGCGCGAGCGTTTTCCCGAGGCCGTCGAAGCGCGATGGATGACGATCGATCAGGCACGCAAGATGATGCTGCCTAGCCAGCTGCCCTTGCTCGACGCGCTCGAGGCGCGGCTCAGCCCTTCCTGACGCGCAGCGCGGCGGCGATCGCGTAGAGCAGCATTCCGGCGGCGGCGAGCGCCGCGAGGGTCGCCCATGCCCTGGCATCGGCCTGCGCCGCGGCCCAGGAACAAACGGCTATGCCCAAGGCGCCACTCACCCAGTGCAGCGGCGTGAGGCGGGAGCGGCCGGGAGCGCGCGGAAGCGCGGCGATGGTCACGGCATAGACGAACATGCGCGCAAGCGTGCTCACCACCGCGAGCCAGACGAAGCCGCCGCTGATGGCGAGGGCAGCGGTCAGCAGAGCGAGGAAGGCGATTGAATTGGCCGGGGTTTCGAAGCGCGGGCTGACCGCCGCGAACCAGCGAGGGAGATCGCCGCGCTCGCCCATCGCCGAGGTCACTCGCGGCACGGCAGTCATGATGCCGTGAAGATTGCCGAACAGTGACGCGATCGCGGTCAAGGTCAGGATGACTGCTCCGGTCGGACCGGCGAGCTTGCGCCCAAGGTCGACGAGCGGCGCCTCGGCGTCCGCGCCGCCCGCCGGGAAAGTGGTGACGAATGCCAGCTGAACGAGGAAGTAGAGTGTGGTTGTGGCAAGAATCGACAGCATGATCGCGCGGGGCAAGGTAGTCCCCGGCCGCTTCGTCTCGCCTGCCGGCACCACCAGATTTTCGAAGCCTACGAACGCGTAGAAGACGAGAAGCGCGCCCGCTTCGAACTGCGACAGCGGCGGCGGCGCGGACGGCGGGGGGATCGGCGCGAACAAGAGCAGCGCGGCCCCGGCCGCGATGATGAGCGGGAGCGCTTTGAGCAGAGTCAGTCCGGCGAGCAACCGCAGCGCGCGCTTGACGCCGACGATGTTCGCGGCTGCCAGTCCCGCGCAGACGGCCGCGATTGCCGCCGCCCGCAGCAGCCCCTCGCCGATCGCCGGCATCCACCGCCCAAGGTAGGCGATCAGGACATTGGCGTTGGCGGCGAACGCCGCAGCCCGGGCGACATAATAGATCCAGCCGAGCTCGAAGCCGGCAAAGCGGCCGAACACGCGGGCGTAAGTGGCCGGCCCGCCGCTTTGGTCGAAGGCCGCAACGCTGCGCGAAAAGGGCCAGATAACCAGCATCGCCCCGAGCGCGATCAGCGGGAACAGCCACGGCGAGAAGCTGCCGAAATCTGCGGCGAGGGTGGCGGGGAGCGCGAAAATGGCCGCGCCGACCGCGCCGTTGAACGACAGGAGGAGCGCCCCGCCAAGGCCGATCCGGCGCTCGAGCCGCGGCTCGCTCAAAGCTGGAACTGTCCGACGATCACGGTGTGGCAGCGGCCGCCGAGGATCACGCGATCGCCGTCGAGCCGACAATGGAGAATGCCAGTGCGTTTGCTCGCCTGCAGCGCGGTGAACGCGCTGCGTCCGAGCCGCTGCGCCCAGTAAGGCGCCAGCGCTGCGTGCGCCGAGCCGGTCACGGGGTCCTCATCGATGCCGAGATAAGGGACGAAAACGCGGCTGGCGATGTCCTCGCTGTCGCCGCGCGCGGTGACGATTGCCATGCGGTGGATGCTGGAGAGGGCGGCAAAGTCTGGGCGAAGCGCTAGTACCGCATCCTCGTCGGCGACGTCGACGATCGCTGCATCGTTGCACCCGGAGGCAAGCCAGACCGGCATGTCGGGCAGGCCGAGCGCGCTGCACAGCTGCGGTTCGCGAACCTCGCTGAGCTGTGCCGCCGGAAGGTCGAGCTCGAGCTGGTCGCCGCACCGGCTGACGGTCAGGATTCCGGATTGGGTCGAGAAGCGCAGCGGATCGGAATGGATCAGGACATGCCCTGCCGCGAGCGTCGCGTGGCCGCACAGCTCGACCTCCGCCGCAGGTGTGAACCAGCGCAAATCATAATCGGCAGCGCTTGTTTCGCTCGGCACGGTGAAGGCGGTTTCGCTGAGATTGTTCTCGGCGGCGATCGCTTGCATGAGCTCGTCGTCGAACCACCTATCGAGCGGTATCACCGCGGCCGGGTTGCCCGTCAGCGGTCGCTCGGCGAAGGCATCGACCTGGAAGAATGGCAGGCTGGTCATCGCGCTTGCTCGGTAATCTCGTGCGGAAGCAAGGTTTCGCGGTCGACCTGTCCCTCGGGATCGACATGGATCAGGATTTCGGTGTCGGGGAAGCGGGCGCGAAGTGAATTTTCGGCGCGATCGAGCCGGTCGTGCGCTTCCTTCACGGTCCACGTGGCCGGCACCCAAACATGGAATTGCGCGAAATGGTGCGTGCCGCTGCTGCGCGTGCGAAGGTCGTGAAGCCCGGCGAGTTCGGGATAGTCGCATGCGGCGGCAAGGAAGCGCTCGCGAAGTTCGTCAGGCCATTCGCGGTCCATCAGCTGGTCCAGCGCGCGAGCCGATACCCTCCAGGCACCCCAGACCAGCCAGGCGGCGATGAGCAGGCCGAACAGGGCATCGGCCCCGGCAAGACCGGCGAACTGGTCGAGGGAAAGCGCGACGATCACCGAGGCATTGAGCATGAGGTCCGAGGAATAATGGATCCGGTCGGTCCCGATCGCCAGCGAGCCGGTGCGGCGGACCACATGGCGCTGGTAGGCGACGAGGGACGCAGTCAGCGCCATCGCGAGCAGGGAAACCCCGATGCCGAGTTCCGCCGAGGACGTTTGCGCGCCTGCAATCAGCCTCTGCACGGCACGAAAGGCAATGAAAGAGGCGGAAATCGTGATGATGATCACCTGGGCCAGCGCCGCGAGTGCCTCGGCCTTGCCGTGGCCGAAGCGATGCTCGCGATCGGCGGGGGCAGCGGCGATTTGGACGCCGATCAGGACGATCAGGCTGGCCATGAGATCGAGCGCGCTGTCGGCAAGCGATCCGAGCATTGCCATGGACGATGTTGCGAGGGCGGCCCACGCCTTCAGCCCGATCAAGATCACGGCGAGCGCGCTGCTGGCGAGGGCTGCGCGCCTGGTCAGCGCCGCGCGCTCTTGGGGCGTAAGCGCGGTCCCGGTCATGGGTAGAGAAGGCCCTCCGTCCAGTCCTCGCCCTCGCGCGTGAACAGCCGCCGCTCGTGGAGCCGATGCGGGCGGTCGCTCCAGAATTCGATGCGCTCGGGCACGAGGCGATATCCGCCCCAGTGCGGCGGCCTAGGCACGTCTTGACCCTCGAACCGCTGCGTCACCTCTGCGCAGCGCACTTCGAACGTTTCGCGGCGGTCGAGCGGGCGCGACTGATCGGAGGCCCAGGCGCCGATCTGCGAGTCCCGCGCGCGCGTCGCGAAATAGGCGTCGGCCTCCTCGTTCGCGACGCGTTCGATGCGGCCCTCGATCCGGACCTGCCGGCGCAGCGACTTCCAATGGAAGAGCAAAGCGGCTCTGGGGTTTGCCGCCAGCTCATCGCCCTTGCGGCTGCCTTCATTGGTATAGAAAGCGAAGCCGCGCGGACCGTGGCGCTTGAGAAGCACCATGCGCACCGAAGGCCGCGCCAATGCATCCGCCGTCGCCAACGCCATCGCTTCGGGATCGTTGATCTCGGCTGCGCGCGCTTCCGCGAACCACGCGTCGAACAACTGGAACGGGTCGGCGCTCATAACCGCTACGGCATTAGGCTTGGCCCGCGGCTATCGGCAACCCATCTGGTCAGCGCGAAATCGTTACGGCATGGGAGGACAATGGCACTCGACCTCTACCAACGCTTGGGTCTGAAGCGCGGCGCGAGCGAGGCGGAGATCAAGAAGGCCTACCGCAGCCTCGCCAAGCAGCTTCACCCCGACCGCAACAAGGACAATCCGAATGCGGCCAAGCGCTTCGCCGAGGTGACGCACGCCTACGACCTTCTGTCGGACAAGGACAAAAGGGCTCGCTACGACCGCGGCGAGATCGACGAGGAGGGCAATCCCAAAATGCCCTTCGGCGGGGGCTTCGGCGGCTATTCGCCTGGCGCCGGCGCGCAGGCCGGCCCAGGCGGGGCCGCGGGGTTCGAAAATTTCAATTTCGGAGGCGCGGACCCGGCCGACCTCAGCGACCTGTTCGAGGGGCTGTTCGGCGCTGCGAGCAGCGGAAGGAGCCGCGGCGGCGGCCCCTTCGGCGGCTTCCGGCAGCGCGCTCGTGCCGCGCAGAAGGGCGCCGACATCGCGTACCGGCTAAAGGTGCCGTTTGAAGATGCGGTCGCGCTCAAGGCCCAGCGAATTACGCTTGGCGACGGCAAGACCATCGACCTCAAGCTGCCGGCGGGCATCGAGGATGGGACGAAGATCCGCCTGGCAGGGAAGGGCCAGGATGGGCCCGGCGGGCGAGGCGATGCGATCGTCACGATCGAGATTGCACCGCACCGCTTCTACAGCCGCGAGGGCACGAATATCCGCCTGACGCTGCCGATCACCCTCAAGGAAGCCATTCTCGGCGCGCGCGTAAAAGTTCCGACGCCGCAGGGCCCGGTCATGCTGACGATCCCCAAGGGCACCACCTCGGGAAAAGTGTTTCGGCTGAAGGGACGGGGTTTCGCGGCCAAGGACGGCAAGCGCGGCGACCAGCTGGTCGCCGTCTCGGTCGACGTGCCCGCGGACGATGCACAGCTGCAGCGCTTCGCCGAACAGTGGGAAGCCGGCGGAAACCCCCGGGCTGCGCTGGGGGTTTGAAGCAGCCGTCGTGCGAGAGATTTCTCCCCAATCCCCGGAGGCGAGACGCAAGCGGCTGGCGAGCATGCGCGCGGCCTTCGGTACGGAGGTCGAGGAGAAGCTGAAGCCGCGGCTGACGCCGTGGGAAGTGGTCAAACGGGTCGCAGTCGGCGTCTACAATGACGGCTTCATCCACGCGGGTAACCTCGCCTATCTGTCACTCCTCGCGCTGTTCCCTTTCTTCATCCTCGCCGCCGCCGTCGCCCACCTGCTGGGGCAGCGCGAGGATGCGCAACTTACCGTCGCCAATGTCCTGGAGCGTCTTCCGCCAGGGGTTGCCGAGACGCTGCGCGGTCCGGTGCAGGAGGTGCTGAGCGCGCGCACGGGGCCCTTGCTGTGGCTCGGCGCGATCGTCGGCCTGTGGACGGCGGCGAGCTTCATCGAGACGATCCGCGACATCCTCCGCCGATCTTTCGGAGTGAAATATTGCGCACCCTTCTGGGAGTATAGGCTCGGCTCGATCCTGCTGATCCTCGGCGCGGTCATCTTGCTGATGGTCGCTTTCGCCGCCAGCGTCGCGCTGACCTCGATCCATCATTTGGTTGTCGAATGGTTCCCGCTGGCCGAGGGCATCGGAAATCGGCTCGGCGTCTACCGACTGGTCCCCGCAGCGACCCTGTTCCTCACCTTTTACGGCCTCTTCTACGCGCTCACGCCCGCGCGCTACCGCAAAAGCGACTGCAAGACATGGCCGGGCGCGCTGTTCATCACCTTGTGGTGGCTGGCCACGGTCGAACTGCTGCCTTTGGCTCTGGGAATGCTCGGCAGCTACAGTCTCACCTATGGCAGCCTCGCCGGGGTGATGATCGCGCTCATCTTCTTCTTCATTGTCGGCCTCGGCGTTGTCATCGGCGCCGAACTGAATGCAGCGCTGGCGGAAAGCGGCGCCACGGCGCTAAAGGGCGAGGTCTATACCGGGCCGTATAGCGACGAACTCGATGTCGAGGAGCCGCAGCCCGGCGAGGATGTCGAACCTGTGCTGCAAAGAGAGGGGCCACAACTTTGACGGGATTGATGACTGGCAAGCGCGGGCTGATCATGGGTCTCGCCAACGATCGTTCGCTTGCCTGGGGCATTGCCAAAGCGCTCGGCGACCAGGGCGCCGAGCTCGCTTTCTCCTATCAGGGCGAAGCGCTCGAGAAGCGCGTCCGACCGCTCGCCGAGCAACTGGGCTCGAACCTGCTGGTCGACTGCGACGTTTCCGACATGAAGGCGCTCGACCGGACGTTCGACGCGCTGAAGGACCGTTGGGACGCGCTCGACTTCGTCGTCCATGCGATCGGCTATTCCGACAAGAATGAGCTGAGGGGGAAGTTCGTCGACACGTCGATGGACAATTTCCTGATGACCATGAACATCTCCGTCTACAGCTTCGTCGCCGTCGCGCAGCGCGCGCGGGCCATGATGCCGAACGGCGGGTCGCTTCTCACCTTGACCTATTATGGGGCGGAGAAGGTTATCCCCCATTATAACGTCATGGGCGTGGCCAAGGCCGGGCTCGAGGCGAGCGTGAAATATCTGGCGATGGACCTGGGTCCCGAAGGAATCCGGGTCAACGGGATCTCGGCCGGGCCGATCAAGACGCTCGCGGCGAGCGGGATCGGTGACTTCCGCTACATCATGAAATGGAACGAATATAATTCGCCGCTTAGGCGCAACGTTACGATCGAGGATGTCGGCGGCGCCGGCCTTTATCTGCTCTCGGATCTTGCGAGCGGGGTCACCGGCGAGATCCACCACGTCGACGCCGGCTATAATGTCGTCGGGATGAAGGCCGAGGACGCGCCGGACATCGCGACGGTGTGATGCTGGCGCTGCTCGCCCTCAGCGCCGCGGCCGCGCCCGCGACATCGCCGGTGACGTTGCTCGGCGTCGGCGATCTGCGCATCGGCATGTCGGTTTCCGAGCTGCGCCGGCTCGGCGCGCGGAAGGACTATGACCCCGAGGATGACCCCGCGTGCAGCTTCTGGAGCCTGCCGAAGCGCAAGGGGATCGCGGTGATGGTGTCCTACGGGCAGGTTGTTCGGATCGACATCGAGAACCCGCAATATGTCACGGCCTCGGGCGCGCGGGTCGGAATGAGCGAGTCCCAAGTGCGTCGGATCTACGGTGACATGCTCAAGGTCGAGCCGCATCCTTACACGTCGCCGGAGGGTCACTACCTCGTTTACCGCGCGAGCGACCGCCGGCACGGGATGATCTTCGAGACCTTTCGGCGAAAGGTTCATTCTTTCCGCGTCGGCCGATGGAACCACGTGCAGCTGATCGAAGGATGCTCATAGCCCGTAAGGTTCGCGTCAGGGGCCGGGTCCAGGGCGTGTTCTTCCGCGCCTGGACGCGGGCCGAGGCTGAGCGTCTGGGCTTGGCTGGATGGGTGCGCAATTGCGCTGACGGCTCGGTCGAAGCGCATATCGAAGGCAATGAAATCGCACTCGCGGAGCTTATGGCCCGGCTGCACCGGGGGCCGCCAAGCGCCGAAGTGCACGACGTGCTGATCGAAAATGCCCCCGCTGAGGGCCTCGCGACGTTCGAAGTGCGCGGCTAGCCCGCGAAAGGATCCCGCACCAGGATCGTGTCGTCGCGTTCGGGCGAGGTCGAGACCAGCGCGACGGGGCAGCGGATCAGCTCTTCGATCCGCCGCACATATTTGATCGCCCGTGCCGGCAGGTCGGCCCAGCTGCGCGCCCCGCGGGTTGAGCCGGGCCAGCCTTCGACCTCTTCGTACACGGCCTCGACGCGGGCCTGGTCCGCCGCGTGGGGCGGCAAATAGTCGAACTCCTGCCCGTCGATGCGATAGCCCGTGCAGATGCGCACGGTCTCGAACCCGTCGAGCACGTCGAGCTTGGTCAAGGCAACGCCCGTAACCCCGCTGACCGCGACCGCCTGGCGAACCAGCACCGCGTCGAACCAGCCGCAGCGGCGGCGGCGGCCGGTGACCGTGCCGAATTCGTGGCCGCGTTCGCCCAGCTTCTGCCCGACCTCATTGTCCTGCTCGGTCGGGAAAGGGCCGGAGCCGACGCGCGTCGTATAGGCTTTGACGATGCCGAGGACGAAGCCGGCGCCGGAAGGGCCGGTGCCGCTTCCAGGGCCGGTGGTACCCGCAACCGTGTTCGATGAGGTGACGAACGGATAGGTGCCATGATCGACGTCAAGGAGCACGCCCTGCGCTCCTTCGAACAGAATGCGCTTGCCGCCGCGAAGCGCAGAGTCGAGGTCGCGCCACACAGGCTTTGCGTAAGGCAGCACGAAATCGGCGATTTCGCTGAGATCGCGGAGCAGCCGGGCGCGGTCGATCGGCGGCTCGCCGAAGCCGGCACGAAGCGCGTCATGGTGTGCGCACAGCCGGTCGAGCTGCGGTCCGAGCTCGCCGAGATGCGCAAGGTCGCACACGCGGATCGCGCGCCGCCCGACCTTATCCTCATAGGCGGGCCCGATGCCCCGCCGCGTGGTGCCGATCTTGCCGGCGCCGCTCGCGTCCTCGCGAAGCCCGTCGAGGTCGCGGTGGATGGGCAGGATCAAGGGGCAGGTCTCGGCAATGCGCAGCACGTCGGGCGTGACCTCGACTCCCTGCTCGCGGATCCGGTCGACTTCGGCCTTGAGAGCCCAGGGATCGAGCACCACTCCATTGCCGATCACCGAGGGCGTGCCGCGGACGATACCGCTCGGAAGCAGCGAGAGCTTGTAGGTCTGGTTGCCGACCACCAGGGTGTGGCCCGCGTTGTGCCCGCCCTGGAAGCGCACCACCATGTCGGCGCGGCTCGCCAGCCAGTCCACGATCTTGCCCTTGCCTTCGTCGCCCCACTGGGCGCCGATGACGGTCACATTTCCCACGATTTTGCTTCCTGCTGTGCGGCCGAAGCGGCTCTAGGGTCGTCCCTCAAGACAGTCCAGCGCCGTGGCGGGAACTCATTGTGCCGGCGGAACAGAAAACAGCCGTAGAGCGTATTGTTGTTCCGTTACGTGACCACAAAAGGGGAAACACCATGAAGATCATCACCGTTCTCGCCGTCGCCTTGGGCGTGGGCGCGCTCGCCGCCTGCAATCAGAGCCCTCAGGAGCAGAAAGCCGAGAATATCGAGGCGAATGCGGAAAACGTCGCTGACGCCATCGAGGCGAACGCCGACAATGCCGCCGAGAACATCCACGCCAATGCCGAAAACGCCGCCGACGCCGTTCGCAACGCCGGCGAGCACAAGGCCGACGCCGTCCGCAACAGCGGCGAGGGCAACAGCCACTAAACTCTAGCTCGACCACCACTCGCACGCAGGTGGATGGCCGAAGGGCGCCCCGGGCCGAACGGGGCGCCCTTTTCTTTGAGCGATCCGGGAACGCGGCCGCCGCCGCGCCCGTTCGCTCGGCATGAAGCCCATGACCGAAGAGCATCTCGCGCTGTTCCGCCGGCACATGGTCGAAATCATTGACATGCATTTCGACCTGGCCAGCGACGAGCTTGGGACAGGCGAGGTTGCACCGCCGCTCCGCCGCGCGCTGATGGACGTGCCGCGCCACTTGTTCGTGCCGCAGAGCCTGATTCTGGTGGCCTATCAGGACACGCCGCTGCCGATCGGCTTCGACAAGACCATCTCCCAGCCCTTCATCGGCGCCGTGATGCTCGATCTTCTCGAGATCGAGGAAGGCGCGCGCGTGCTCGAGGTCGGTACCGGCTACGGATACCAGGCCGCGGTCATGGCGGAAATGGGCGCGCTGGTATGGAGCGTCGAGGTGGTCGAAGAGTTCGCCGAGGCGGCCGAGGCGCGCTTCGCCGCGCTTGGCTATCCGGTGCAAGTGCGGGTCGGCGATGGCTCGCGCGGATGGCCCGAGCACGCGCCGTTCGATCGAATCCTGGTCACCGCTGCGGCGGCTGAACCACCCCCGGCGCTGGTCGAGCAGATGGCGCCGGGCGGCCGCATGGTGATCCCCCTTGGCGGCGGCGACGTTCAACAGCTGAGCCTGGTGGAAAAGGCAGCGGACGGCACTGTCTCCAGCCGCGCTATGATGCCGGTGCGGTTCACCCAGCTCGAGCTGGCGGCCGCCTAGAAACTCAGCGGCACGACCTCGCGTACGCCGGGCAGCGCACGCAGCTCTGCGGCGACCTCGGCGGTGATCGGGTCGTCGACCGCGACCAGAGCGACCGCCTCGCCGGCTTCCTTGCGGCGCCCTAGGTTGAAGGTCGCAATGTTGATCCCGTGCTTCCCGAGCGTCGTGCCAAGCGCGCCGATGAAGCCCGGTGCGTCGGTGTTGACGATGTAGATCATCTGGCCGGTCAGCTCGGCCTCGACCGGAACTCCGAAGATCTTGACGAGGCGCGGCGCGCGGTGGCCGAACAAGGTCCCCTCGACCCGCCGCTCGCCCTGGTCAGTGCCGACGGCGACGGCGACGAGCGTGTGATAATCGCCTTCCGCCTCGTTGCGGATTTCGCGGACGGCGATGCCGCGATCTTTCGCAAGATAGGGCGCATTGACCATATTCACCGTGTCGGACCAGGTGCGCATCACCCCGGCGAGGACAGCTCCGGTGATCGGTTTGACGTTGAGCTCGGCGGCATGACCTTCCACTTCGATGTCGATCGAGCGGATGTCCGGCGCGGCAATCTGGCCGACGAGCCGCCCTAGCTTCTCCGCCAGCGCCATATAAGGCCGCAGCCGCGGCGCTTCCTCGGCCGACAGGGACGGCACGTTCACCGCGTTGGTAATCCCGCCAAGCAGCAGATAGTCGCTCATCTGCTCCGCGATCTGGATCGCGACATTGACCTGCGCTTCGGTCGTCGATGCGCCGAGGTGCGGCGTGCAGATCAGCCCCGGTGTTCCGAAGAGCGGGTTGTCCTTGGCCGGCTCCTCGGAGAAGACGTCGAGCGCAGCGCCGGCGACATGCCCGCTGTCGAGCGCATCCTTGAGCGCGGCTTCGTCGATGAGGCCGCCGCGCGCGCAATTGACGATGCGGACTCCCTTCTTCGTCTTCGCCAGCGCCTCGCGGCTGAGGATGCCGCGGGTCTGGTCGGTGAGCGGCGTGTGCAGGGTGATGAAATCGGAGCGTCCCAGAAGCTCGTCGAGCTCCACCTTGTCGACCCCGAGCTCGACCGCGCGCTCGGGGCTGAGGAACGGATCGTAGGCAACGACCTTCATTTTGAGGCCGTGGGCGCGGTCGGCGACGATCGAGCCGATGTTGCCGCAGCCGATCAGACCCAGCGTCTTGCCGGCGAGCTCGACCCCCATGAAGCGGTTCTTCTCCCACTTGCCGGCCTGGGTCGATTGGTCGGCTTGCGGGATTTCGCGGGCGAGTGCGAACAGCATGGCGATCGCATGCTCGGCTGTAGTGATCGAATTGCCGAACGGCGTGTTCATCACGACGATGCCGCGCGCGCTGGCGGCGACGACGTCGATCGTGTCGACACCGATCCCGGCGCGGCCGATGACCTTGAGGCGCGGCAGCCCCGCGTCCATGGCGGCGGCCCCGACGCGGGTCGAGCTGCGCACCGCGATCCCATCATAGCCGCCAATGACGGAATTCAGCTCGTCAGCCGTGAGCCCCGGCTTCTCCTCCACAAGGATCCCGCGCTCGCGGAACGCGGCCGCAGCCCGGGGGTCCATCTTGTCGGCGATGAGGACCTTCGGCGTGTCGGTCATCGGCTCGCCTCCCAGGCCCAGTCGAGCCAGGGGCCCAGCGCCTCGATGTCGTCTGTCTCCACCGTCGCTCCGCACCAGATGCGAAGCCCGGGCGGCGCGTCGCGATAGGCGCCAATGTCATAGGCCGCGCCCTCTTGATCTAGCAGCCTGACGATGGCCTTCTGCCGGGCGCGGTTCGCTTCCTCATCGCTGCGGTCGGCGAACTGCAGGCAAACCGAGGTGTTGGAGCGGATCGCCGGATCGGCCGCGAGATGGTCGATCCACGCGGCCCCTTCCACCCAGCGGTCGAGCGCGGCCGCGTTGGCGTCGGCGCGGGCGATCAAGGCGTCGAGCCCGCCGATGCGTTCGGCCCAATCGAGCGCAAACAGCCAGTCCTCCACTGCAAGCATCGAGGGCGTGTTGATCGTCTCCCCCTTGAAAATGCCGTCGATCAGCTTGCCGCCCTTCGTCAAACGGAAAATCTTGGGCAGCGGCCGCTGCGCCGGCTCGCGTTCGAGCCGTTCGACGGCGCGCGGCGACAGCACCAGCATGCCGTGCGCAGCCTCGCCGCCGAGCGCCTTCTGCCAGCTGAACGTGCCGACATCGATCTTGGGCCAATCGATCGATTGTGCGAAGGCCGCGGAGGTCGCGTCGCAGATGGTGAGGCCGGTACGGTCGGCGGCGATCCAGTCGGCATCGGGCACTCGAACCCCGCTGGTCGTGCCGTTCCAGGTGAAGATGATGTCGCTCGCCGGATCGATGCCGCAGAGGTCGGCAATGTCGCCATAGGTCGCAGTACGCACCTCGGCGTCGAGCTGCAGCTGCTTGGCGACGTCGGTTACCCAGCCGGCACCGAAGCTTTCCCAGGCGAGCATGGTGACGGGGCGGGGGCCAAGCAGGGACCAGATCGCCATTTCCATCGCGCCCGTGTCCGAGGCAGGAACGATGCCCAGCCGGTAATCGGACGGGAGCCGCAACAGCCCGCGCGTACGTTCGATCGCTTCCTGCAGCCGGGCTTTGCCAAGCGCGCCGCGGTGCGATCGGCCAAGCGCGCAGGTCGGCAACTTGCCGGCATTCCAGCCGGGAGGCTTGGCGCAGGGTCCGGATGAAAAAAAGGGACGGTCGGGTTTGCGGCCCGGTTTTGCCGCGCGCAATCGGTGCGCGGCTTCAGTCGCTTCGGTCACTCTCAACTCTCCTTCCAGAGAGCTCGCGCCGCGTTGGGACGGCGTGGCCCGCAACTGGGTCTAAAGGCTCTCGGGCCGATGGCAAGCAGGCTGGTTTGAAAAGATTCGCTGGGCGGCACGTGGCGATCGCCAACAGCGCGGTTCCGCTCAATTCGCGGCCGGTTCGCTGCTCATCCATCAACTCATCGCATCCATCGGACGGTTCATCCCGGAGAGGGCCCAAGCAGGTTGAATTCGTTAACCATCCGGAAGCAGTGTCCACTCACCAGTTCGCGGTTGGGCAAGCTGCGAACACGGAAGCTGGGGGCTGGGGAGCCCTGATTTGGACGGAATCTCAGGCGCGGCGCTGATGCGCGGCGCGCTGATGGTGTGCTGGAGCGGGGATATTTATGACGCAAGTTATCGCGGCGACTAACGGGCTTTTCCGAGACCGCGACCTTTTCGTCCACGATGGCGCCAAGCTGCGCCGCTTCCGCATCTCCGCACCGATCCAGGCCATTCTGTTCGTCATCCTGCTCGGGCTGGTCGGCTGGGCCAGCTATGCCACCGTTCGTCTCGCGATGGGTTCGGAGCGCACCGTAGTGGTCGCCGCGCCGGACAGCCATTATTCCGCGCAAGTCGCGCAGCTCGCCGCCGAAACCGAGCGGCGCGTCAAAGAGATCGAGCAGCGCCAGATCGCGCTTGCCGAGGCTCTCGCCGACGAAAACATTGACGCGGCATCGCTCCGGAAGCTCGGCTTCTACCCGGCCCAGGGCAAAGGCGCCGTCGGCGGTCCGCTGGTCAATGCCGGCAATTCCACCTTCAAGGCCTTGTTCGACAGCTGGAAGAAGCTCGACCGGCTGCAGGACGGCGTGATCGCAATCCCGTCCGAAAAGCCGGTGAAGCACAATGTCGAGTTCACCAGCGGTTTCGGCATCCGTTCCGACCCGTTCCGCGGCTCCGCCGCCATGCACCCGGGCATCGACCTTGCCGGACCGCACGGAACCCCGATCTATGCAACGGCCGAAGGCACCGTCCTTCGCGCCGGCTGGAACTCCGGCGGGTATGGCAATCTGGTCGAACTCGACCACGGTCGTGGCATCACGACCCGTTACGGCCATTTGTCAGCAGTGCTCGTCGCGTCCGGCGCAAAGGTCTCCCGCGGCGACCTGATCGGCCGCATGGGCTCGACGGGGCGGTCGACCGGCAACCACCTGCACTATGAAGTCCGTATCGACGGCCGCGCCGTCAATCCGATCCCCTTCATGAAGTCGACCGATTACGTGCTGGCGATGCAGCGTCGTTCCAACGCCCCGGCAATGGACGGCGCGCTCGGCGGACCGGGCAGCAACAAGTAAGCTTGTTGCGGCAAGCCGCGCTTCCTATCTCGACCGGGTGAGCGAGCCCGAGATCACCCTCACCGAAAATGCCGCGCGCCGCGTCGCGTGGATTGCCGCGCGCCAGCGCAAGCCGGCGATCCTGCGCCTCGCGGTCGACGGCGGGGGCTGCGCCGGATTCACCTACAAGTTCGAGCTTGCCGAGCAGCCGCAAGTGGATGACGCCATCGCCGAAACCGATGGCGTGAAGCTGGTCGTCGACCAGGTCAGCCTCGATCTCGTGCGCGGATCGGCCGTCGATTTCGTCGAAGACCTCGGCGGCGCCGCATTCCGCGTGACCAACCCGAACGCGCAGTCCGGTTGCGGCTGCGGCAGCAGCTTCAGCGTCTAGCGCCGGATTTCGCCTCGTCCCCGTGACCCGCCGCGTGTCGATGCGCGGCGCAGCTGACGTTCGGATTGAACTGCGCGAAGACCCCCCTGGGATTGTCGCGGAAGAGCCACACGTGCCGGTCGTAATGGGGCTCGAACATATGAGCCTCGTCGACCGCCGTTGCGGGATCGTCCTCCATCAGATCGTAAGGCACGCCGCGATAGGTGGGAGGCTCCGTGTTTCCGGCTTCGTGCCACGCCCAGCGGAACACGAGATTCTCGACCGCGACGAGGACCAGCGACCCATCCGGCTGCGGCTCGTAGATAAGAATGCTGGGCGAGCGGAAGTCGGTGTGCGTGCCTGACCCATTGACGCGTGGGTTGGGCGGGGCGGTGATGCCGAGCAGGTCGGGCCGGAAGAAATGGATGCCCATCGCGCCTTCGGAGGCGGGGCGGCCCATCATCTCGGCGGTCTCACACATATTGCCGGGATCGCGCACATAGCCTTCGGCCAGAGCTTGCCGGACGTCCTGGAAGCGCGCCGTCAGGGCGCGAACTTCGGCAAGATCGGGTTCGCCGGCGGATGCGCCGAGCGGACCGGACAAAGTGAGGGCGAGCGCGATCGCGCCCGCTGACAGTTTCGGGATCATTGCAAACCTTCCGAGATTAAAGTGCGACGCTGCTCAGGCGGGGGTGCAGCACCTTGCGAACCGGCAGCGGCTTCGCCGGCCGGCCGAGCTTGCGCGAGGGATGTTCGGCATCGGCGATGACGCCGCGCGCGACGGCCTCGGCAAGCGCCGCGCGGGCAAGCGCGAGGTCGGACCAAAGCGAGCTCACAGCGGAAACGCCTGAACGCCGGTGATCAACTGGGCCGCGAGCAGGATCGCGGTCACCGCGATCATTCCGCCGAAGCCGGTCCGAAGCCTGTCGCTATGCATGTCCATACCCCTGGCGCTTCCTGGCCGAAGCGTGGTGGCCCAGTGCCTGCGAGCGCCGCGCCCCGCCACGGGAAAGACCTGGAAATCCGCGCCTTTTGCAGACGATTGCGTGCGCGCGGTTGACGGAATGTGCGGAAATGTGCGGAGATGTGCGCAATCTCGGGGGCGAGTCCATGCATGGCGAGCTAAGCAGCGAAGGCAGTGAATCGGTCGCTTTGGTGGTGCGCGAGGAGCTCGCCCGGCGGCGACTGTCGCGCCAGTGGCTCGCCGACGAAGCGCGGGTCAGCCTGTCGACGCTCGAGAAAGCGCTTGCCGGCCGCCGCCCTTTCACGCTGCAGACGGTCGTGCGGCTCGAGGATGCGCTGGGCACCAGCCTGCGCGGCAACGCCCAGGCTCGCGAAGCACGCCCGTTCGCGCCCGAATCCATGGGCGCCTATGCGCGGCCCGCGGTGCAGTGGCTGGAAGGGACTTATCTGACGCTGCGTCCCTCGTTCAGCGAGGCAGGCGCCATCTTCGCCTATTTGACCATCATTTCCTGGGACAGCGCGGCGGGCCACCTCGTCTTCAGCGAAGCGGAACGGACCGACGCCGAGCATGAGCAGAAGGGCTATGTCTCCTTCCCCAACATTTCGGGCGCGATCTACCTCGTCACCTCATGGCAGGGGCAGTATCGGATGGCGCTGCTCAACCGCCCCTCGGGCAAGTGGCTGAGCGGCATTTTGCTGACTCTGGCCGCAGGAGAAGGGGCGCAGCTGATCCCGGCCTCGCTGCCGATCGTGCTTCTGCCGATGGAGGCAGGCGACCAAAAACCGCTCGGGGTGATCCGGCGCGGCGATGCGGCTTATGATGAATATCGCACGTGCGTCGACCGCGTCACCGAACGGGGATACGCACGCTTTCCCGCGTGAGCGGCTGCCGCTAAGCGGCCCTAGTGAAGCTCGCCACCTACAATCTCAACGGCATCCGCGCCCGCCTGCCGCGGCTCATCGAATGGCTCGAGCGCGAGCGGCCCGACGTGGTGTGCCTGCAAGAGCTCAAATGCGCCGACGAGGCGCTTCCGATCGCCGACATCGAGGCGGCGGGCTACGGCGCGGTGTGGCACGGGCAAAAAGGCTTCAACGGCGTCGCCGTGCTCGCCAGAGGCGACACGCCCGAGCTTCGCCGGATGGGCCTTCCCGGCGATCCGGACGACAGCCACAGCCGCTATATCGAGGCCGAGGTGAATGGCCTCATTGTCGGCTCAATCTACCTGCCCAACGGCAATCCGGTCGGAACCGAGAAGTTCGATTACAAGATCCGCTGGATGGAGCGGCTGCACGATCATGCCGCGGAGCTGCTCCAGGGCGAACGCCCGGCGATCCTCTGCGGCGACTGGAACGTGGTGCCTGAGGACCGCGACGTCTTCTCGGTTCGTGCGACCCAACACGATGCAGTGATGCAGCCCGAGGCCCGGCAGCTCTGGCGGCGCATCGTCCACCAGGGCTGGACCGACGCGCTGCGCGCCTTCCATCCCGATGAGGACAAGCTCTACACCTTCTGGGACTATACCGCGGGCTGCTGGCAGCGCGATCTCGGCTTTCGCCTCGACCATCTGCTCTGCTCTCCGGAGGCCGCCGACCGGCTGCAGAGCGCCGGCGTCGACAAATGGGCGCGGGGCGAGGAGAAGGCCAGCGACCACGCGCCGACCTGGGTGGAGCTAGCCTAGCTCACTCCCATTCGATCGTTCCGGGCGGCTTGGACGTGTAATCATAGACCACCCGGTTGATGCCCTGGACCTCGTTGACGATGCGCGTGGCGACGCGGCTCAAGAAGGCGGCGTCGAACGGATAGACGTCGGCGGTCATGCCATCGACGCTGGTCACCGCCCGCAGCGCGCAGACATAATCATAGGTGCGATAATCGCCCATCACGCCGACCGTGCGCACCGGCAGAAGCACCGCGAACGCCTGCCAGATCGCATCGTACAGGCCGGCATTGCGGATTTCCTCGAGATAGATGGCGTCGGCCTTGCGCAAGATGTCGCATTTTTCGCGCGTCACCTCGCCGGGGATACGGATCGCCAGCCCCGGGCCAGGGAAGGGGTGGCGCTGGACGAAGGCTTCGGGGAGGCCGAGCTCGCGGCCGAGCTCGCGCACCTCGTCCTTGAACAATTCGCGCAAGGGCTCGACCAGCTGCATGTTCATCCGTTCGGGCAGCCCGCCGACATTGTGGTGGCTCTTGATCGTCACCGATGGGCCACCGGTGAAGCTGATGCTCTCGATCACGTCCGGATAGAGCGTGCCCTGGGCGAGGAAGTCGGCCCCGCCGATCTTGTTGGCCTCGGCCTCGAACACGTTGATGAACTCGGCGCCGATGAACTTGCGCTTCGCCTCGGGATCGGTGACGCCCTCGAGGCCGGCGAGGAAGTCCGCGCTCGCGTCGACGTGGACCAACGGGATGTTGTAGCTATTGCGGAACAGGCTGACGACCTGCTCGGCCTCGCCGGCGCGCAGCAAACCGTGGTCGACGAACACGCAGGTCAGCTGGTCGCCGATGGCCTCGTGGATCAGCACTGCGGCGACGGCGCTGTCCACGCCGCCGGAAAGCCCGCAGATCACTTTCCCCTGGCCGACCTGCGCGCGAATATCGGCGACCTTCGCCTCGCGGTAGCCGGCCATGGTCCAGTCGCCGGCGCAGCTGCAAACATGGCGCACGAAATTGGCGAGCAATTTGCCGCCGTCGGGGGTGTGCACGACCTCGGGGTGGAACATCAGGCTGTAGCGCCTGGCCTGCTCGTTGGTGGCGATCGCAAACGGCGCGCCTTCGGACCTTGCGACAACCTCGAAGCCCGGCGCCAGGGTCTCGACGCGGTCGCCGTGGCTCATCCACACCTGATGCGTCTCGCCGACCTGCCACAAGCCATCGAACAATGCGCTGGGAGCGACGATTTCGATGAAGGCGCGGCCGAACTCGCGCTGGTCGGAACTGACCACCTTGCCGCCCAATTGCTGGTGAAGGGTTTGCTGGCCGTAGCAGATGCCGAGCAAAGGAAGGCCGCTGTCGAAGATGATCTGCGGCGCTTGCGGACTGTCCTCGGCGGTGACGGACGAGGGGCCGCCGGAGAAGATCACCCCCTTGGGCCGGAGGCGCTCGAATGCCTCTTCGGCGGCGTTGAACGGCGCGATCTCGCTATAGACCCCGGCCTCGCGCACGCGGCGGGCGATCAGCTGTGTCACCTGACTACCGAAGTCGACGATGAGGATGGATTCTGTCGGCTGGACCGTCATGGCGAGCCGATAGGGGGCAGACGCCGGTCAGTAAAGTTCGGCTTGGGCAAAAGAAATGCGCCGGGGCCTGAGCCCCGGCGCATCCTGTGAGCAATGGGTCGTCGTCTTAGTAGCGGCGATACCCGTATTGCGAATAATCGGTACCCCACGGCGTATAGGTGGGCAGCTGCTGCTGCTGGTAACCGTGGGCCGGTTGCGCGCGCTCAATGTTGACGCTGGTGATCAGACCGCGGAAATCGGTCCGGCAGCGCCAGGTGAGATCGACGCGGTGCTGACCGGCATGGCCGTAGCCGTAACCAGCCTGAGCATTGGTCGTTGCGACGCCGCGGACCGTCAGTCCGCCGCCCGAGCGCTGCTCGACACGGCTGATGCCGAGAACGCGAGCCGCCGGGCCGTAAGGCGAGGCATAACCATAGGCCGGAGCGTAGCCGCCATAGCCGCCGGCATAGCCATAACCGGTGCCGTAGCCGGCGCCGCCGCTGAGCCGCGCCTGGACCGCGTTGGCGCACTGGTTGACCACCGCCTGGCTGTTCACCGGCGGAGCGCCATAGCCATAACCGCCGCCGAGCACGCTGCCGATGACCTGGCCGAGGACGTCGCCGCCGCCATAACCGTAACCCGGATAATATTGCGCCGAAGCGGGCGCCGCGCTGGCCATTGCAGCGATCGCGACGCCGCCCGCCAGAACCTTCGTGATAGCCTTCATGGCCGAACTCCTAACAAGGTTTCCCGACTCGCCGGCACAACGCACGACGACCCATTTGCGGCGATATCGTTACGCCATTGCATGGCCCCTGAACCGGTCGTTTGCTGCGGTTCACCTAATTTGTGGGGCTAGTAACGGCATCGCCCGCTTCCGCAGCACCAACGTTGCCGTTCAGGATCGGAAATTCGACGATACAGGTGACGCCGGCACCTCCAAGCTCGCGCCGCAATGAGCCGTTTAGCTGGCTTTCAACGAGGCGCCGCAGCAGGCGCGAGCCGAAATTCTCCATCGCGGCAGCGCGCACTTCCGGGCCGTCGGATTCGCGCCATTCGAGGATCAGCCGGTGGCGGGCCTCCCGCCATGTCACCTGCAGTCGCCCGCTCGGCGTTGAAAGCGCGCCATATTTGAGAGCGTTCGTCGCAAGCTCGTTGATGACCAGCCCAAGCGCCACCGCTTGGGCGCTGCCGAGGCGGATCTCGTCCCCTGCCAGGTCGAGCCGTCCGGGGCTCTCGGTCGCATAAGGTTCGAGCTCCGCATCGACGAGATCGGCGAGGGTAATCGAATCCTGATGCGCAAGCTTGTCGTCGAGCAGTTCATGCGCACGGGCGAGAGCGGCGATCCGCGCGTTGAGTGCCTCGTGATGTTCGCGCGGCAGTGTGAGTGTGGCCAGCGCCTGGGCGGCCGTGAACGCATTCTTGACTCGGTGGCGAAGTTCGTCGCGGGCGAGCTCGGCGTCGGCAAGCGCCTTCGAAAGCGCCGCGATCAGCCGGACATTCTCCATCGCCGTGGCCGTTGCCCGGGCCAGGCGCTCGAGCATTCCGACCTGTTCGGCCGAGGCCCGGTAGGGTTCGCTCCAATAGGCGCCGATCGCACCGATCGGGTCGTCGGAGCGCACCGGGACCATCAGCAGGCTGCGCACGAACGTATCGCGATAGAGGTCCTGCGGGATGCGGTCGTCATCGCGGATGTCTTCGATAACAACCGTCTGCTTGTGGAGCATCGCCCAGCCGCTGATGCAGGAGGCGAGGGGGAATTTCCCGCCCTTCCACAGCGGGCCCATCGCATCTTCCTCGACGTACCAGCATTGCTCGCGCTCGCGCAGGATGACGGCGATGCCGTCCGCGCCGATCAGGCAGCGGGCGATCGAGCGAAGCGTGGCGACCACGTCGTCCATCTCGCCCGATCCGGCGAGCTTCTCGACCGCCTCTACCAGGAGATGCGAGCGCGCCTCCCGCACCTTGTCGCCGAAAGTGCCGCTATTGTCCTTATCGTCGCGTCGCGTTTTCATTGCGCGGTTCAAACGACGAAGACCGCTCAAGGTTTCCTTTAGATTTCAAGGGGATGAACGAGCGGTCCAAACGGTCAGAAGGCTTTCGAGAGGAGTCGCGCCCGGCGACCCTGCGCCTCGTCCGGGAATCCACACGGCTCGTCCGCGCGCCGAACGCGGCGGCGTCTTACGCCGCTTCGAACTCTTCCTCGGTCATGACCGGGCCGCTGTCCTGGCCCTTGGCCGAAGGATCGCGGTCGACGAACTCGATCACGGCAATGGGGGCCGCGTCGGAGCTGCGGATGCCGGCCTTGATGACCCGCGTATAGCCGCCGTTGCGGTCGGCATAGCGCGGAGCAATGACGTCGAACAGCTTGGCGAGCTGGGCCTCATCCATCAGCCGCGACTGGGCGATGCGGCGGTTGGAAAGGCCGCCGCGCTTGGCGAGCGTGACCAGCTTCTCGACATAGGGGCGAAGCTCTTTCGCCTTCGCGGTGGTGGTCGTGATCTGCTCGTGCTTGATCAGCGCGGCCGCCATGTTGCGAAACAAGGCGGCGCGGTGGCTCGAGGTGCGCTGAAGCTTACGATGGCCAACACGGTGGCGCATGGGTCAGTCCTTTCGTTCGTCAGGGTCCCGTGTGAGGTAGACCCGGCCAGGCGGACTTTACGGAGCCGCCCTTTTTCCGATGCTTTCGCTGAGCGGCGCCCTCAAGCGGAAATGCGGCGGTTAGTCAAGTTTGGGCGCCGCGGCCCATAGTGCTGCGGGCGAGCCGAACGACCAGCATCGACAGGTGCCGGTGGCTGGAGTCGTGATAAACGGAGCGCGTGTCGAGCTCCTTGCAAAGCCGGCGGTGCGCCTCACCGAGGTTGTGGTAGGGAAGACCCGGCAGCAGATGGTGCAGCGCGTGATAGCGCAGGCCCACCGGCGCCCACAGCGCGGGCAGGGTGCCTGGCGGGGGCACGTTGACGCTGTCGAGGAACTGGGCGGTAACGCTCATCGGCTCGCCCTCATTCTCCCACAGATGCGCGACCAAGGTGCGGACCTGGTTGAGGAACATGACTCCGGACGAGACGGCGAGGAAGATCAGGAACGCGTTGAGCGGGATCACGCCCGTCGCGACCAGCGCGAGCAGCGTAATCGCCCAGACGCTGCACGCCGCTTCCTGCCACGCCCATTCGCGCGCGAAGTCGCCCTCCGGCGCCGGCCGCACGAACCTGGGGTTGATCTGCAGCCCCGAATAGCGGCCGACGACCAGCGCGCGCAGCTTCGTGGAGAAGAGCGACAGCGGCGAGAGGACCGCAAAGCGAATCAGCATGCCGATCGGCGCCAGCGCCGCGATGATGAGGAAGATCGGCAGGGTCCAGGGCTTCATCAGCGCCAGCGGCAGATATTCCGGATCGTCGATTGTCCCGTAATAGCGCTTGGCGTGATGCTGGTTGTGGACGCCTTCATACATGAAGCTCGGCACCAGCAGTGGAACGCCGACGACCAGGTTCCAGGTGAAGCGGAAGCCCTTGACCGCGCACTTCTTGATGTGGGTCAGCTCGTGGATGAACGAGCCGGCACGGTAGAGGGCGAGCACGGCGACGAGGCCGGCCGCGATCGCTGCCCAGGTGGGACGGACGGTCATTGCCGCGATCAGGGACGAATAGCCGAGCAGCGCGGAGCCGAGCATGTCCGCCCAGTAAATGAGGGCTTTCGGGGCGTTGAGGTCGCGCGTCAGGTTCGCCGCCGCCTTGAGCATCGCCGCGTCGTCTGACGCGCGCACGGGCGCGCGCTGCGGCGCGGCAGCGTCGGTCGTGCGCTCGAGGATCGCGGTTTTGCTCATCGTCTTTCTTTGAAGCCGGACTTCTGGCCATAGATAGTGGCGTCAATTGGGCGATTGTAGGTTCACTGGTGCTGAACCACCGGAGCCGCTAGCGCTTGGCGATGAACAGCAGCCCCCTGATCATCCGGCCGGTCCGGTCGAAGCGGGACCGCAAGGCCTTCGTCGATTTCGTCTGGGACGTCTACAAGGACGATCGGGCGTGGGTGCCGCCGCTCAAAGCCGAGGTCCATGCGCTTTTGACGCCGGGCAAGAACCCCTGGTTCGAGCATGCGCGTGCGCAGCTGTGGCTGGCGGAGCGCGATGGCCGGATTGTCGGCCACATCAGCGCGCAGGTCGATGACCTGGTGCAGCAGCATATGGGCCAGGGCACCGGGCAGTGGGGAATGTTCGAGGCGCTCGACGGCGAGGCCGCCGCCGCGCTGATCGCAACCGCCGAGGATTGGCTGCGCGGTCAGGGGATGACCCGGGCGCTCGGCCCGTTCAGCCTGTCGATCTGGGACGAACCGGGCCTGGAGATCGAAGGTTTCGACGAGCCGCCGACGGCGATGATGGGGCATCACCGGCCCGAATATCGCGGCTGGGTCGAGGCGGCGGGCTACGCCAAGGCCAAAGACCTGCTCACCTACGAGGTCGATATCGCGCACTGGGACGATCCCAAGATCAACCGTCTGATCGCGATGGGCGAGCGCAACCCGCACATCCGCATCCGCCGCGTCGACAAGTCGCGCTTTGCGGAAGAGGCGCGAATCATCCTCAATCTGCTGAACGACGCCTGGTCGGACAATTGGGGCTTCGTCCCACTGACTGAGGCGGAAATCGCCTACGCCGGCAAGAAGCTGAAGCCCATCATCTTCAACGACCTCGTGCGGGTCGCCGAGCTCGACGGCGAACCGGTTGCCTTCATGATCACGCTGCCGGACATCAACGAGTTGATCCGCGACCTCAACGGCGAGCTGTTCCCGTTCGGGTTCGTCAAGCTGCTGTGGCGGCTGCGCAAGCCGCGGGTGAGCCGCGCCCGCGTACCGCTGATGGGGGTCGCCAAAAAGCTCCACCACACGCGGATGGCGAGCATGCTCGCCTTCATGATGATCGAGTTCACCCGCCGCGACTGCGTCGGCAAGTTCGGCATCGGCATGGGCGAGTTCGGCTGGATCCTCGAGGACAACAAGGGGATGCTGTCGATCGCTGAGCTTCCCGGCGCGCGCGTCAACCACCGCTACAGGGTCTTCGAGAAGACCCTGTAGCGACTATCCCGAGCATGGTCAGGGAAGGCTGAGGGCGCGGCCAGCTCACCGGCTGCCGCTGCGTTCATCCCCAGCTTCTAGCGGCGCCGGCCGCGCCCGGTCGATTCCGTGGGCTGGGGCTCCGCCTCGCCCATGGTCGCCGTGCTCGCCGGGTCGACCGTGGTCGTCGGCGCCTGGGGAGCGACGGCGGTGGTCGCCCCCATCGCCGGGCGGTTCAGAAAGAGCTCGTCGGACTCGCCCGGAGCGATCGGCTGCTGCAGGCTGGCCGACTGCCGGCGGCGGGTTCGCCGCCAGCTTTCGAAGTCGCGGTCGAACTTCTCCTCGCACTCGCGGCAATATTCCTGATAGTCGCGGTCGAGCGCGTCGATCTGCTTCTGCCTCCAGCTGAGATAATGATCGTCGGGGCTGGCGCTGTAGCTGCGCCGGCCGCCTTCCCAGTCGCCGCGGCCACCAAAGCCGCCCTGGTCGCGGCCGCTCGAGCCATAATCGCCCTGGAAGCCGCCGCGCCCATGTTCGCGGCCGTAATGGCTCATGCCGCGGCTGCGGTTGCTGCGTCCGCCGAACCATTCGTCGCTGTCCGATCCGCGCTCGCTGCCGCGGCTCCAGCGGCCGCCTTCATCCTCGTCGTCGCGGAACCAGGAGCGCGCTTCATCGCCAATGCGCTCGAAGAAGCCGCGGTCCTCGTCGCGGTCGGCGCGCTCGCGCCAGCCGCGTTCGCGGTCGGCCATGAAGCTGTCGCCCCGGCGCCCGCGGCGGTCGTCGTCGCGGTCGTCGCGGTCATAACTGTCGTGCAAATAGCCATGCTGTGCCATCGATTGCTCCCTCGAAAACTGATTGAGTGGACCGTCGTTGGGCCACCTGATTCAACGCCCGACGCTGCGTTGGGGATGCGCTGCTGCGGCGCTGCTGGGGAGGTTTGTCGCGCTGGTGCACCGCAAGGCCGTATTCGCGCCGGATTCGCGGCCAAGGTGCGGCTTTGCAGCCGGCTTGAGCTGGCGCTACGGTGGCGCCTGAATGATCGCCCAGAAGACCCGCTATGCGCTTCGCTCGCTGCTGTTCCTTGCCGAGGCGCAGGGCGACGAGCCGGTCCAGCTCAGCCGGATCGCCGAAACGCAACGGGTGCCGCCCAAATATCTCGAGCTGATCATGCTCGATCTGAAGAAGGCCGGGCTGGTCAAAAGCGCCCGCGGGCCGAAGGGCGGGTACCGGCTGGCGCGTCCGGCAGAACAGATTTCCTTCGGTGAGATCGTGCGATCGATGGAAGGTCCGATAGCACTGGTGTCGTGCGCGAGCGTCAACTTTTACGCGCCATGCGGCGATTGCCACGACGAAGCGACGTGCGCGATCCGCCGCGCCTTTGCGATTCTTCGCGACCAGAGCACCGCGGTGCTCGATTCGATCTCGCTTGCGCAGGGCGCCGAATGGGAGGAACGGCTCGGCGCCGCCAAATAGACAGGGAGAGCCAATGGACGACGCTTATACCCCGCGGCCGGTCTCGCGCTGGTACATGGCCGGAGCGGTGCTTTCGCTGGCGTTGATGACCTTCGCGGTTGCCGCCTCGGCGATGCGCCTCGCGACGGATCCTTCGACGCTTCCGCTGGACGAGCGCGCGCAGGTCCAGGCCGAGCCGATGTGGCTGGTCGTCCTTTTCGCGCTGGCCGCCGTCGCCGGAGCGGCCGGTGGCCTGATGCTCGTGCTGCGGCGACGCGCGGCTGAGCCGCTTTTGCTCGTCGCGCTGGCCGGCGCGGCCCTGTGGTTCGTGGGCCTGTTCGTCAGTCCGCTTCGCGACCTGCTGGCGACGGGACAAATTGCCGGCGCGGCTGCCCTGGTCGCTGTCGCCTGGACGATCTTCTGGTTTGCGCGCCACTCCCGGCAGCGCGGCTGGCTGCGTTAGCTTCGGGCGATCAGGCTGACGCGGTCACCGCTCGAAACCGGTGGCGTGCTGGCCGCATCGGCCTCGACGAGGCCCGGGGTTGTCCCCTTTGTCAGGACGGGATCGCTGGCTGCGACGGCTGCGGTCGGTACCGCGAGCAGCAACGCAAGCGCCAGGTCGCCAAGCCACTGGCGATCGAGCATGTTCAAACTCCACTTTTCTATCACGCCGGCGCAAGCCGACGCACCTGCATGCCCGACGCTTCGCAAGCGTCCCGAGTTCCTAGCATTACGTTTCCGTAACGCTCTCGCTCTGGCGGGCGAACGGCTCGCTCGCTAGAAGCCGCGCCATGTCGACCTTCACCATCGACACGAGCACCAGCCGGGCAACGCCGTCGCCCGTCCCCGGAAAGCGTGTCACAGCCCCTTCGATCCGCGCCCGCAAGGTCGACGGCAGCACCGAACAGCCGATCGTGATGCTGACCGCTTACACCATGCGCATGGCGCAATTGCTCGACCCGCATTGCGACATGCTCCTGGTTGGCGACAGCCTCGGCCAGGTGATCTACGGCCTGCCCTCGACCATTCCCGTGACGATGGACATGATGTGCGCGCACGGCGCGGCCGTGGTCCGCGGAAGCTGGCACGCGTTGGTCGCGGTCGATATGCCGTTCGGAAGCTATGAAGCCTCACCCGAGCAGGCCTTCGACTGCGCGTCGCGGATCCTCAAGGAAACGGGCTGCGCCGCAGTGAAGCTCGAAGGCGGCGAGGCGATGGCGCCGACAATCAATTTTTTGACGCAGCGCGGCATCCCGGTGATCGGCCATGTCGGCCTCACGCCCCAGGCGGTCAACTCGCTCGGCGGCTATGGACCCCGGGGCCGCAACCAGCTCGAAGCGGCAAGCATCGTCAGCGACGCCAGCGCCGTGGCTCGCGCCGGCGCCTTCTGTTTGGTCGTCGAAGGGGTGATGGAGGCGATCGCGACCAAGATCGCACAGAGCGTCGACATCCCGGTGATCGGGATCGGCGCTTCGGCGGAATGCGACGGGCAGGTTCTCGTCACCGAGGACATGCTGGGACTTTTCGAGCGCACGCCGCGGTTCGTGAAGCGTTACGCCGACCTTGCCAGCGAGATCGGCGAGGCGGCGGCGAGCTATGCGGCCGAAGTGCGAAGCCGCAGCTTCCCGACCCCCGAGCAGACCTACCGCCCCAAGCCATAACCCGGTCTGCAGTTTTCGACGGTATCACCCCCTTTGCGTTTGGCGCTCCACCCGCTAGACGAAGCGCCGCCAGCTTCCGTTCATCAAGGGTGGGGAAGGGAAGCGCGGCCTTTGGAATTCCCCGACCGAGCCGACTGAGGACCGTTTTTGGCTGAGCCCCCGGACATCAACGACACCTTTCTCCGTGAGGTCGACGAGAATCTCCGTCGCGACCAGATGCGCGATTTCTTCAAGCGGAACGGCGCTTATGTGATCGCCGCGGTCGTCCTGTTCCTCGCGGCGAGCGGCGGCTTCATCTGGTGGAATCACTACAAGCTGCAGCAGCGCGAAGGGGACGTCGAGCAGCTGGCGCAGATCTATCGCGACGTCGGCGCCGGCAATCTGGCCAAGGCGCCGCAGCAGCTCGATACGCTGGCGCAGGAGGGCAACAGCAGCGCGGTGCGTGCCTCGGCCCTGTTTGCTCGCGCTGCCGTCGCCATCCAGCAAAACGACCTCAAGCTGGCGACGCAAAAATATCGCGAAATTGCGAACGATGGGGATGTGCCTGAGCCCTATCGCAATGCCGCTTTGATCCGCCAGACGGCGCTCGAGTTCGATCAGCTTCAGCCGCAGGAGGTCATTTCCCGCATGGCGCCGCTGGCCAAGCCCGGAGAGCCCTGGTTCGGAAGCGCTGGCGAGATGACTGCGCTCGCACTTCTCAAGCAGGACAAGAAGGATGAGGCCGCGCGCCTGTTCCTCGAAATTGCCAAGGACAAGGCCGGGTCGCCGTCGCTGCGCTCCCGCGCGCTGCAGATCGCCGGCAGCCTCGGCGCAGATATCAGCGGCGTACAGATAGAGGCCCAGTAGGACCAAGATGAGCAAAGTTCACCATATCCGCATCGCCCTCATGCTTGCCGCCGCGGCTGCCGCCAGCGGCTGCAGCCTACTCAAGCGAGGCAAGGCGCCGACGACTCCGGTGATCGGCGAGCGTATCGCCGTGCTGACCAATGAAGGGGATGCCACGGTCGATCCCGAAACCGCGGCCATGCCGATGGTTCTCCCGGCCCCCATGGTCAATGCCGAATGGTCCCAGCCGGGCGGCAATGCGAGCAAGTCGATGGGCCACCTCGCGCTCGGCACCGCGCTTGGCAATGCGTTCACGGTCCAGGCCGGCCATGGAAGCTCGCTGACGATGCGGCTGACGGCCGCACCGATCGTCGCCAACGGCCGCGTCTATGCCATCGATTCGCTCGGCGCGGTTCGGGCTTTCGACGCGCGTTCCGGCGCGCAATTGTGGGCAAGCCAGACGCCGAACGAGCGCGGCAACGAACGCTCGCTGTTCGGCGGCGGGATCGCCTACAGCAACGGCCGGATTTTCGCGACCAACGGCCTTGGTTTCGTCGCGGCCCTGAGCGAGCAGAACGGCGGAATTCTCTGGCAGGTTCGGCCGGGCGGGCCGCTGCGTGGCTCGCCGACCGTCGCCAACGGCTCGGTCTATGTGATGAGCCAGGACAACCAGATCTATTCGCTGAGCGAGGTCAACGGGCAGACCAATTGGTCGCAATCGGCCTCGCTCGAGATCGCCGGCGTGTTTGGATCGGCGTCGCCCGCGGTCGGCCAGGGCACCGTCGTCGCCGGCTTCTCCTCGGGCGAGCTCAACGCCTATCGCTACGAAAACGGCCGGCAGGTCTGGCAGGATTCGCTGCAGCGGACGAGCATTCGCACCAGCGTGTCCTCGCTGTCGGACGTGGATGCCGATCCCGTGATCGAAAGCGGTCAGGTGATCGCTATCGGCCAGGGCGGCCGCATGGTGGCGCTCGACCTCATCACCGGTCAGCGCCAGTGGGAACTCAACGTCGCCGGGATCGCAACCCCCTGGGTTGCCGGCGACTGGATCTTCGTCGTGACCGACGATGCACGGATCATCTGCGTCAACCGCCAATCGGGCAAGGTTCGCTGGATCAACCAGCTGCCCCAGTTCGCGCGCGCCAAGACCAAGAAAGGCGAGCTCGACTATAGCGGCCCCGTTCTTGCCGGCGGCCGGCTGATCATTACCGGCGCCAATGGCACTGTGATCAATATCGATCCGGTCACCGGCTCGTATCAGAGCCAGACCACGGTCGGCGCACCGATCAGCGTCCCCCCGGTGGTCGCCAATTCGACGCTCTACATCTTCGACGACCGCGGGCGCCTGCACGCGTTCCGGTGATTGACCGTTCGCCACGAGCCGCGCTCGTGGAGAAAGGCTCAATGCGCTAACGCCCTGTTATGCCCCTTCCCACCGTCGCCATCGTTGGCCGCCCCAATGTCGGCAAATCGACCCTGTTCAACCGGCTGGTCGGAAAGCGTCTCGCGCTGGTCGACGACCGGCCGGGCGTGACGCGCGATCGCCGCGAAGGCGAGGCCCGCCTGCTGGGGCTCGAGTTCCGGGTCATCGACACGGCCGGTTTCGAAGACGAGGATGCGCAGACCCTGCCGGGGCGGATGCGCAAGCAGACCGAGGCCGCGGTGCGCGACGCCGATGCGGCCTTATTCCTGATCGACGCTCGGCAAGGCGTCACCCCGCTCGACGAGGAAATCGGACGCTGGCTGCGCGCCGAGAGCACGCCGGTGATCGTCGTCGCCAACAAGGCCGAAGGGCGCGCCGGAGAGAGCGGCATCCTGGACGCGTTTCGCCTCGGGCTTGGAGAACCGGTGGCGATCAGCGCCGAACATGGCGAGGGTGTCGCCGATCTGTTCGAAGCGCTGTTGCCCCATGTCGAGAACAAAGCCGAGGCCGAGCCGGAGAGCGAGGATGAAGGCGCCCCCCTCAAGCTGGCGATCGTCGGAAGGCCGAACGCGGGCAAATCCACGCTCGTCAACCGGATGCTCGGCGAGGAACGGATGATCACCGGGCCCGAGGCCGGCATCACCCGGGATTCGATTAGCCTCGATTGGGAATGGCAGGGGCGCGCGGTGCGCCTCGTCGACACCGCCGGCCTGCGCAAACGCGCCAAGGTCGACGACAAGCTCGAGCGCCTGTCCGCGGCGGACACCAAGCGGGCGATCGATTATGCCGAAGTCGTCGTCCTGCTCCTCGACGCGACCAGAGGCCTTGAGGCGCAGGACCTGAAGATCGCGAGCCAGGTGATCGAGGAAGGCCGCGCGCTGATCATTGCGCTCAACAAATGGGATGTCGCCGACAATGCGTCGTCGCTGTTCAACGGCGTCAAGGCCGCGCTCGGCGAAGGGCTGGCGCAGCTTCGCGACGTGCCTTTGCTGACCGTCTCCGCGATCACCGGCAAAGGGATCGACACGATCCTCCAGGTCGCATTCGATCTGCGCGAGGCGTGGAGCAGGCGCGTGCCGACGGGCGAACTCAACCGCTGGTTCGAGCAGGCGGTCGAGGCCAATCCGCCGCCGGCACCCAAAGGGAAAAGGATCAAGCTGCGCTACGTCACCCAGGTGTCGGCCCGCCCGCCGACCTTCGTCGTGTTCGGAAACCGCACCGACGAGCTGCCCGAGAGCTACCGGCGCTATCTGGTCAACGCGCTTCGGCGGGACCTTCGCCTGGGCGCCGTGCCGCTGCGGCTCAATTTCCGCGGCCGCGCCAACCCGTTCGACCGCGGCACCCGCTAAGGCAAATTTTACCCTTTTCCAGCTAGATCGCTCAGCGTGGACTATCGCCGGATTAGGGCCGGCGCGGAGGAGCAAAGCGTGTCGGACCTGGCTCGAGACATCGTCGACTGGGCGCATTTCGAGAAGAGCCGGGCGGAGCTCGGCCCAGGTTTCATCCGTATCCTCAGCTACTTCAAGGAAGATGGGGTGAAGTCGATCGACCAGATCGAGCAGGCGATGCGCGAGCAGAACACGACCGCGCTGGTCATGCCTGCGCACACGCTGAAAGGGGAATCGCGCCAGCTCGGCGCCGAGCCGCTGGCGAAGATCGCCGAGCTGATCGAGACGACCGCGCGCTTCTGCATCGAATCGCACCGCTTTCCCGACGAGCTTGTGCCCGAGGTCGTGCAGCTCCGGACCCTGTTCAACCAGACCGTCGCCGCCTTTGACAAGGCGACCAATCCGCTGATGACCCGCGCGGTCGCGCCTGGCGGCTTCGGCCGCAAGGTCACCAATCAGGGATTCGGCAGGATTTAATCCTCGGCCGCTTCGCTCTGCAGCTGGATGTAGTTTTGCAGGCCCATCCGGTTGATCATCTCGAACTGGGTTTCGACGAAATCGACGTGCTTCTCCTCGTCGGCGAGGACGGCGACGAAGAGGTCGCGGCTGACGAAGTCGTGCACGCTTTCGCAATAGGCCGCGCCGTTCTTGTACATGTCGACCGCCTCGAGCTCGGCCTCGAGGTCGGCCTTGAGAATCTCCTCGACATTCTCGCCGATCCGGAGTCGGCCGAGCGCCTGGAAATTGGGCAGGCCTTCGAGGAACAGGATGCGCTCCGCGAACCGGTCGGCGTGCTTCATCTCGTCGATCGATTCCTCGCGCTCATGCTCGGCGAGCTTCTTGACGCCCCAATTGTCGAGCATCCGGTAGTGCAGCCAATATTGATTGATCGCCGTCAGCTCGGCCTTCAGCGCCTCGTTCAGCAATTCGAGGACCTTGGGGTCACCCTTCATTGAAAATTCTCCGTCGCGTCGAAAGCGCGCCTTAGCCGAACGAAGGATCGAAGGGAAGGTTCAAAAACCGCAGAAATCTGCGAAAAACTTGCGATTGATAGTCAGTCGCAGAAGGGGCTTCAGGCTGCGCGGCCGGCGACCAGTCGAAGCCGCGGCCGCGGCCGGGCTTCGTCGATCAGCTCCTGCGCATAATCGAGGCAGCAGCCGCACTGCGGTTCGCAGTCTAGCCGCGCATAGGCAGCCTCCGGCGTGCGCGCGCCCTGGCGCGCAGCCTCGCGCACCTCGGACTCGCTGATCCTGTTGCAGAGGCAGACGATCATGGAGATCGATATAGTCGATAATGCGAAGCGTTCGCAACTACTTTCGGCGACGCGTCAGCTTCAGGGCGGACCAGGTCGCGTCCACCGCGCAGACCTTGATGTCGACGAGGCCCATCGGCAGGCAGATTTCGCGGATCACGTCCTCGGTCACGTCGGTCTGCAGCTTCGCGGCTTTTTTCGGCCAACTCGCCCAGATGAAGCCCTGCGGTGCGAGCAGCGGCATCAGCTGGTCGAGCTTGGCTTCCAGGTCGGTGCGCCGGGTGATGAAGATATGGGCGGCATCGATCGGCGCCTCGGGCGTGGCGAGAAGCTCGAGCTGCAGCCCTTCGGCCATGATCTCGGCGACGCTGTCGGGCATTCCGTCCCGCCAGACGCGCATGCCGTCCTTGAGCGAGAGCTTCTTCGCGAGCGGCGTCCCGGAATAGCCGGCGGTCATCAGAATTCCGGCGTCAGCTCGCTGCCCATGAGTTTGGGAAAGAAGCCCTCATGCGCGGCGCGGAGGTCGGCGAGGGAGATGCGGCCCCGCTCATCCCAATCCTCCAGGGTGATATGGGGCTCGCCGTCCTCCGGCGTGACGGCAGGATCCGCATATATGTCTCGAAGCGTACCGATGCATTCGCAATCGACGCCTGCCTTGCGGGCGGCATCGAGCGCAGGGCGATCGTCATGAACCGAAACCAGGTATCGGCCCTGTTTTTCTCCGAAGAGCTTTGCTTCCAAGGAAGAGGAGCGGTCGAGGAAGTAATCCGCCCGCTCGGTGTAGAGTTCCAGTTCGAGATTGCCCGCGAGCGCCATCTCGGCGGCTGCAATCAAAAGTCCCCCGTCGGAAATATCGTGAACCGCCTCCGCAATGCCTTCCGAAATAAGATGGCGGATGAACTCCCCGTGACGCCTTTCCAGCTCGAGATCCACCGCGGGCGGATCGCCGGCCTTGAGCCCGTGAATTTCCCGGGCCCAAAGCGATTGGCCGAGGTGGAGGTCGGCCGGGCTGGAGCCAACCAGCATCAGCCATCCTCCGGAACTGATGCCTACCGCCTGGTGCCAATCCTCGAGCAGCCCGACCCCCCCGATCGCCGGGGTCGGCAGGATCGCGCTTCCGCCGCCGGTCGCCTTGCTTTCGTTATAGAGGGAGACGTTCCCGCTAACGATCGGGAAGTCGAGCGCGCGGCAGGCGTCGGCCATGCCACGCAAGCAACCGACGATCTGGGCCATGATCTCGGGCCGCTGCGGGTTGCCGAAGTTGAGGCAGTTGGTGATCGCCAGCGGCTTGGCTCCGACCGCGCAGAGGTTGCGATAGGCTTCGGCGACCGCCTGCTTGCCGCCCTCGTACGGGTCGGCATAGCAATAGCGCGGCGTCACGTCGGTGGTCATCGCCAGCGCCTTCTTGGTGCCGTGGACGCGAACCACCGCCGCGTCGCCGCCGGGGCGCTGGACGGTATTGCCGCCGACCGACTGGTCGTATTGCTCCCAGATCCAGCGCCGGCTGGCGAGGTTGGGCGACGCCATCAGCTTCAACAGGTCGGCCCCGATGTCGGTGCTCTCGGGCACGTCCTTGAGCGGTTTCACTTGCGCCCAGGCCTTATACTCCTCGCGGCTCATGTGCGGGCGCTCGTAGAGGGGCGCCTCGTCGGCCAGCGGGCCCAGCGGGATGTCGGCGACGGTCTCGCCGTTCCACACCAGTTCCATGCGGCCGGTCTCGGTCACTTCGCCGATCACCGCGAAGTCGAGCTCCCATTTGCGGAAGATTGCCTCGGCCTCGGACTCGCGGCCGGGCTTCAGCACCATCAGCATCCGCTCCTGGCTTTCGGAGAGCATCATCTCGTAGGGCGTCATGCCCTCCTCGCGGCAGGGCACGCGGTTCATGTCGAGGCGGATGCCGACGCCGCCCTTCGACGCCATCTCGACCGAGGATGAGGTGAGGCCCGCGGCACCCATGTCCTGGATGGCGACGATCGCATCGCTGGCCATCAGCTCGAGGCAGGCCTCGATCAGCAATTTCTCGGTGAACGGGTCGCCGACCTGCACGGTCGGGCGCTTCTCCTCGCTGTCCTCGGAAAAGTCCGCGCTGGCCATGGTCGCGCCGTGGATCCCGTCGCGGCCGGTCTTGGAACCGACATAGACCACCGGATTGCCGACGCCCGCCGCGGCCGAATAGAAAATCTTGTCGGTCCTGGCGACGCCGACGGTCATCGCATTGACCAGGATGTTGCCGTTGTAAGCCTCGTCGAAATTGACCTCGCCGCCGACCGTCGGAACGCCGACGCAATTGCCGTAGCCGCCGATGCCGGCGACCACGCCGGCGATGAGGTGGCGAGTCTTGGGGTGATCGGGACTTCCGAAGCGCAGGGCGTTGAGATTGGCCACGGGACGGGCACCCATCGTGAAGACGTCGCGCAAGATGCCGCCGACGCCCGTCGCCGCGCCCTGGTAGGGCTCGATGTAGGACGGGTGGTTGTGGCTCTCCATCTTGAAGATCGCCGCATCGCCGTCGCCGATGTCGATCACACCGGCATTCTCGCCCGGCCCCTGGATCACGTGAGGGCCGTCGGTCGGCAGCTTCTTCAAATGGACGCGCGAGCTCTTGTAGCTGCAATGCTCCGACCACATGACCGAGAAGATGCCGAGCTCGACCAGGTTCGGTTCGCGTCCGAGCGCTTTCAGGATGCGATCATATTCCTCGGGGCTAAGCCCGTGATCGGCGACGATTTCGGGCGTGATGCGGGAAGCTTCGAGGACGTCCATGGGCGCGCCCTTAGCCGCCTCGGCGAAGCGCGGCTAGGGCTCGACCAGCGGGTTTGGAGCGACTCCGCCAACAGCATTAGGAGGCCGTTGGCGCATCAAATCCAAGGAGAGCCGCAATGGTGAAACCAATTCCGGATGGCTACCACAGCGTAACCCCCTATTTGATCGTCGACGATGCCAAGGCCGCGATCGATTTCTACGGCCGGGCTTTCGGAGCGACGGAAAAGATGCGGCTGCCAATGGGCAACCGCATCGGCCATGCTGAGCTCAACATCGGCGACAGCATCATCATGCTTGCCGACGAATTTCCCGAGATGGGTCATCTCAGCCCGAAAAGCCGCGGCGGCACGACCGTCAGCCTGCTCCATTATGTCGAGGATGTGGATGCTGCCTGGAAGCGCGCGATCGATGCGGGTGCGACCGAGTTCAAGCCGCTGGAAAACCAGTTCTGGGGCGACCGGATGGGCACGCTGACCGATCCGTTCGGGCATAGGTGGAGCCTTGCGAGCGCGGTCGAGGAGGTCTCGCCCGAGGAGATGCAGCGGCGTATGGAGCAGTTCGGCTCGAGCAAGCAGCAGCCCGAGCCCGCATGAGCTGCGCCTCAGACATCCCGGCGCTGGAACGTCTGACCGGAGAATAGGAAGGTCTGCGGGCGGCCGTCGATGAAGTTGGCGAAGCTGCCGCGTTCGGGCGACCAGGCTTTCTCGCCGATCCGCCACAGGCCGCCGCCGAGCGGGGTCAGCGGCACCTCGGTGCCGAGCCAGAGGCGCCCGCTGCGCTCCACCACCCAGGAGGTTCCGAGCCAGGGGTTGTCGTTGACGTAGCGGCCGGCGAGCCGTGCCAGCTCGGCATTGCGCGGAGCGAGCGGCGAGGAGGCGGTCCCCTGCCGGACGAACGTCGAGGGACCCCAATGGGCTCGGGTGACGGCCGCGCCGCTGCGCTCGAACAGCAGGCTGAAGCGCCGGAACCTCGGGTGCAGCGTCCGGAACAGCTCGCCGCCCCACGGCTGCAGTTCGGCTGCCTGGCCGTCGGCGATGATGGTCAGCGGGCTTCCGGCGCGCACCTCGAACGAACCTGCCGGCCCGGCGTATCGGCCGACATACGCCTGGGCATTGGCGAGCGCGACGGCGAGGGGCGGGGGCGGCTGCAGCGGCCGGCCGGCGAGAGCCGCGGTCAAAACATCGACCGCGAAGCGGGTCAGCAGCCGCGGCCGATATTCGGCGCCAAAGCCGATATTGGCGCTTGCGAAGGCCCCGGCGCCGCTCGCGACATCAACGTGGAAGGATGAGGAGAAGCCGACCATTCCGCCGGTGTGATGGAGGTAGGAGCGACCGCCTTCCGCGACGTGCATCAGGCCGTTGCCGTAGCGCATCGCCGGTGTGTCGGTTTGCACCGCATGAGTGGTGAAGACTTTGGCCGCCTCGGGCGGCAGGCCGAGCCCGCCGCGCCCCTGCGCCGCATCCGCGATCGAGCGCAGCAGCAGAATCATGTCTTCGGCGGTCGAGCCGACGCTGCCGGCGCCGCTGGTCTCGTCGATCCACGCCGCCGGGGCCAAGGCGGCGCCCCGCGCGAAATAACTGCTTCCGTCCGCCGGCGCATAGCCCTGGGCATAAAGCAGCCGATCCTCGGCGATGATCGCGCCGCGGCTGCGGTCCATGCCGAGCGGGCGGAGAATCCGCTCCTCGATAAGCTGCGCGAAGGGCTTGCCGCCGGCGCGCTGAGCAATCAGTCCCAGGATCTCGTAGCCGGTATTGGAATAATGCCATTGCCGGCCGGGCTCGTAGGCGGTCCACAGGCCGCCCGCGGGGAAGAGCGGCGCGTCGCTCGGCAGCCCGGCGACATGGTCGATCAGCTGCTGGACGGTGATTGCGCTTCCCGTGGGCAATGGCACGCCGGCGATGAGGTCGCTGACCCGGTCGCCCAGCCGCAGCCGTCCTTCGCCTGCGAGCTGGTGGATCAGCGCGGCCGTCATCAGCTTGGTGATCGAGCCGATCTGAAACAGGCTGTCGGGCCTGACCGGCCGCCGCGAAGCCATGTCGGCAAAGCCGAAGTCGAGAACCGTGGCGAAGCCGCCGGGCGCCGTCAGGCCGAGCGTCATTCCGGGCAGCGAGAAGTGGCGAAGATGCGCGTCGCCATAAGCGCGGATCGCGCCGATCGCCGCATCGAGAGCTCGCGGCGATTGCGCGAAGCCCCTGGAGGCGAGGGCCGTCGAAGCGGCGATACTGAGCGCGCCGAGATGGAACGCGCGCCTGCTCAATGTCATGGAAAAACGGCCTCCGCAGCCCTGAAAGGAGGGTGCGGAGGCCAAGTCAAGCGGATGTGCGGTGGCTCAGGCCTTGCAGCTCTGCGCGGCCTTGCCCGGAACGGTGATGCGGACGCTCGCGTCAGAGGGCGTCCCGCTCAGCTCATAGCCGCCCTCGGCGGTCATCGGCTGGCCGGGCTCCGGCGCGGTCAGGTGGACCGGCGCAGCGGTCTTGTCGACGCGGATGTTGGCGCTTTTGTTGTCGGAGAGCCAGTCGACCTGGACGACGCGATTGTCCGCGCAGCGGTAGGCCTTGGCAGCCGTGATCGACGGCGGAAGCTCGATGGGAGCCGCGGCGTTGCTGGCATCGGCGGCGTCGGCTGCGCCGGTTGACGGATTGTTGTTGCTGCAGCCGGCTAGCGCGGCGGCCGCCGCAAGGGCGAGCATGGTTGGGGTGCGAGTCATGGACGGCGCCTTTGCGGGCGCGTTGGCAGCCGTCAAGCGCCGCGCTTGCATATTGTCGAACCCAGCCATAGCTTCGTCGATCATGAGGTCCGCGCGCTGATGCACTACGAGGCCGGAAGCAGCGCTCAGCGCATCCGCATCGGTCTGACCGGACTCGCCTTTGCCTTTCTGCTGGTGCTGCTTGGGTCGATCATCAGCCGTTCGAGCCACGATGAAGAGGCCAACGATGTCCAGCACGCAGCGGTGAACGAGCCGAGCGAGCCGCTCGCGCAGCTCGGCGTCGCCCCGGGCGCCTCCGAAGCGACGAACAACAGCAGCGCGAAGAAATGACCGGCGCGCGCCGGCGCGCGTTACTGGTCGCCGCGATTGCGCTCCTCCTTCTGCTGGCTGCTGCTGCAATCGTCGCATCGAGCGGGAACAGCCCGCGGCCGCGCGCCGAGGCGGACAAGCCGGTCCTCCTCCTCCTCACCAGCCTGCCAATCGTCTTTGGCGAAGAATTCTCGCTCGACCCGGAGCCGGCGCCGGCGCTGACCGCGCTTCGCGGCCGCTATCGAGTGGTGCCGATCAGCACCAGCGATTCCCGATCCCTCGGGCAAGGCGGGCTGCTGCTGATGGCGCACCCGCACGCCCAGACGCCCGACAATCTGGTCTCCCTCGATCGCTGGGTGCGGGCCGGCGGGGGGGTCCTGCTGCTCGCCGACCCGATGCTCGAATGGCCGAGCAAGCGGCCGCTCGGCGATGTGTTGCGGCCGCCACCGATGTTCGCGGACACCGGCCTGCTTGGGCACTGGGCGCTGCGCCTCGATGCGCCGGCGGAACGCGGACCGGCGGTTCGGATGCTCGATGGCAGCCCGATCGAGACCGTGTCGCCCGGGATGCTTTACGGGGGATGCGCGATTGCGCCGGACCGGCTGACGGCGCGCTGCGGCATCGGCAACGGCCGTGCGGTCGTGATCGCCGACGCCGACTTCATCCGCGCCGACCCCTATGATTCCGGCGCGAGGCGCAATCTCAACGCCTTGCTCGCGGAACTTGGCAAATTGGAGCAAGGCTGATTCGCACGAGCCACAGGCTTATCCACAGGGTTCTTGGCGCGGCGGCGCGCCTGTCCATGCCTCGCGCGCAACTTGGAAAAACCGCGGATTTCCGAGATTTTCCACCTAGTCCCATGAAATCCCACAAAATCCCATTGTGTCCCGTCTGCGATTGAGTTACCAACACAGGGTGTAGCGCGGGGGGCTAACCCTTTGATTCGAACCTGACGCGGCGCGCGCATGGCGCGCGTCCGTGAACGACGCCTCGCGCGCTGCGAAGGGGATGTGGACGTGGCGCTTGAGCATCTGTTCCAGGGCAGCGCACTGAACGCGGTCGACGCGAAGGGCCGCGTTTCCATTCCCGCATTCCTGCGCTCGGTGATCGAACGGCGCGGCGACGCGCGCACCATCGTCCTTGCCAAGCACGAGGCCTTCCCGTGCCTCAGCGCCTACGACCCCGCCTACGCGGCGCTGAAGCACGCCAAGCTCGAGCGCCTGCTCGAGAAGGAAGAGACCAACGCGGACGCGCAGCTCGAATATCAGCAGCGCAACCTGATGGCTTTCGCCGCGACCGAGGAAGTGCCTTACGACAGTTCGGGGCGCATCCTTTTTCCGCCGATGATGCGGCGCAAGGGACAGATCGGCGACCTCGCCTTGTTCCTCGGCACCGGCGAGACGTTCCAGATCTGGAACCCGCAGCTTCTCCTCGATGACTCGCGCATCCCCGAGGACCTCAAGGACATCGCCCGATTCCGCCTCGAAGAGCGGGGGGCTTCGGCATGACCAGCACCGGCGCGAACACGGCCCCACATGTGCCGGTGCTGGTCTCCGAAGTGATTGGCGCGCTCGAGATTCGCGGCGGCGAGACGGCCGTCGACGGCACATTCGGAGCAGGCGGCTACACGCGCGCCATGCTCTCGGCGGGGGCGGGACGAGTGATCGGCTTCGATCGTGACCCCGATGCGATCGAAGCGGGCCGGTCACTCGTCCCGGACGCCGTCGATTCAGGCAGGCTGGTGCTGGTCGAGGAGCGCTTCAGCCAGATGGACCGCGTGCTTGCCGAGCGGGGGATCGGGCCTGTCGACGCGATTGCGCTCGATATCGGCGTCAGCTCGATGCAGCTCGATCGCGCCGACCGCGGCTTTTCCTTCCAGGCCGACGGACCGCTCGACATGCGGATGAGCAAGTCGGGCCTGACTGCAGCCGAATATTTGAACTCGGCCGAGGAGGCCGACATCGCCCGGGTCCTGCGCGACTATGGGGAGGAGCCGCGCGCCCGGGCGATTGCCCGCGCAATCGTCGCCTCGCGTCCGGTCGAGCGGACCGCCGAGCTGGCCGCGATCGTCCGCCGCGCCGCCGGTTTCCGGCCGGGCCAGAAGAGCGATCCTGCGACCCGGACCTTCCAGGCCATCCGCATCCATCTCAATGCCGAGCTCGACGAGCTCGAACAGGGGTTGGCTGCGGCCGAGCGTTCGCTGCGCCCCGGCGGACGCTTGGCCGTAGTCACCTTCCACAGCCTCGAGGACCGCATCGTCAAACGCTTCTTCCGCGAGCGCAGCGGCGGGACTCCCGCAGGCTCGCGTCATCGCCCCGCAATCGCCGATCCGCGTCAGCCGACGTTCGAGCGCGTCGCCAAGCCGGTTGCTCCGTCGGAAGCGGAGCTGGCGGCCAACCCGCGGGCGCGGTCGGCCTGGCTGCGCAGCGCGGTGCGGACGTCGGCACCGGCGTGGAAGGCAGGCCTGCAATGAGCGGACGCAGCTTCCGTTCGGTGTTCATGGTCGCGAGCTGCGCCGCGGCGGCGCTCGGCTGCTACATGGTCTCCTTGCGCGTCGCGTCGGAGCGGGCTGCGCTCGAAAGCGTCGAGACCCGCATCGTCCTTGCCCAGCGCGACCTTCGCCTGCTGGAGACGGAGATCGGCACGCGCGGACGGCTGTCGCAGCTTGAACGCTGGAATGCGGGCGCCTTCGCACTGTCCGCACCTGGTGCGGAGCAGTTCCTCAAAGGCAGCTTCGAGCTTGCCCGTCTGACGCAGCCGGATCGCGCCGTTCAATTCGAGGCGCCGGTGGTTCTCGCTGCCGCTCCCGCCGCGGAACGTCCGCAGGCGCTTGGCAACGACGAAGCTGCCGACGAGGCCCGTCCGGCGCAACGGCCGACCCTGCTTCACGAGGCCAGCCTGAAAATCGAAACGCGCGAGGTCCCGGCGCGGAAAGTTGCCGAATTGCCCACGGCGACTGTTCCTCCAGCGGCCGGCAAGCCGGTTACGGCGGCGAAGCCGGCAGCTCCCAAGCCGGCCGATGAGCCGGGCCTCGCGGCCGCCCACCCGCCTGCACAAAAAGCGGTGCCAGGCAAAGCGGCGGAGACGGAAAAAACCGGCGCCAAGAAATCCGTGGATAAGCCCGCCGCGGAGGCCGCCAAGCCCGTGACAAAGCCGGTACGCCTTGCAAAGACGGATCCGCTTGCACCGCTTCCGGACCAGCATTCCGCAAAGCGTAAGGACTCCACAACCGACCGATGAACGCGCCGTCGCCCGCTCTCGTCGCACCCCGGCCCGAGCGGCTCCGACTCGTCGGCCAGCGCCGGCAGATGCTGGCGGTCATGCACCAGCGGCTGATGTTCGGCATGCTCGTCTTCGCCGGCGTCACCGCGTTGATCGCGCTTCGCATCCTCTACCTCGCCGCGTTCGGCGACCATGCCGGGGCGAAGCGCGAGCTGACGGCGCTCCTCCCGCATCGCGGGGACATCCTCGACCGCGACGGGGAACCGCTGGCGCGCACCATCGACGGCTGGACCATCGCGCTTCAGCCGACGAAGGTGATCGGCGACCGTCGAGCTCTTGCGCGGCGCCTGGAAGCCCTGATGCCCGAACGCAGCGAGGCCGAATATTTGGCGATGCTGCAATCGGGACGGCCGTTCTTCTATTTGCGCCGCCGCGCTTCGCCCTCACTGGTTGAGACGGTGAACGCGATTGGGGAGCCCGGCCTTGCCATCCAGCGCGAACCGGACCGCCTCTATCCGCAAACCAGCCTTGCCGCGCACGTGATCGGTTACACCGACATCGACGGACACGGGGTGGCGGGGATGGAGCTGTCGTTCGACGAGCGCCTGTCGGACCCGGCGACGCGGGGCGAGCCGCTGACGCTGTCGATCTCGAGCCGGCTGCAGCAGGCGCTCGAGCATGAGCTGCTCGACGCCATGAACAGATTCTCGGCGATCGGCGCGGCGGGCGTGGTGATGGACATCCATACCGGCGAACTGCTCGCCCTGACCTCGCTTCCGCAGCTCAATCCCAATGCTGCCGGACGGGGGTCGAGCGAAGCCAGGTTCAATCGCGCCACCCTCGGCGTCTACGAGCTTGGATCGACCTTCAAGCCATTCACCGTCGCCATGGCCATGGATGCCGACATCATCAGCTCGTTCGGCCAGGTCTACGACTGCCCCAAACAGCTTCACGTTCATGGGCGCACGATCAACGACACCCACCCCTTCGGGCGGCCGTGCACCGTGGCCGAGATCATGAAGGAAAGCTCGAACATCGGCACTGCCCAGATCGCCGCGCAGCTCGGCGGAGCGCGGCAGAAGCAGTTCCTGCAGAAGATGGGCTTTCTCTCGCCGCTGGAAATCGAGATCAGGGAGAAGGGGCGCACGCTCGCCCCCGGCAACAATTGGGGGCCGCTGGAAACGATGACCGTCGGTTACGGCCACGGCATCGCCGTCACTCCGCTGCACCTCGCCAGCGGCTATGCGACCATGCTGAACGGCGGCATTTACCGCGCGCCGACCCTGCTCAAGGTCGATCCGCGCAAGCCGCGCTCGCCGGGCGTTCGCGTGTTCACAGCGGACACCAGTTACCGGATGCGCTCCCTGATGCGGCTGGTCGTGACCAACGGCACCGGGCGCAAGGCCGATGCGCCGGGCTACCGCGTCGGCGGCAAGACCGGGTCGGCCGAGAAATATCATAATCGGACGCTCCTGGTGACGACGTTCGCCGGCGTTTTCCCGATGGATGATCCCCGCTATGTCATCGTCGTGATGCTCGACGAGCCCAAAGGCACCGCCGAAACCTACGGTTTTCGCACCGCGGGGTGGAACGTGGCGCCAGTGGTCAGCAAGACCGTGAGCCGCATCGCGCCCATGCTTGGCGTCCGGCCCGACAAGGCGCGCGAACCGAACATGGCCGAGGTCCTGCCCTTCGTTCGTGCAGCAGCGGAGCACTGAACGGCGTGCGCCTGAGCGAGCTTGCCGGCATCGACGCGGATTCCGTGGTGACGGGGTTCGCCATCGACCATCGCAAGGTGGTGGACGGAAGCGTGTTCGGCGCCTTTCGCGGATCGGTCTTCAACGGCGAAGACTTCATCGAGGCCGCGGTCGACTGCGGGGCCGTCGCAGTGGTCGCCCGGCCCGAAGCGGAGGTAGCGCGCGTCGCGCATCTTGCGGACGAGGATCCCCGCCGCCTGTTCGCCGAGCTCGCCGGCAGATTCTATGCGCCTTACCCGGAAACGGTGGTTGCCGTGACCGGCACCAACGGCAAGACCTCCACGGTCGAGATGGCGCGGCAGATCTGGCGCATGTCCGGGCAGCGGTCGGCTTCGATTGGGACTCTCGGCGTCACCACCGCCGACGATCAGGTCAAGACCGGGCTGACGACGCCCGATATCGTCACCTTTCTGCACAATATGGCGGGGCTGAAGCGCATGGGCGTCAGCCACGTCGCCTATGAGGCCTCCTCGCACGGCCTCGACCAGCGCCGCTGCGAAGGCGTCCCGCTTGCCGCTGCGGCGTTCACCAACTTCAGCCGCGATCATCTCGACTATCACGGCACGATGGAGGCGTATTTCGAAGCCAAGATGCGGCTGTTCGAAACGCTTCTGCCGCCAGGGCGCCCGGCGATCGTCTGGAGCGACGACCCCAAGTCGGCCGAAGTCATGGCGCGCGCGCGGAGCTGCGGCCATCAGGTGCTGAGCGTCGGACGCGGCGGCGAGTTCATCCGCCTCGTCGAGCAGACGCCGACCGCGCTCGGCCAAACCCTCACCCTCGAGCATGGCGGACAATCCTACCGCCTCGCGCTGCCGCTGATCGGCTTCTACCAAGCGGCCAACGTGCTCACCGCCGCGGGCCTGGTCCTCGCCACCGGCGGCGAATGGGGTTCGACCTTCGCGGCGATGCAGCGCGTCGCCCCGGTTCGCGGCCGGCTCGAGCGCGCGGTGATCAGCCGCGACGGCGTGCCGGTGTATATCGATTATGCCCACACGCCCGACGCGCTCGAAGCGGCCATCGCCGCGCTTCGCCCGCACGTCGCCAAACAGGAGGGCGCGCGCCTGATCACGGTGTTCGGCGCGGGCGGCGACCGCGATGAGGGCAAGCGCCCGGAAATGGGCGAGGTCGGCAGCCGCCTGTCCGACGTGACCATCGTCACCGACGATAATCCGCGCAGCGAAGATCCGGCACGCATCCGCGCCGCGATCATGGCCGCGGCTCCCGGCGCGATCGAGGTTCCCGGACGGCGCGAGGCGATCGCCGAAGCCATCCGCATCGCCCGCGCCGGGGACATTGTCCTGGTTGCCGGCAAGGGCCACGAGACCGGCCAAATCGTCGGCGACACCGTGCTGCCGTTCGACGACGCGCTGGTCGCGCGGGAGTGCGCGGCATGAGTGCGCTCTGGACCAGCGATGAAATCGCCGCGGCGACCGGTGGCACGGTCAGCGCGAGGTTCGAAGCAGCCGGCGTCACCTTCGACAGCCGCGAGGCCCGGCCGGGCGACCTGTTCATCGCCATGCCCGGATCGGTTCACGATGGCCACCGCTTCGTCGACGCCGCCTTCGCGGCCGGCGCGGCCGGCGCAATCGTCGCCCAGCCGGTGAACGGGCCGCATGTGCTGGTCGAGGATACGTTCGCGGCGCTTCAGGCGCTCGGCCGCGCGGCCCGCGAGCGCACCGCCGCGACGGTCATCGGCGTGACCGGCTCGGTCGGGAAGACCAGTACCAAGGAGGCCATTTTCGCTGCGCTCGATCGCAATCGGCCGGGCAGGGTCCACCGCTCGGTCAAGAGCTACAACAATCACACCGGCGTGCCGCTCAGCCTCGCGCGGATGCCGCGCGACACCGAGTTCGCGGTGTTCGAAATGGGCATGAACAATGCCGGCGAGATCGCGGCGCTGACGCGGCAGGTCCGCCCGCATGTCGCGCTGATCACCGCCATTGCGCCCGCGCATATCGAAAATCTCGGCTCGGAGGAGGCGATCGCCGACGCCAAGGCGGAAATCTTCCAGGGGCTCGAGCCCGGCGGCACCGCCATCGTTCCCAACGACACGCCGCACCGCGACCGGCTGGTGAAGGCCGCCGGCCGCTTGGCCGAGCGCATCGTCACCTTCGGAGGGGGCGATGCCGATATCCACGCGGTTCACGCCGTCTCGGCCGAGGGCGGCGGCAGCCTGATCAGCGCGGCGCTGCTCGAGCGCGAGCTGACCTTCACCATCTCGCAGCGCGGCGACCATTGGGTGTCGAACGCGCTGGCCGTCCTCGCGGTGGTCGAGGCCGTCGGCGCCGATGTCGCGATCGCCGGCCTCGCGCTCGCCGACATGGGTGGGATCAAGGGACGCGGGCAGCGCCATTATGTGAACGTCGAAGGCGGCAAGCTGCTGCTGATCGACGAGAGCTACAATGCCAACCCCGCGTCCATGGCCGCGACCTTGCGCAGCCTCGGCGCCGAGCGCGACGTGGCCCGCCGGATCGCGGTGCTGGGCCCGATGCGCGAGCTTGGCGAGCATAGCGAGGCGCTGCACGCGGGCCTCGCGCCGGCGGTCCTTGAAGGCAAGGTCGACCGGCTGATCCTGATCGGCGAGGAAATGCGCCCGCTCGCCGACGCGTTAGGCGGCGCAATACCGACCCAGAACTCCGCCGACGTGGACCAAGCCGCGGACGCGCTGATGGGCTTCATTCGGCCGGGCGACGCAATTCTCGTGAAAGCTTCCAACTCGGTCGGGCTTGCGAAGCTGGTCGAGCGTATGGTGAGGGAACCGGCATGCTCTACGTGATCGCCGAGCAGCTCGGCTTCCCCGGAATCCTCAACCTCATTCGCTACATCAGCTTCCGCGCCGGCGCGGCGAGCGCCACCGCGCTTGCCATCGGCCTGCTGCTCGGCCCCTGGTTCATCAGCTGGCTGCGCGAGCGTCAGGGGAGGGGGCAGCCGATCCGCGCCGACGGCCCGCAGAGCCATCTCGCCAAGCGCGGCACGCCGACGATGGGCGGGCTGCTGATCCTGATCTCGGTGTCGATCTCGGTCCTTTTGTGGATGGACCTCAGGAACCCCTATGTGTGGGCGTGCCTGCTGGTCGTGGTCGGCTTCGGCCTGATCGGCTTCCTCGACGACTATGACAAAGTCAAAAAGGCGCACCATGCCGGCATTTCCGGCAAGACCCGGCTCGCGCTCGAATTCGTGATCGCCGGCTTTGCAACCTGGCTGATCGTCCGCGCCGGCCACAGCGGGCTCTATTTGCCGCTGGTCCAGGGCCCGGTGGCCGACCTCGGCTGGCTCTATGTCCTGTTCGGCGCCTTCGTGATCGTCGCCTTCGGCAACGCCGTGAACCTGACCGACGGACTCGACGGCCTCGCCACCATGCCGGTGGTGATCGCTTCGCTCGCCTTCCTGCTCATCGCCTATCTCGTCGGCAATGCGCGCTTCGCCGCCTACCTCGGGATTCCGCACATCCTCGGCGTGGGCGACCTGACCGTGCTGCTGCTGGCGATCGTCGGCGCATGCCTCGCCTTCCTCTGGTTCAACGCCCCGCCCGCGGCGGTCTTCATGGGCGACACCGGCAGCCTCGCGCTCGGCGGCGCGCTCGGCGCGGTCGCGGTCGCGACCCACCACGAGTTCGTGCTGGTGATCATCGGCGGCCTGTTCGTGGTCGAAGCGCTGTCGGTCGTGATCCAGGTCGCGGTCTACAAGCGCACCGGCAAGCGGGTGTTCCTGATGGCGCCGATCCACCACCATTTCGAGCATAAGGGCTGGTCGGAGGCGACGGTCGTCATCCGCTTCTGGATCATCAGCTTCGTCCTCGCCCTCGCCGGCCTCGCGACGCTCAAGCTGCGGTGATCACGGCGCGCGCCTTCGCGGGCAAGCATTACGCGGTTTACGGCCTCGCGCGCTCCGGGCTGGCCACGGTCGAAGCCCTGCTCGCCAGCGGCGCGCAGGTCACGGCCTGGGATGCGAAAGAGGAAGCGCGGGCGAGAGCGCCGGCAGGTACGCAGATCGCCGACCTCGACGAAACTGACCTCGGCCAATTCGACTCCCTGGTGGTCACCCCTGGCCTGCCGCTCAACCGCCACCCGATCGCCCGGCGCGCGCGCGATGCCGGGGTCGAAATCATCGGTGACATCGAGCTGTTCGCCCGCGCCCGCCCCGAGCTTCCGCCGCACAAGGTGGTCGGCATCACCGGCACCAACGGCAAGTCGACCACCACCGCGCTCGTCCACCACATCCTCAAGACCGCCGGCGTGCCGACGGCGATGGGCGGCAATATCGGCCTCCCCATCCTCGCCCAGGACCCGCTGCCGGAAGGTGGCGTCTATGTGCTGGAGTTGTCCAGCTACCAGATCGACCTGACCCAGAGCCTCGATTGCGACGTCGCGGTGCTGCTCAACATCACCCCGGACCACCTCGATAGGTATGAGAGCTTTGAGGCCTATGCGGCGTCGAAGGCGCGTTTGTTCAGCATGCAGTGGCTTGAGCACTCAGCTATCATTGCAGATGATGACCCCTGCACCACGCTAATCGCGAATAAACTGGTCGACCCCAGGCGAGTGTCTCGCCGCGACATCGCTCTGCAAATCGCATGGCCAGCCCTACAAGGTCCTCACAACGCGCAAAACGTGGCAGCTGCATCTGCGACCGCTGAAGCTCTTGGCGTCGACAAATATGACGTTGCTGAAGCTCTCCGCACCTTCCCCGGCCTTCCCCACCGCATGGAGCGGGTGCGCGAGAAGGACGGCGTCGCCTTCGTCAACGACAGCAAGGCGACTAACCCGACCGCGACCGCCCCCGCGCTCGCGGCGTTCGAAAAGATCCGCTGGATCTGCGGGGGCCAAGCGAAGACCGATAGCCTCGATGAATGTGCGCCCCATTTCGGCCACGTCCGCACCGCCTACACCATCGGCGAAGCCGCCGATTTGTTCGAGCGGCTGTTAAGTCCTCACATGCCGGTCAAAAATTGTGGAAAACTTGGGTGCGCGGTGCGCGAAGCCGCTGCGGATGCCGAGGCCGGTGATACGGTGCTTCTGTCGCCGGCCTGCGCTTCGTTCGATCAGTTCCGCGACTTCGAGGACCGGGGGGACCAGTTCCGGCGGCTGGTGGAGGACTTATGATCGGCAGCATCTCGGGCAGGATCAAGGCGCGCGTCGCGGTGATGGACCCCGACCGCTACGGTCGCTCCGACACCAGCGCGATCGGCCGCTGGTTCTGGGAAATCGACAAGGTCCTGCTGCTGCTGGTCAGCGTTCTGATCGGCATTGGCCTGATCGCCGTCGCCGCCGCGTCCCCCGCCGCCGCGCATCGTTATTCCGGCGGAAGCGTGCGCTTCCCCGAGCTCTATTATTTCTGGCGGCAGATCGCCTGGATCGCGATCGGCATCCCGGTGATGATCGCCATTTCGATGATGCCGCGGGAGCGCGCGCGGCGGCTATCGCTGGTCGGGGCCGCCATCTTCGTCGTGATGATGGTGCTCGTGCCGATCTTCGGCCCCGAAGTGAACGGCGCCCGGCGCTGGCTGAATTTCGGCCTCGGCCAGGTGCAGCCGTCCGAGTTCCTCAAGCCCTTCTTCGTCATCGTCCTCGCCTGGCTGCTCAGCCTCAAGCACGCGGACAAATCGCTGCCGATCTATTCGCTGACAGTCCTCTTCGTCGGCGCCATCTCCGTGCTGCTGATGAAACAGCCCGATTTCGGAAGCACGATCATCTTTTGCGCGGTGTGGGTGGCGATGCTCGCGCTCGCCGGCGTTTCCTTCCGAATCCTCGGTGGGCTCGCCGTCGCCGGCGTTGTCGGCATCATCCTCGCTTACTTCTTCTACGACGTCGCGACCGCGCGTATCGATGAATTCCTGTTCGGCACCGGCGACCGCTTCCAGACCGAAAATGCGATGCGCACGCTGACCGCCGGCGGGCTGTTCGGCATGGGTCCGGGGGCGGGCACGCGCAAGTTCGGCCTGCCCGAGCCGCACACCGATTACATCTTCTCCGTGATCGGCGAGGAGTTCGGCCTGATCGCCTGCCTCGCCGTCGCCTTGCTCTATCTCGGCATCGTCGCGCGCGTGCTGATCAAGCTGCTCGACGAGGATTCGCCTTTCGCCATCCTCGCCTCGGCCGGCCTCGTGATCCAGTTCGGGCTTCAGGCGCTGATCAACATGATGGTCAACGTCCAGCTCGCCCCCTCCAAGGGCATGACCCTGCCGTTCATCAGCTATGGCGGAAGCTCGATGCTCGCACTGTCGGTCGGCATGGGCTTGCTGCTCGCCTTCACGCGGCGCAATCCGTATCTCACGCGTTCGCCCTATGTCGTGAAGTGGAGCGGGGAGTCGCTGGCAACATGAATTTCGTTCTCGCCGCCGGCGGGACCGGTGGGCACATGATCCCGGCGCACGCGCTGGCGGCGGAGCTCAGGAGCCGCGGCCACGGAGTGCTGCTGATCACCGATGACCGTGGCGCTCGCTTCCCCGGCCTGTTCAAGGACGTTCCCGTGCACATCCTGCCCGCGGGACGGCTCGGCGGCGGCCCGATCGGCTGGCTCAAGGCGCTGGCCTCGGTGGCGCGCGGCCGCGGCGAGGCGAAGCGGCTGTACCGCGATCACCCGCCCGACGCCGTGGTCGGCTTCGGCGGCTATCCCGCCTTTCCCGCCTTGCTTGCGGCGAGCGCACTGAATGTCCCGACCGTGCTTCACGAACAGAATGCGGTGATGGGACGGGTCAACCGGCTGCTTGCCGGCGAAGCTGCCGCGATCGGCACGGCCTATGACGAGGTCGACCGGCTGAAGCCGCGATACCGCGACAAAGCGGTGCTGATCGGCAATCCGGTGCGCGACGAGATTGCGCGGCTCGGCGAGCTGCCGTTCCCGCCGTTCGACGAGGGCGGCCCGCTCAAGATCCTGGTGACCGGTGGAAGCCAGGGGGCAACCGTGCTCAGCCAGGTCGTACCCGCGGGCCTCGGCCTGCTCGATCCGTCGCTGCGCCATCGCCTGCAGGTCGTGCAGCAATGCCGGCCCGACGACATCGAGCGGGTACGTGCGCAATATGCCGAGCTCGGCATTCCGGCCGAGCTCACCACCTACATCGAGGACATGGCTGAGAAGCTCGGCGACGCGCATTTGATGATTGGCCGTGCAGGGGCTTCGACGGTCGCCGAACTGAGTGCGGCCGGCCGTCCGGCAATCCTTATCCCGTTCGCTGCCGCGACGGACGATCACCAGACCGCCAACGCTCGCGAGCTGGTGAACGCCGGGGGCGCCCGGGCGATCGATCAGGCGAGCTTTACGCCCG
>DATLGK010000030.1:0-6523 GCA_035540475.1 Sphingomicrobium sp.
ATGCGCGGCCTCGACATCGGCCTCGACCGCTTCAAATTCTTTCCCGCCGAAGCCGCTGGCGGGCGGGCTGCGCTCAGCGCCCTTGCCGGGCCGTTCGGTCAGGTTCGCTTCTGCCCGACCGGGGGAATCCGCCCCGACAATGCCGCCGACTGGCTGGCGCTCGAACCCGTCCTGTGCGTCGGTGGCACCTGGCTCTACCGGCGGGGTCACCGGCTGGACGAGGTCGAGCGGCGTGCGCGCGCCGCCGCGGCGCTCCGCCCCTAAATTTCCTATTAACCATATTGCCATGATACAGCTGTCGTATTTCAAGGGCTTGGCATGAGGCGGGTGTTGCGGCGAACGGCGGCTTTGGTGGGTGCGGCGGCCCTGGCGGTCGCGGCCGGCGCCACGCTTTTCGCCTTTTCCAGCGGCAGCGGCGCGGCTTCGCAGGTCAGCGTGACGATGAACGTCCCGCCCCCGGCTGCGGATCGCATCTACGCCGCGCTCGAGGCACGCGGCCGCCCGATCGTGGTGATCGACCCGGGCCACGGCGGGCGCGATCCCGGGGCGACCAGCGTCTCCGGGCAGGTGGTCGAGAAGGACCTGACCCTGGCCTTGGCACGGGAACTGCGCGACCAGCTGGTCAAGCGCGGCCGCGTGCGCGTCGCGATGACGCGCGATGATGATCGCTACCTCACGCTGGAGGACCGGACCGGTGTGCCGCGCCGCCTCGATGCCGCAATGTTCGTCTCGATTCACGTCGACAGCGCGCCCAATCCCCTGGCGCGCGGCGCAAGCGTCTATTCGCTGTCGGACGTCGCTTCCGATGCCGAGGCGGCGCGGCTTGCCGAGTCTCAGAATCGCGGCATCGCCGCTGAGGCCGCCGAGGGATCGGTCGCAGCTTTGCTCTCCGACCTTGCGATGCGCGCGCAAATGGACGCGTCCGCGAACTTCGCCGCGCGGCTGGTGAGGAAGGCTTCAGGCCGGATCGAACTTCGCCCCGACGCGCACCGCTTCGCTGATTTCCATGTGCTGCGCCGCGCCAATGCGCCGGCAATCCTGTTTGAGGCCGGCTATATCAGCAATGCCGATGACGAGTTGCTGCTGCGAACGCCGGAGCAGCGATCGAAGATCGTGCTTGCGCTTGCCCAGGCGATCGAGGCCGATATTGCCGCCAGAAACCGGCATTAACCGGCTTTCCGCCACGGACGCGAAGGGCTAGAGCCCGGTTCGGATGAAGTTCGAGCGCCTGACCGTCCCTACTTTGCCGCTGCCCGACCTCGTCGCCTTCAACGCGCGGGTGCATCGCTGGGTCGACCCCTGGTGGCAGCGGTCCTGGGTTCGCCGTGTCACCTGGGCGGCGGCCGCGCTGTTCGCGCTTGTCGCGGGCATGTGGATTTATTTCGCGAGCGGGCTACCTTCGTCGCAGAGCCTCCTTGCCTACCAGGCGCCTCTCCCCAGCAACGTTCGCGGCTATGACGGCATGCCGGTGCAGACCTTCGCGCGGGAACGCCGCGTTGAACTGGCGTATGATGAATATCCGCCGCTGGTGATCCAGGCTTTCCTGTCGGCGGAGGACAAGAGCTTCTTCGAACATCCCGGAATCGACGTGACGGGCTTGGCAGGCGCGGTGTTCGATTTCACCATGAAAAGCGTCACGGGTGGCGGCCGCGCTCGCGGCGGTTCGACCATCACCCAGCAGGTCGCCAAATATCTGCTGAAGGATTCGAGCTACAACATCGGGCGAAAGGCGCGGGAAGCCATCCTCGCGTTCCGCCTCGAATCGACCCTTTCCAAGCAGCAGATCCTGGAGATCTATCTCAACTCGATCTTCCTCGGCCGCAACGCATATGGCGTCCAGGCCGCATCGCGCGCCTATTTCGACAAGGACGTCGCCGATCTGACCCTGCCGGAAGCCGCCTATCTGGCCGTGCTGCCGAAGGCGCCGGCGAATTATGATCCGGTTCGCGCGACGCAGCGTGCGCTCGACCGGCGCAACTATGTGCTGCGTGAAATGGTTCGCAACGGGTACATCACCGAGGCTGTTCGAAGCGAGGCTGCGGCGACCCCTCTCGGCACGATCCGCTACGGGAGCAACGAGAAGTTCCGCCAGCAGGGCGGCTATTTCATGGAAGAGGTCCGCCGCGAGCTGATCCGGCGCTTCGGCGAGAACGCCGACAATGGCCCCAACAGCCTTTACGCCGGCGGTTTGTGGGTGCGCAGCTCAATGGATCCAAAGCTGCAGGACGCGGCCGCCCAGGCGCTTCGCGACGGCTTGGCTAGGTTCGACGGGGGTCGCGGCTGGACCGACCTCGACCTGACGGTCAACATCTCCGGGGACTGGGCCGGCGAACTCGACCGTACCCCGGTCGGCACGGGCTATCCGGATTGGCGTAAGGCGGTCGTGCTTTCGAAGTCGGGCGGTGAAGCCGAAATCGGCTTTTCCAACGGCACGCGCGGCATCCTTCCCGCGTCGGGCGCATCGATGCCGGTACGCGGGGTGGGGGGCCAGGCGTTCGGCGCGCTCAAACCTGGGATGGTCATCATCGTCAAGCAGACGGGCGGCGACAATTATGCGCTGCGCTCGGTCCCGCAGATCGGCGGCGCGCTGCTCGCGCAGGAAGTCCATACTGGCCGGGTGCTCGCCATGCAGGGGGGCTTCGATGTGATCGGGTCCAGCTACAACCGCGCGACCCAGGCGCTGCGCCAGCCCGGTTCGGCATTCAAGCCGATCGTTTACGCGACTGCGCTGGCCAATGGCATGACGCCGGCCACGATCATTCAGGACGCGCCCTTCTGCGTCTGGCAGGGCGCGGGTCTCGGCAACAAATGCTTCGTCAACTTCGACCGCCGTTATGCGGGCCCTCACACGATGCGCTGGGGCGTTGAGCAGTCGCGCAACCTGATGACGATCCGCGCCGCCTCGGAAACTGGAATGCCCAAGGTGATCGACATGGCCAAGCGCCTCGGCGTTGGCGATTATCCCAATTATCTGTCGATTGCTCTCGGGGCCGGGGATACGACCGTCCTCCGCCTCGTCAATGCCTATGCGATCCTCGCCAACCACGGGCGGGCGGTCAATCCGACCACCATCGACTACGTCCAGGATCGCGGCGGCAAGGTGATTTACCGGACCGACAACCGCTGCGCCGTGATGGGCAATTGCAACGCGGCCGACTGGGATGGCCAACCCATGCCGCGCCCGCCCAGCCGCACCCGCCAGGTGATCGACGCCATGGCCGCCTTCCAGATGGTCCACATGCTCGAAGGGGTGGTCGAACGCGGCACCGCGACGGTGCTTCGCGATCTCGACCGGCCGCTATTCGGCAAGACCGGAACCACTTCGGGTCCGACCAACGTCTGGTTCGTGGGCGGCACACCCGATGTCGTTGCCGGCGTCTACCTCGGCTACGATCAGCCACGGCCGATGGGGGGCTATGCCCAGGGCGGAAGGATCGCCGCGCCAATCTTCAAGCAATGGGCCCAGGTCGCCTTCAGGGACCAGCCCAAGGTGCCGTTCGCCGCGCCGGCGGGCATCCGCTGGGTGCGGATCGACCGAGCGTCGGGCAAGCGCGTGTATGGGACTTTCCCGACCAGCACCGACCCCAAGGCATCGGTGATCTGGGAAGCGTTCCAGCCGCAGACCGAACCGCGGCGGGCGCTGCGCTCCGTGATCGGCGACCCCTACCAGCAGGCCCAGCAGCCCGCGCAGCCGCAGCCGCAAGCGCAGCAGCAGCGGCCCGCGCGCGAGACACCCAGGCCGCGGCCCGCTCCGCCGCCCCAGGAAGCAACCGAGCCGGCCTTGCCGCCGCAGCCCTTGCCAACGCAGAACGCCGTCCAATAGGGCGGTCCCGCACAAGTCGCCGACCAGGAAAGCTCAACCGATGCGCGCCGAGGCGCAGGCCCATATCGACCAGATCAACGCCGCGACAGCGCTGCTGCGCCGGTTTCTCGACTGGGACCGCGCGAACAAGCGGCTCGCCGAGCTCAACGCCAGGGTCGAGGATTCCTCGCTGTGGGACGATCCCAAAGCGGCACAGGAGGTGATGCGGGAGCGGCAGCGGCTCGAGCAAGCAATCGGCGCGACGCGGGCCTTGGAGCGCGAGCTTGCCGAGACGGCCGAGCTGATCGAGCTTGCCGAAGCCGAAGGCGACGAGGCGCTGGTCGACGATGCGATCCGCAGCTTGGGCGAGCTCGCGGCGCGCGCCGACCGCGACAAGGTCGCGGCCTTGCTGGCGGGCGAGGCGGATGCCAACAATGCCTATGTCGAGATCAACGCCGGCGCGGGCGGAACGGAGAGCCAAGACTGGGCCGAGATGCTGCTGCGCATGTACACGCGCTGGGCCGAGCGCCACGGCTTCAAGGTCGAGATGATCGACCATCACGCCGGCGAGCAGGCAGGGATCAAGTCGGCGACCATCCTGGTCAAGGGCGAGAATGCCTACGGCAATCTCAAGACCGAAAGCGGCGTCCACCGCCTGGTGCGCATCAGCCCCTATGATGCGAACGCGCGCCGGCACACGAGCTTTTCCAGCGTGTGGGTCTATCCCGAAGTCGACGACGACATCGACGTGCAGATCAACGAATCCGAGCTTCGGATCGACACCTATCGGGCTTCGGGCGCCGGTGGGCAGCATGTGAACACGACCGACAGCGCGGTCCGCATCACCCATGTGCCGACCGGGATCGTGGTCGCCTGCCAGAACGAGCGTTCGCAGCACAAGAACCGCGCGTCGGCGATGAAGCAATTGAAAGCCCGGCTTTACGAGGCCGAGCTGCAGCGCCGCGAGGCCGAGGCCGATGCCGCCAATGCCGCCAAGACCGACATCGGCTGGGGCCATCAGATCCGGTCGTACGTGCTGCAGCCCTATCAGCTGGTGAAGGACTTGCGCACCGGCGTGACCTCGACCTCGCCCGGCGACGTGCTGGATGGCGACCTCGACCGCTTCATGGCTGCGGCGCTGTCGCAGCGGGTTACCGGCGAGAAGGTCGAAGTCGAGGATGTCGAATAGGGTCGCCTCAGCGCATGTCTCGGCGCTCCGCGTCGGCGAAATTCCGCTGTCCTACAGGGGCCGCCATATGATCTAAGCTGGGCGATGCAGCCTGGCTTTGCTCATTCGTTTACCGGCCTGACCCCGAGCACCCCCCAACAGTCGAAAGCTCACGCGTACGCGCGCGCCTGCGCGCACGTGCCGCTGCCAACTTTGCCAACTTCCAGGATGAGTCGCTGTGTTAAAGGTAACCCAGTTGGCGCAGGCTGGTGCACTGGCCGCCGCCGAACACAAGATGGTCGAGCACGGTGCAGTCGAGCGCTTCGGCAGCAGTCGCAAGCCGCCGAGTGGTCCGGAAGTCGGTCTCGCTCGGCCGCGCGTCGCCGCTCGGATGGTTGTGGGCGAGCAGGATCGCGCTGCTGCCGTGGGCGATCGCGTCGCCGAGGATCTCGCGCAACGGGAATGCGGCGCCCGTTTCATCGCCCTCGTGGCGCGAGAGATGCACGCAGCGCGCGTCGTCATCGACATGGGCGACCAGCAGGCTCTCGCGGCAAGGATCGAATTCGGCGAGGCAGCCGGCGAAAAACTTTCGCGCGGCGTCCAGGCCGTCAAGCTTGAGCGGGAGTTCGGCACGCTGATACCGCATGCCCCGCTTCTACCGGAGCGGTCCGGCCGACTCGACGCGAACCGAGTCGCCTTCGGCTGCAGATTGGTTCAGTTCGGAGGAAGTGCAGCGATCGCGACCCTAAGTGGATACGCGGCTGCGCGCGGGAGTTAAGCGTTCCAAGTCCAATACGAGGAGCAGCAGACCATGGCGAAGAAGGCGACCGGCACGACGAGCGGCAAGACGAGAGGCGGACGCAGCAGCGGCGGCAGCGCGTCCAGGTCGAGGGCCGTCACGCGCACGACCGGTGCTCGCAGCAGCGGCGGCGGTTCGCGCGCATCCGAGGGAATGGGCGAGGCGTTCATCAAGCTGCTGCAAAGCCCGCTCGTTGCCGAGCTCGTCGCGGTCGCGGCGACGGCAGCGCTCGCGGCGCTCGCCGAGCATGGCTTCACCACCGGCAGCGACAGCAGCCGGCGCAAGCGCGCGGGCAAGGCGGTCAAGGAAGCGGGCAAGGCCGCCGCGGCCGCCGTTGGCCGCCGGCTCGGGACGGAAATCGACGAAATCCGCAAAAGCGCGAAGGCTAAGGACGCCGCAAGAGCGTAAGCCGGGCGCGGCCGACGACGCGACTGTCGTCGAGCTCGAAATCGCCCGGATCGACCTCTTCCGCGCGGCTCGTCTCGACGCTCATCCATCCTCCCGGCGTCAGCCAGTCCGCGGCCGCGACCGCGGCCACCGCCGCGGAGCCGGATCCCGGCGCGTAAGGCGGATCGGCGAAGATCAGGTCGAAGGTCCGGCCAGGGGGTAGCGCAAGCGCGGAACCCGGAACCAGGCCAACGGTCGCACCGAGCAGCTGCGCATTGCGACGGATTGCGGCAACGGCCGCGGGGTCGGATTCGACGAAGGTCACGGAAGCCGCGCCGCGCGACAGTGCCTCGAGACCGAGCGCCCC
>DATLGK010000031.1:0-23951 GCA_035540475.1 Sphingomicrobium sp.
TGCGGACCAGGAACCATTCGTTTGGCGCATGCGCGCCGCCGCCGCGGCCGGTGCCGAAGCGTGATACGGGCAGGCCGAGCGGAGGGCCGTTGAAAATCACGCCCGGCCAGCTGCCAGCGCTCCGCGGAATGATCGAATAGGCGATGCCCGCCTGCTCGAAGAAGCGCTTTTGCGCGCGCACCAGCACGCTGTTCTCGTCGCTTTCGTTGGGCCCGTAGCCGCCCGAGACGGTCACCCGGACGTCGTCGAAGCCGCGCTTGGCAAGATGCGCGTGGAGCTTGGTGACCGCTTCTTCCTTGGTCATCGCCGGAACCAGGCGGAACTCGAGCTTGGCCTCGGCCCGGCTCGGCAGCACGGTCTTGCCCCCGGGCCCGGTATAGCCGGCAATCAGGCCCTGGATGTTGACCGTCGGCTGCGACAGGAAGCGTTCGAGGCTGGTCACATAAGGCTCGTCGTTAATCCAGCGGCCGACGCCTAGGTCCCTCTTCACCTGCGCCTCGGGGTTGCGGGCGGCGCCTTCGGCGATCAGCTGCTTCTGGCGCGCAGTCAGCGGCCGCACATTCTCGAACCAGCCGTCGATCGCGGGCGTGTGCCCATCGTCGGCAACCAATGTGTCGAGCGCCTTGACCAGCCGCCAGGCGGGATTCTCGACGCGCGCGTGATTGGAGGAATGGATTTCCGCCTTGGGATATTTGTCCGACGTCTCGCCGCCGACGACGAGCTGGAATTCGACGGCGCCCTTCGCGCCCAGCGTGATGTTGGCGCTGCCCTCGCGCGTCTGGCCGGTCTCCGGGATGAAAACGCCGACGGCCTTGGACAGCGCGGCACGCACTTCCGGACGCGCGACAACCTGGTGAAAGTTCGGGGAAGCGATCTCCTCCTCGCCTTCGGCGACCAGCACGACGTTGACCGGCAACTTGCGGCCGCTCGCCCGGATCGCCTTGACCGCAGCGAGAAAGGCCATTTCCGGCCCCTTTTGATTGACCGCGCCGCGCCCGACGATCGCCTGACCCTCCCCGGGCCGATCGACCAGCCGCCCTTCGAGCGGCGGGCTGCTCCATTCGCCGGGATCGAACTGTTTGACGTCGTACATGAAATAGACGCCAACCGTGGTCTTGGCGCCCGAATCGAGCGTCGCGAACACGCCCGGCACGCCGTCCGTCGGAATGATCTTCGCCTGCTGGAAGCCGGCGTCGAGCGCCAGGCGCCGCATATATTCCGCGCCTTCGGTGACGTTGCGCTTTTCGGCGGCGATGGTCGGAATCGCGATCCAGTCCTGCAGCGCCTTCACGGTCGCGTCGTGGCGCTCGGCGACGATTCGCGCGATCCGATCCCGGTCCGGCGTTCGCGCACTCGTTGCGGCAGAACCCAATAGCGCGGCCGCAGCCGCCGCTCCGACCATGAACCTTGTCGCCATCCGCATCGCTCGAATCCCTCCAGAAGCTGCGCGGCGGAGACTGGAACCCTGCGCCGCGCTCGTCCAGAGGGAAGAGGATGCGGTACTTTCTCGACACCGAATATAATGGGCTTGGCGGCGCGCTTCTTTCGCTCGCGCTGGTCCCGGAGGATCGAGGGCAAGAGCTCTATCTCACGCTCGAGTGTTCGCAGCCGATCGAGCCATGGGTGGCGCAGAACGTCGTTCCCTACCTCGATACTGTTCCTGAGACGCTCGTCTCGCCGCGCATGAGCCGGGGGGAAGCCGCCCGCGCCCTTTCCGCCTGGTTGATCCGTGAGCACAATGCCCAGTCGCTTTCGCACTACCCGAACGACGTCGAGTTCGAGATCGTGGCTGACTGGCCCGAGGACATCAGCCTGTTTTGCAACCTGCTCCTGATTGGCGGGGGCGTGATGGTCGAAGTCCCTCCGCTCACCTTTCGGCTGGTGCAGCTCCCCGGATTCAGCACGGCGGCGAACAGCAACGTGCCGCACAACGCGCTCCACGATGCGCGTGCGCTGCGCGATCACATGATGGCGATGGAATAATTACTCGGCAGCGGTCGCGAGATCGACGCGATCGCCCTCGAGGTCGATCCACGTCAAATCCTCAAGCGTGAGCTCGCGGCCATCATGCGCGTGGACGCAAATCTTTCGGATCGGCTTTCCGTCGCGATTATCGGCAAGCACGACCCGCGGGCAGCCATGGCCCCATTCCTCGCCCCATTGGCGCAAGGTGATGAAGACGGGGAGCAAGCCTTTCCCCTTGGCGGTCAGCGAATAGACCACCTTGCGCTTGTCGGACGGATCGGAGGCCCGTTCGAGGATGCCGCCGGCAACGAGCTTGGACAGTCGGTCGGAGAGGATGTTGCGGGCAATCCCGAGCCCGCCCTGGAACTCCTCGAAATGCTGCAGCCCGTTGAGCGCGCCGCGCAAGATCAGGAAGGCCCATTTTTCGCCGATAAGCTCGACCGCCGCCGGGATGGGGCACGACAGAGCGGCCTCCCTGAACCGGTGCAAATGGCTCGTCAGCGTCTCTGCCGTCATGGCGCGCGCTTTCTCTCCCCTGACGAATCACACAAGAGCATACAACGGTTCCAAAAAATAGTTGCCGTTTGAAACCTAGTGCGTTATTCGGTTTTACATCGCAACTGTTTTATAGGGATCACGCGATGCTCCGCCCCATTTTCGCTTTCTCCGCTCTTGCCCTCGTCGCCGGCCCGGCCGCAGCCGCCAACTACGCGGCCAAGCTCAGCCAACCGACGAGCGGGCGCCTGATCGCCCGGGACATCACCTGGACCTGCGGTGCCGAGGCCTGCCAGGGTTCGACCCAGGAAAGCCGTCCCCTGGTGCTGTGCCAGTCGCTCGCCAAGCGCGCGGGCCGGGTCGACAGCTTCCTCGTCGATGGGCGCGCATTCACGGCCGCCGAGCTGGATCGGTGCAATTCGGCCGCCAAGGCAACCCCCAACCAGGGCCTCGCCGCCAATTAGTTCCCCCGGGGAGCGCCCGCTCCACTCCCTCACGGGCGCTCCCCTTCCTTTCGCGCTTGCACAAATGCGCCGGCTCCCCCCATCTTAGGGCCGTGCTGCGCCAATATGAGCTCGTCGAGAAGGTTCGTTCCTATGACCCCGATGCGGATGAGGGTCTGATCAACCGCGCCTACGTCTTCTCGATGAAGGCGCATGGCGATCAGCAGCGGGCCTCCGGCGACCCTTATTTCAGCCATCCGATCGAGGTTGCGGGGATCCTCACCGACCTCAAGCTCGACGACCAGACCATCGCCACCGCGATCCTCCACGACACGATCGAGGATACACTCGCGACACCCCAGGAAATCCAGAAGCTGTTCGGCAAGGATGTCGCCCGGCTGGTCGACGGCGTGACCAAGCTCAGCAAGATCGAAGCCCAGTCGGAGAACGAGCGCGCGGCCGAGAATTTGCGCAAGTTCCTGCTCGCGCTATCCGACGACATTCGCGTGCTCCTGGTCAAGCTCGCCGACCGGCTCCACAACATGCGCACGCTCCATCACATCGGCAACGAAGAGAAGCGGCGCCGGATCGCACGCGAGACGATGGATATTTACGCGCCGCTCGCCGAGCGGATCGGCATGTACGAGATGATGACCGAGATGCAGACGCTCGCGTTCCGCGAGCTCGAGCCGGATGCTTATGCTTCGGTCACCCGCCGACTGAAGCAGCTGACCGAGCAGGGCGGAGACCTGGTCAACCGGATCGGGCTCGGCCTGCAATTGTATCTCGCCGACAACGGCCTCGAGGCGGAAGTCACCGGCCGCCAGAAGCATCCTTTCTCGATCTGGAAGAAGATGGCCGAACGGCACATCAGCTTCGAGCAATTGTCGGACGTGATGGCTTTCCGGATCATCGTCGCCGACGTCGGCGATTGCTACCGCGCGCTGGGGCTGATCCATCGCCGCTGGCCGATGGTCCCGGGCCGCTTCAAGGACTATATTTCGACGCCCAAGCGCAACGGCTACCGCTCGCTCCACACCTCGGTCATCCACGATTCCAAGATGCGGATCGAAATCCAGATCCGCGACCGCGAAATGCATGAGCAGGCCGAGCGCGGGCTTGCCGCCCACTGGGCCTACAAGGAAGGCAAGCCTAAGGCCGACCTCCACGTCCCGTGGGTCGAGGATCTGGTCGAGATCCTCGAACATGCCGAGAGCCCGGAAGAGCTGCTCGAGCACACCCGGATGGCGATGTACCAGGACCGGATCTTCGCCTTCACGCCGAAAGGGGAGCTGATCCAGCTGCCCAAGGGCGCGACGCCCGTGGATTTCGCTTATGCCGTGCACACCGACCTTGGCGACCGCACGGTCGGCGCAAAGGTCAACGGCCGGGTGGTGCCACTGCGGACCATGCTCGAGAATGGCGACCAGGTCGAAATCCTCGCATCCGAGGCGCAGCACCCGCAGCCGAGCTGGCTGCGCTTCGTCGCAACCGGCAAGGCTCGCGCGGGCGTGCGCCGTTTCGTCCGTCACAAGGAGCGCGAAGAGACGATCGAGCTCGGCCGCAAGATCTATGACGAGATTATCCAGCGCCTGCCTGCCGAGCTCGACAAGGACGCGCTCAAACGCGCGCTCAAGAAGCTCAAGATCGAGAATGTCGACGAGCTGATGATCGCCATCGCCCGCAAGCGCGTGAGCGACGACGCGCTGATGGAGGCGCTGATGCCGGGCTCAGCGGGAGGCGATGTCGCCCCCCGCCCGCTCGGCCAGCGCAAGGCAATCTCAATCAAGGGGCTGACCGCGGGCGTCGCTTATCATCTCGCCCAATGCTGCCACCCCATCCCCGGGGACCGTATCGTCGGGCTGAGGCGGGAGGACGAGGAGATCGAGGTCCATGTGATCGGCTGCGACACGCTCGCGAGCGGAATCGACGCCGACTGGCTCGACCTCGCCTGGGGCGAGGGGTCGGACGGCGGCGCGGCACGGATCAGCGTGATCCTGCGCGACATTCCGGGCGCGCTCGGTACCATGTCCGGCATCCTTGGCAACAAGCATGCGAACATCATCAACCTGCAGCTGGTCCACCGCGACGGCAGCTTCCAGACCTTCCTGCTGGATGTCGAAGTGCACGATCTTGCGCATCTTCACGCCATCATCGCCGCATTGCGCGACGCCGATCCGGTGAGTTCGGTCGAGCGAGTCTAAGCGCGCGCCGCAGTCCGCTGCTGGCGCGCGTGCGCGTCTCCGGCAGCGAGCACGGCAAGCATCACCAGGTCCGACGCGCTCGCCGTCATCGGCGCGATCTGGACCGGAAGCGTGAGCCCGAGGAGATACGGCCCGAGCACGCTCTCGCCGCCGAGCTCGCGCAGCAGCTTCGCTGAAAGGCTCGCCGACTGGAGCCCCGGCATCACCAGGATGTTGGCTGGCCCGGATAGGCGGCTGAACGGATAGAAGCGCTTCTGCATGTCGTAATTAAGCGCGACGTCCGGCGCCATCTCGCCTTCATATTCGAAATCGGCCTTGAACCCGTCGAGCAGCTTCACCGCAGCGCGAAGCTCCTCAATGTGCATGCCCGGCGGATTGCCGAACGTCGTGTAGCTGGTGAAGGCAACCCGCGGCTCCAGCCCCATGCGCCGCGCGAATGACGAGGAGCGCAGCGCAATCGCCGCATATTGCTCCGCCGTCGGCCGCTCCGTGACCGCCGTGTCGGCGATCAGCACCGTATGATTGCGGCTGACAATGACGTTGATTCCGAACGGCGTTGCGTCCTGCTCGTCGTCGATCACCGTCCGCACCTGCTTGAGCGACTGGCTGAACGGCCGCGTCGTGCCCGTGATCATCGCATCGGCCTCGCCGAGCGACAGCATCGCCGCGGCGAAATAATTGCGGTCCTGGTTGACCAGCCGTTCGATCTCGCGCCGCAGCATCCCGTGGCGCTGATGCTTCTGGTAGATGTAGTCGACCGCGCGGCCGACCAGCGGCGAGTTGCGGCTGTTGAGCACTTCATACTCGCTCGGGTCGTCGACGCCCATCTCCTTCAGCAGGTCATAGACGTCCTCGCGGCCGACCAGCACCGGCGTCCCGTAGCCGGCTTCCTTGAAGGCAATCGCAGCGCGCAGCACGTTCGGCTCCTCGCCTTCGGCAAAGAGGACACGCTTGGGATTGTTGCGGGCGTTTTCGTAGGCGAGGCTCATCACGGCGACCGTCGGGTTGAGCCGCGCGCGAAGCTCCTGCCGGTAGGCATTCATTTCCGCGATCGGCCTTTGCGCGACGCCGCTGTCGACCGCGGCCTTGGCAACTGCCGAGGCGACGACCTCCATCAACCGCGGGTCGAACGGAGCCGGGATGATATAGTCACGGCCGAAGCTCTGGCTGCGCCCGCCGTAAGCCGCTGCGACTTCCTCCGGCACCGGCTCCCGAGCGAGCTCGGCGAGCGCTTCGGCGGCGGCGATCTTCATTGCATCGTTGATCGCCGTCGCGCGCACGTCGAGCGCGCCGCGAAAGATGAAGGGGAAGCCGAGGACATTGTTGACCTGGTTCGGAAAGTCGGACCGGCCGGTGGCGATGATCGCATCGGGGCGCGCTTCGATCGCGTCGGGCGGCCAGATCTCAGGGTCGGGATTGGCCATTGCGAAGATGATCGGTTCCGCAGCCATGGTCTTGACCATCTCCGGCTTCAGTGCCCCCGCCGCCGAGAGGCCGAGGAAAACGTCGGCACCCTCGAGCGCTTCAGCGAGGGTCCGCCGATCGGTGTCCACCGCATGCGCCGACTTCCACTGGTCGAGATCGGTCCGGTCTTTGTGGATCACGCCCTTGCGGTCGCACATGATCACATGATCGCCGCGCACGCCCATCGCCTTGATCAACTCCGTGCAGGCGATCGCCGCGGCTCCGGCGCCGTTCACGACCACCCGCACGTCCGAGAGCTCGCGATTTGTCAGGTGGCAGGCGTTGATCAGGCCGGCCGCCGTGATGATCGCCGTTCCGTGCTGGTCGTCGTGGAAAACGGGGATGTTCATCCGCTCGCGCAGCGTCTGCTCAATGACGAAGCAGTCCGGCGCTGCGATGTCCTCGAGGTTGATCCCGCCGAAGCTGGGCTCCAGCAGCTCGACCGCATCGATGAACCGCGCCGCATCCTCGGTGTTCACCTCGATGTCGATCGCGTCGACATCGGCGAAGCGCTTAAACAGCACTGCCTTGCCTTCCATCACCGGCTTCGCCGCAAGTGCCCCGAGATTGCCGAGGCCGAGGATCGCCGTGCCGTTGGAGATCACGGCAACGAGATTGCCCTTGGCGGTATAATCGTAGGCGCAGGTCGGGTTGTCCGCGATCGCGCGCACGGGGACGGCGACCCCCGGCGAATAAGCCAGGCTAAGGTCGCGCTGGGTCGCCATCGGCTTCGATGCAATGATCTCGAGCTTGCCGGAACGGCCGCGGGAGTGGAATTCCAGCGCTTCTGCTTCGGTGTATTTGACATTACTTTCGGACATGGTGCGCGGCCTTAGCGGCAATCCGTCACCCCCGCAAAAGCGGCCGGTCCGCGTGTCCTTGTCCAAGGCTGTGGAAAAAGCGGGATTCTCGCCTTCGCGCGAATGACGAACAAAGCTAGTCAGAGTGAATGGCCCGAGCCGACGCGCCCACCCCGATGATGGCCCAGTACCGGCGCCTCAAGGACGAGGCTGGCGACGCCTTGCTCTTTTATCGGATGGGCGACTTCTTCGAGCTCTTCTTCGACGATGCCAAGATTGCGTCGGCGTGCCTCGACATCGCGCTCACCAAGCGGGGCGAAAGTGAAGGCGAGCCGATCCCGATGTGCGGCGTGCCGGTCCATTCGGCCGAATCCTATCTCGCACGGCTGATCAAGGCCGGCCACCGAGTCGCCATTGCCGAGCAGACCGAAAGCCCGGCGGAGGCGCGCAAGGCGCGCGGCTCCAAGGCGCTGGTCGATCGCGCAATCGTGCGACTGGTGACGCCCGGGACCCTGACCGAGGAGACGTTGCTCGATTCGTCGGCAGCGAACTGGCTTGCGGCGATCGGCCGCGCGGGAGACGAATGGGCGATCGCAGCCGCCGACATTTCAACCGGCCGGTTCGAACTGATCGGGTGCGGCCCCGGCGAGCTGGCCGCGGAGCTCGCCCGCCTCGCGGCGGCGGAGGTCATCGCCGACGGCGCTGTCCCGGGCATCCGCGCCGGCGAAGGCAAGGGCGGGTTCGACAGCCTTTCAGGCGAACGTGTGCTGAAGTCGCGTTTCGGCCTTGCTACGCTCGATGGGATCGGATCGCCCTCGCGCGCGGAGCTTGCGGCGGCCGGGGGACTGCTCGCCTATCTCGACGCGACGCAGAAAGGCGCGGGCGTGCTGCTGGACGTGCCGCGCCGAATCAGCCGCTCGGCGCACATGGCGATCGACGCCGCGACTCGCGAGAGCCTCGAGCTCACTCGCGCGGTTGGGGGAAGTGGCGCCGGCAGCCTCCTCGCCGAGATCGACCGCTGCCGAACACCCGCCGGGCGGCGCCTCCTGTGCGAGGACATTGCCGCCCCGCTGACTGACAAGGCCGCGATCGAGCAACGCCTCGCCCTGGTGGCGTGGCTGCACGACGATGCGATCCGCCGCGAGCGCGTCCGCTCGGCGCTGCGCACCATGCCCGATTTCGCCCGTGCGCTGGCGCGGCTCGCGGCCGGGCGCGGGAGCCCGCGCGACCTGGCCCTTCTTCGCGACAGCCTGGGTGCAGCCGAAACGCTGAAGCGCGAGTTGGAAAGTGAGCAGGACCGGCCGCAGCTGCTGGATTCGCTTTTGCCCCGCCTTGGCGGACATGGCGCGCTGGTTGAGCAACTCACGCGTGCGCTGGTTGCCTCGCCGCCGATCGATGCAAGCAAGGGCGGCTATATCGCGGAAGGCTACGATCCGGAGCTCGACGCGCTGCGCGATGCGGCCTCGAACGGCCGCCGCGCGATTGCCGCGCTGGAAGCGCGCTATCGCGATTCGACCGGGCTCGGCTCGCTCAAGATCCGCCACAATGCGGTGCTCGGCTATCATGTCGAGGTCTCGGCGCGGCACGCCGACAGACTGATGGCGCCCGACAGCGGCTTTACGCATCGCCAGACGCTGGCCGGCGTGGTCCGCTTCAATTCGCCCGAGCTGCACGAGGAAGCGAGCCGTGTCATCGAGGCCGGCACGCACGCCCTCGCCGCCGAAGCGGCGCACGCCGAGGAACTCAGCCGCCTCTCCGTGCAAGCTGCACCGCAAATCACCGCCACGGCGGATGCGATTGCCCGGATCGACGTCGCGGCAAGCCATGCGGAACGCGCAGCCGAAGGCGGCTGGGCGTTGCCCAGCCTCACCGACGAACCTTGCCTGGAAGTCGAAGCGGGACGGCATCCCGTAGTGGAGTCGGCGCTCGCGCGAAGTGGCGAACGCTTCGTGGCCAACGACCTTTCGCTGGGGCCCAACGACCGGCTGTGGCTGATCACCGGCCCCAACATGGGCGGCAAGTCGACGTTCCTGCGGCAGGCGGCGCTGATCGCCGTCCTCGCCCAGGCCGGCAGCTTCGTTCCGGCCGCGCGCGCCAGGGTCGGCCTCGTCGATCGGCTGTTCAGCCGTGTCGGCGCCTCGGACAATCTCGCGCGCGGCCGCTCGACCTTCATGGTCGAAATGGTCGAGACTGCCGCGATTCTCGCCCAGGCCACTCCCCGCAGCCTCGTCATCCTCGACGAGATTGGGCGCGGGACATCGACCTACGACGGCCTGGCGATCGCTTGGGCCGTCGTCGAGGCGATGCACGATCAGGTCCAATGCCGCACCTTGTTCGCGACCCACTATCACGAGCTGACGCGGCTCGCCGGCCGGCTCGACGCGTTGTCGCTGCACCACGTGCGGGCGCGCGAGTGGAAAGGCGACCTTGTTCTGCTTCACGAGCTTGCCGACGGTGCGGCTGACCGCAGCTATGGCATTGCCGTGGCCAAGCTCGCCGGACTTCCGCCGGCGGTGGTTGCGCGAGCTCGGTCCGTGCTGGCCAAGCTAGAGGCCGGCCGGGACGCGACCGGCGGGATTGCTGCCGGCCTCGACGATCTGCCGCTGTTCGCCGTTTCTGCCGAGCCCGAGCCCGCGACCGACCCGGTTGCGGCCGCGCTCGAAGAGATCGATCCCGACCGGCTCAGCCCGCGCGAAGCGCTCGAGAAGCTTTACGAGTTGAAGCGGCTCGCGGCGCGTCAGGCCGGCGCGGAATAGCCGGTCACGGCTTCGAACATCGCCGTAAGCGCCGCCCGCTCGTCTTGGCTGATCTCGGGCCGCCAGATTTCGAACAGCAGGACCGCGCGCACCGAATCCGCGTCGTTCCAGGCTTCATGTTCGATACTGTCGTCGAAAATCATCGCGCGAGCCTCGACCACATCGCGGGTCTCGGCGCCGACGCGAAGCCGGCAGCCCTCCGGCACCACCAGTGGGATGTGGCAAATCAGGCGCGTGTTGAGCATGCCGTTGTGGGGCGGGATGTGAGTCCCCGGCCGGAGAATCGAGAACAGCGCCATCGGCGAGCGGCCGCCAATATGCGGCATCGGCGCCTTTTCGAGCAGCGCCATGGTCAGCGGGCAGCGTGCGGCATGCTCCTCCACCACCACGCCGTCTTTCCACAGGTGAAAGGCGCTCCAGCGCGCGTCATTGAGGAGGCTGTGCCCGCGGGACGCGCGGTCGGCCTGCTCCTGGACGTAGGGCTCGACCCCCTGTTCGTCGGCGAGCACGGCCTCAATCTCCGCGCGCATGGCCGGCACAGCGGCCTCGAACTCAGCGACCCAGGGAAAATCCCGACGCTCATACCAGGCGACCTGCGGCAGGCCGGGATAATAGAAGCTGGTCGGCTCCTGCAGATAGATCGGCTGCCGGCCCGCGGCGATCGCCAGCGATTCGGCAAAGCGCGGTGGAAGGTTGCCGACGCCGCGTTCCGCCAGAGTGTCGGCGAGGTGGCGCTCGAACCTTTGCTCGGCCGCGCTGACCGCGGCTTTCGCCCGCTCGAGGCGCGCCGGCAGGTCGGCCGGCAGAGCACCGACGCCTTCGCAGCGGCGGATCCCCATCCGATAGAAGGACACTGCCGCGCGGTCGTCACCGCTACGCGCGTAAATGTCGCCTTTCATCAGCAAGGCGAAGGGATTGCCGCTGTCCGCGGCGAGGACCTCGTCGAGCGCTCGCAGCGCCGTGTCGCGATCATCCATGCCGTCGCACGATTGCGCGAGGAGCAGCCAGGCTTGGGGCGAGGCCGGGCCCGATCCCGTTACGCGCAGGAACGCGTCGCGGGCAGCAGCGAAATCTCCCTGCTGAAGCGCCACGACGCCGCGCTGCGCTTCCGCTTCGAGCCCCTGCCTCTGGTCCTGCATGGGGCGGCTATAGCTGTGCCGGCGGCGGCTGGCCAAGGCGTTGCAATGCGTGCGACAAAGGGGCCATGCCGCACCGCAGCGCAGCCGGGCCTGCCGATGAACGCGCAATCATCGATCGCCGCGCGATCGCCGATCGGCTGGAGGGGCTCGCGCCGCGCGGGAACCGCTCCAATGCAGCGTGCAAGATTCTCGCCGAAGCGCTGGACGAGGGTCGCGCGGAAATTGCTCGGCGGCTGGCCCAAGCGCCCGGCAACGGCCGCGACGCCGCCCGAGCGACGGCTTTCCTCCACGACCAGCTCGTCCGGCTGACCTACGATTTCGTCTGCGGGCAGCTGATCGAAGAGCCGCTGAGCGACGGCCTCGCGATCGTCGGCCTCGGCGGAACCGGCCGCGGCGAAATGGCCCCGTACAGCGATCTCGACATCATGTTCCTGACGCCTAAGGCTCCGACCCCGGGGCAGGCGAGCGCGGCCGAGGCGATGCTCCACATCCTGTGGGACCTGAAGCTCAAGGTCGGCCATTCGGTGCGATCGGCCGCGCAATTGATTGCGCTTGCCAAGAACGACATGACCATCCGCACGGCGCTGCTGGAAGCACGCTGGCTGTGGGGAGACACCGCGCTGTTCGACCACGCCAGCCGCCGCTTCCGCAAGGAGGTGGTTGCGGGCACGTCGGCCGAATATGTCGCCGCCAAGCTCGCCGAACGCGACGCGCGGCACATGAAGATGGGTGACAGCCGCTATGTCGTCGAGCCCAACGTCAAGGATGGCAAGGGCGGGCTTCGCGACCTTCACACGCTCTACTGGATCGGCAAATACGTCCATGGCGTCGAGCGGCCGGCTGACCTGGTAGGTGCCGGACTGCTGAGCGCGGCCGAGTTCCGCCGCTTCGACCGCGCCGAACGCTTCTTCTGGGCCGTGCGCTGTCATTTGCACCTGCTCGCCGGCCGCGCCGAAGAGCGCCTCAGTTTCGAATATCAGCCGCCAATCGCCGAGATCATGCATTACGCCGATCGGCCCGGGAAATCGGCGGTCGAGCGCTTCATGCAATTCTACTTCTTGAACGCGAAGACGGTCGGCGACCTGACCGGCGTGTTCCTCGCGCAGCTCGACGAGCAGCTCGGCCGCAAGGGCTTCCGATTCGCGCTTCCGACCATCCGCCGGTGGCCCAAGCGACTCGGCGGGTTCGTCCTCGACCGTGGTCGCATTTCCATTCCGTCCGACACGTTCTTCCGCGACGCGCCGGTGCGCTTGCTTGAGCTGTTCGCCCTGGCTGCGCGCGAGCAGCTCGAGATTCACCCGGCTGCGCTGCGCGCCGCCAATCGCGATTCCGCGCTGATCGACCGCGCCGTGCGCAACGACCCGCGTGCCAACGCCTTGTTCCTCGAAGTGCTGACGAGCCTACACCGGCCCGAGGTCGTGCTGCGTTGGATGAACGAGGCCGGCGTGTTCGGCCGTTTCATTCCCGACTTCGGCCGCGTCGTCGCGCAAATGCAGTTCGACATGTACCACCATTACACCGTCGACGAACATTCGATCCGCGCTATCGGTCTGCTCGGCGCCATCGAGCGCGGGGAGCTGAAACAGGACCATCCGCTGTCGACGGCGATCCTGCAGCGGCAGATCGCTTCGCGGCGGGTCCTTTACGTCGCGGTCCTGCTCCACGACATCGCCAAGGGTCGCGGCGGCGACCATAGCGTAATCGGTGCCGAGATCGCGCTTCGCTTGTGCCCGCGGCTCGGGCTCGACCCGGCGGAAACTGAGACGGTCGCCTGGCTGGTGCGCTACCATTTGCTGATGAGCTCGACCGCCTTCAAGCGCGATCTTGCCGATCCCAAGACAGTCGAGGACTTCGTGCTGCAAGTGCAGAGCCCGGAACGCTTGCGCCTGTTGCTGGTGCTGACGGTGGTCGACATTCGCGCCGTCGGTCCCGGCATCTGGAACGAATGGAAGCGGACGCTGCTGCGGACACTTTTCGAGGCTGCAGAGGAACGCCTGCGCCTGGGACACAAGCAGCACGGCCGCGCCGCGCTCGTTGAGCAGCGCCAGAACGAGCTTGCCTCGGCGCTCGGCTGGAAAGCGAGCGCGGCGCGCGCGCATGCGCGCCGGCTGCCGGACAGCTACTGGCTGGCCGAACCGCTGGCGTGGCAGATCGCCAACGCGCGCCAGGTCGCCGAGGCCGAAGCCCATTTCGGGGAAGCGCGGCCGAGCGTATCGATCGAGGACGATCCCGAAAGCGGCGCCACCCGGGTCAGCGTGTTCACCCCGGACCGCGAGGGCCTGTTTTATCGCATCTGCGCGGGCCTCGCGGCCGCCGGCGCGAATATCATCGACGCGCGGATCCACACGACCCGTGACGGCATGGCGCTCGACAATTTGCTGGTGCTCGACGGCCGCAGCCAGGCCTATCGGGACCGTCGCCTCCGGGCGCGACTGGCCAAGTCGCTCGATGCCGCGCTCAATAGCATCGAGCCGCCCCCGCTGCCGCGCGGCGAGACGCAGCGCCGTAGCTCGGCGTTTGAAGTTGCACCCTCGGTCGCAATCGCCGACCGTGCCTCGACCCGAACAACGGTCGTCGAGGTTAATGCACGCGACCGCCCGGCCCTGCTCGCCGCGCTAACGGCCGCCATCCACCGCTGCGGTCTGACCATCCATTCGGCCCATATCGCGACTTACGGAGAGCGGGCGGTCGACGTTTTCTACCTCACCCGCAAGGACGGCAGGAAGCTGCAGGCCGAAGAGTCCGAAGCGCTGCGCGCCGCGCTGCTCTCAGCCGCCGGCGATCCGGCGAGCGCCTTGGCCGCCTGAATGAAAAAGGCCCCGCCGATCCGGCGGGGCCTCGTTTCATTGTCATTGCCGCCGACGTCAGCCGCGCTGGCCGCGCTGCACTGGCGGCGGCGGAGGCGGCGGCGGAGCGGGCTGCTCGACCACCGGCGGAGGAAGCGGGGCCGGCGGCGCGACATAGGGCGCGGGAGCCGGGCGGCTGAAGCCCATCTTCCCGCGCAGCGTCACGCCGAACGTCCGCGGCTCGCCGAGGAAGGCGCCGAACAGCTGGGTCGAGCGGTTCGGAATGCCCGACGGCGTCGTGCCGCAGAAGCCGGCAATCGCGCCGCGGGTCGTGCACCCGCCCTGCAGCGGCGCGTCGAACGCCACCTGGATGGCATTCTTGTTGAACAGATTCTGGCCCCATAGCTCGATGGCCCAGGAATCGCCCGGCCCGTGGACACCGACGCGGCCGTTGAACACGGTGTAGCCGCGCTGGATCTTCTCGATGTCGAGGTCGGAGCCGGTATTGTAGCGGCTCATGTAGCGGCCGTCGAAGTAGACAAGACCGCGAAGCCCGCCCGAGCCCAGGGCCGGCGTCCACGCCACCGACCCGGTCATGGTCCACTTCGGCGCGCCGGATACGCGCCGGCCCGGTAGCTGGAACAAGGCGTTCGTCAGCGCGCGGCCATTCGCGCCGACCAGATTGCCGCGATATTTGGTGTCTGCCATCACGATCCCGCCGTTGACCTGCAGGTCGCGCATCGGCCGCGTGAACAGCTCCAGCTCGAAGCCCTGGCTGCGGACGCCGCTACGCAGCCCGCCGGTGCACACTCCGGTGAACGGGCTGTTGTCCGCGTCCTGGCCATTCAGGTCGCTCTTGCAGCTGTTGATGTTCTCGACGACGAAGTTGACGCCGTTGAACGTGTTGAGCTGGAAGTCGCGGAACAGCTGGCGGAAGATCGCAAGGTTCACGTCGAACCCGACCCCGTCGAACTTGAACCCGGCTTCGATCGCATTGTTGATCTCGGGCCGGAACTTGAGATCCTCGCCCGAGGCGACCACGCCGCTGCAATTGACCTGCGTCGGAGTCGCGCAGATCGCGCCGTTGCCCGACACGGGGAACGGCGGCGGAGTGGTCGACGGCGGCGAGCTGCGGAACAGCCCTGACCGGTCGAGGTTGAAGCCCCCGCCCTTATATCCGCGCGAATAGCTTGCGTAGGTCAGCAAGCGGTCCACCGGCTTGTAGCTGACGACCGCCGTTCCCGAGAGCTTGCTTTCCGTGAGGCTGTCGTCGAGCGACATTGATCCTCCCGGTACGCCAGGCAGTGCGCAAGGCAGCGTTTGCAGGCTCGCCAGCGCGCTTCCGGCAACGATCGAGCACAGCGTCAGATTGTCGCGGAGCTCGGCATCGAGCGTTTTCCGCTCGTGCGTGTAACGGGCGCCGAGGGTCACCTTCAGCCGGTCGGTGACCGAGAAGATGTTGTGCGTGAACAGCGCCCAGTTGTTGCTCTTCTGGCGATACGTGTCGTCCAGGCCCTGGCCGGCGAGCGACAGTGCCGGATTGGTGAGGTTGGCAAAGCCACTGTTGGTGAACGTCGGTGCGTTGAACGGGGCAAGCCGCGCAAACGCCGCGAACACCGGCTGCTGGGCAGCCGGAAGGAGGCCGACGATGACCGGTGCGGTCGCTTGGTTGAAGCAGGTTCCGCCGCCAGCCGCCCCGGGCTGCACCAGCGTCGCACCGAGCGGAGCGGACAGCGGATTGGCCAGGAGCGCATTCGCGAAACTGTTCGCGACGAGGCAGTTGGCGTAGCGCGGGTAATCGGCGCCGTAGGTGATGTTGTCGTCGACCCGGATCCCCTCGTTGGCGTAATATCCGCCGACGAGCCAGTCGAGCAGATTGCCGAACGCATTGCCCTGTAGCCGCAGCTCCTGCGAGAAAGTCTTGAAGCGGTTGAATGACCCGCCGTCGCTCGCGCGGAACCACAGGTCGAGGTTGTTGAAGTCGGGGTCCTGGCCGCGCGTGTATTTGTTGTAGCGGTAGGCCGTGATGGAAGTGAGCTCGGCGCCACCGAAATCGTAAACGACTTCGCCCGAAAGACCGTAGTCGCGGACCCGCGAATCGAAATCGCGGCCTGGCGTGATCGCAACCCGCCGCGCGAACGTGTCATCGATGATGACCCCGCCGAGTCCGCGTTCGATGTTCGCGATCGTCGACGGCGCCGTCGTCACGGTTCCGCCGGTCGCGACGACATCCTGCGCCGGAAGATAGGTTGCAGCGCAACATTCCTCGTTGCGCTTCGAATAATCGCCGATGATCCGAACCGACAGATTGTCGCTCGGTTGATAGAGCATCTGTCCGCGCAGCAGCCAGCGGTCGCGGTCGTTCACCCGGCGGCCCGAGATGACGTCTTTGAGGAAGCCGTCGCGCTTCATGTACACGCCGTCGAGACGCGCTGCGAGTGAGTCCGAAAACGGACCGGTCACGCTGCCCTGAATACGACGCAGGTCGTAATTGCCGACATCGAGCTGGCCGCTGATTTCGGGCGTGAAGCGGGGCTTTGCGGTAATGATCGAGATCAAGCCGGCCGACGTGTTGCGGCCGAACAGGGTTCCCTGCGGACCGCGCAGGACCTCGATCCGGTCGACGGGGCCAAGCTCGGTGAGGCCGGCGCCGGTGCGCGAGCGGTACACGCCGTCGATGAACACGCCGACCGAGCTTTCCAGGCCCGGATTGTCGCCGACCGTGCCGATGCCGCGAATGTTGGCGCGGGCCGCGCCGCCTTCGGAGGAGGTCGAGAAGACCTGCAGCGACGGAGCGATCTGGTTGAGCTGGCGGATGTCGGTGGCGCCGGTGTTGCGCAGATTCTCGGCCGTGACCGCGCTGACCGCCATCGGCACGTCCGAAAGCGCCTGGTTGCGGCGCGTGGCGGTGATGACGATGTTGCCGGTGTCGACCGGCTGCTGCTCACGCGCCTGATCCTGAACGGCGGCGGCTTCCGCCGTCGCTCCGTCGGTCGGCTGTGCGGTCTGCTTGTCGGTGTCCGTGTTCGAAACGGCGGTTTGCGCAAACGCCGGAGTCGTCAGTGCGAAAAAACCGGCCGAAAGCAGCCAGGCGGACTTGCGGATCATCGTCTTCTCTCCCTCGCGGGCAGCGTTCGCCCGTTCGGCGGAGAGGCTAAACCCGAACCGCGCCTCAAGGGAAGCAGGGCGAAAGCCGCGTGAACACAATGATGCGCGGCTGCTGCAATTTGGCAACATTATTGTAAGTAAGCATTGCCTGAGCGGCAGCCACGCTCGTTTACTTCGGCGCCAGCACCATCAGCATCTGCCGGCCCTCCATGCGCGGGTGGGCCTCGACCTTGGCCATCTCCGCGGTCTGCTCCTGGACCCGGCGGAGAACCGCCATGCCCAGTTCACCGTGCGCCATTTCGCGGCCGCGGAAGCGCATCGTGACCTTCACCTTGTCCCCCTCCTCGAGGAACTCGAACACCTTCTTCATCTTGGTGTCATAGTCGTGGTCGTCGATGTTGGGACGCATCTTGATCTCTTTGATCTCTTGCGTCTTCTGCTTCTTGCGCTGCTCCGCCGCCTTTTTCTGCGCCTCGTATTTGTACCGGCCGATGTCCAGGAATTTGGCAACGGGCGGATCGGCGTTGGGCGAAATCTCGACGAGGTCGAGCCCGACCTCGGCTGCCTGCTCGATCGCTTCGCGCGTATACATCACGCCCAGGTTCTCGCCGTTCTCATCGATCACCCGCACCTTCGGCGACTGGATGAACTCGTTGTAGCGCGGGCCGGTCATCGGCGGCGGCGGGGCCATTCCCCGGCGCGGATAGGGCGGTGGTATAGCAGCGTCTCCAAATTGCTGTTCGTGCGGTGCGGACAGGTAGGGGCTCCGCCGCGGCTTGAAAAGGCTTGCGGGACCTAATGAGTCATTTTTGGCGCACCCTGTGGCGGCAGCGCGTCAACCTTCGACGGGCGTGCGATCCGGCATCAATCGCCTCGCCTGGCGGTCGCGCGCAACGGCGAGATGCTTGGCGATGTCGCGAAAGAAAATAAGATCCTCGGGATCGAAGCTGCGCCGGCTGCGCGTGGCAAAGGACAGCGTCCCCAGCAGCCGCTGGCCGACTATCAGCGGCTCGCATGCATAAGCGTCGATCCCGGCGGAGCGAACGAGGTCAGCGAGCGGGTCGAGCGAACGCTGGATTCCGGTGACGTGCATCGCCTGCCGCGTCGCGGCGACGGTGCCGCAAATCGCCTGCCCGAAGTCGAGCCTCACGCAACGGCGAACCATCTCTTCGTCGAAACCCTCCATGAAGCCGAGCTCCAGCGGGCGGTCGAGGCCGACCACCACGAAGCCGAGGGTCGCATCGATGATCCGTTCGCCGCTCAATGCACGGTACAGGAGCGGCATCACTTCCCGGTCCGGGTCGGCTCCGGAAAGCAAGCGTGCTGCGGTCTCGGCAAGAATCTTTGCCCGCCGGAAGCGCAGCGCCAGCTTGGAAGCGTGTCTGTCCGCGCGAGCAACCTCGTGCAGCAGGAGCGATTGCGCGTTCATTCTTTCGCCCGTCGCGCCCAATTGGCGCCCCCAAAACGAGCGGGTTAGCGCGCGACTCAGCAGTCGCCGAAATGAAACCGGCGCCGTTTCGGAGCGATTGTCGCTAGCGCAAGTCCGGCGGGACGGCTTCGGCGGCGATCATTTCCGCCGCCTGATCGAGGCTCATCATCTTCTGATGCTCGTCGCTGCCAAGGCGGCGAAGCGCGACCGTGCCCTCTTCAGCCTCGCGCTTGCCCACCACCAGCAGCAGCGGGACCTTGGCAAGGCTGTGCTCGCGCACCTTGTAGTTGATCTTCTCGTTGCGAAGATCGGTCTCGACGCGAAGCCCGGCGGCGCCGAGCTTCGCCGCGACCTCACGAGCATAATCGTCGGCATCGGACACGATCGTCGCAACCACCGCCTGCACCGGCGCGAGCCACAGCGGGAACTTGCCCGCATAATGTTCGATCAGAATGCCGATGAAGCGCTCGTAGGAGCCGAAGATGGCGCGGTGGAGCATGATCGGGCGGTGCTTCGCACCGTCCTCGGCGATGTAGGAGGCATCGAGCCGGTCGGGGAGCACGCGGTCCGACTGGATGGTGCCGACCTGCCAGGTGCGGCCGATCGCGTCGGTCAAATGCCATTCGAGCTTGGGCGCGTAGAAAGCGCCCTCCCCGGGCAGCTCTTCCCAGCCATACTCGTCCGTCGCCATGCCGGCGGCGACGACCGCGTCGCGAAGCTCGGCCTCGGCCTTGTTCCAATCCTCGTCGCTGCCGTATCGCTGCTCCGGACGGAGCGCGAGCTTGACCGAATAAGTGAAGCCGAAATCCTGGTAGATGCGGTCGGCTAGCGCGCAGAACGCACGGACCTCGTCGACGATCTGGTCCTCGCGGCAGAAGATGTGGGCGTCATCCTGGGTGAACTGGCGCACGCGCATCAGCCCGTGCAGCGCGCCGTGCGGCTCGTTGCGGTGGCAGCAGCCGTTCTCGTAGAGCCGGATCGGAAGCTCGCGGTAGCTCGTTATCCCCTGCTTGAAGATCAGCACGTGCGCCGGGCAGTTCATCGGCTTCAGCGCCATCAGATCGGCATCGCCCGATAGGACCGGGGCGTCCTCGTCGACGCCCGGGATTTCATCCGGCACGATGAACATGTTCTCGCGATACTTCCCCCAGTGGCCGCTTCTGTCCCACTGCCGCGCGTCCATCAGCTGCGGAGTCTTGACCTCGCGATAGCCGGCGGCGTCGATCCGGCGCCGCATATAGGCCTCAAGCTCGCGCCAGATGAGATAGCCGTTGGCGTGCCAGAAGACGCTGCCATGCGCTTCCGCCTGAAGGTGGAACAGGTCCATCTCCTGGCCGATCTTCCGGTGGTCGCGCTTGGCGGATTCCTCGAGCCGGACGAGATAAGCGTCGAGCTGCTTCTTGTTCAGCCATGCCGTGCCGTAGACACGGCTCAGCATCGGGTTCTTGGGATCGCCCCGCCAATAGGCGCCCGACACCCGGGTCAGCTTGAACGCCTGCGGGTCTAGCTTGCCGGTCGACGCGAGGTGCGGGCCGCGGCACAGGTCGATCCAGTCGGCCTCGCCGTGACCCGTCTTGTACATGGTGATCGGCTCGTCCTCCGGAAGCTCCATCACCCACTCGGCCTTGAAGGTCTCGCCATGGTCGAGGAAGAACTGGCGCACCCGCTCGCGGTCCCAGACCTCGCGCACCAGCGGCTTGTCGGCGGCGATGATGCCCCGCATCTCCTCCTCGATCGCCGGCAGGTCCTCCTCGGTGAAGGGGCCGCGCCCCGGTGCCGGCGCAAAGTCGTAATAGAAGCCGTCCTCAGTCGCCGGCCCGAACGTGATCTGGGTGCCGGGGAACAGCTTTTGCACCGCCTCGGCAAGCACGTGCGCATAATCGTGCCGCACCAGATCGAGCGCGTCGCGCTCATCGCGGGTGGTGATCAGAGCAAGGCTCGCGTCGCCCTCGAAAGGACGGGTAATGTCGCGCACCTCGCCGTCGACCCGGGCCGCGAGCGCGGCCTTGGCGAGGCCAGGCCCGATCGCCGCGGCGACGTCGGCGGGGGTCGAGCCTTCCGGCATTTCCTTCACCGACCCGTCGGGAAGCGCGATCTTGAACATCTTGGTCATGAAGGAGGCCATGTAGCGAGCGGCCCCGCGCCTCTCAACCGGCCCCTTGCCAAGCGCTTCCCCACGCTCCAGCTTCGCCCTGCTCGGGAGAGGGGGGAATTTGGACAGCTACACGACGTCGGACGCGGCCGAGGAGGGACCGCGCGCCATTCGATTCACGGGCAATTGGCGCGAATATCTGCCGATCGCAGCGACCAATGCGCTGCTGATCATCGTCACTCTAGGCATCTACCGGTTCTGGGCGACCGCGCGGCAGCGGCGCTATCTTTGGTCGCGCACCCACGTGATCGACGATTGCCTCGAGTGGACAGGTACCGGGAAAGAGATGTTCATCGGTTTCCTGCTGGTGATCGCAGTCCTCGCCCCCTTCTTCCTGTTCATCCAGTTCCTGTTCCCGGCGCTCCTCGCGCGCGGCCAGGAGCAGGCCGCCATCGGCATCCTCACCCTCTTTTACATCGCGATCATTTACCTCGGCGGCTTCGCCCGGTTTCGCGCGCTGCGGTACCGGCTGTCGCGCAGCTGGTGGCACGGCATTCGCGGCGGCAGCTCGGATCCAGGCTGGAATTACGGCGGCGAATATCTCGGCCGGCACGCGCTTTCGGCCATGACCCTTTTCATCATGTTCCCATGGGCGGCGACGCGGCTCTGGAACTCGCGCTGGAATGCGATGAGCTTCGGCCCGCTGCAATTCCGCGCTCGCCTCGACGCGGAAGGTCTGAAATGGCGCTGGGCGGCGGTCTATCTCGTCCCGTTGGCGACGCTGCTGGTCGGCGGGCTGGTCGCGGGAATCACGGGGCTCGCCATCGGCGGAGCCGGTACTCCGGCATTCGTCTTGATAGCAGCGGGAATCGTGCTGGCCTTCTACCTGATCATTCCGCTGATGACCCTGAATTGGTTTGCCGGATTCTACCGGAAAGCCGCCGGCGCGACGACGCTCGGCGACCTCGAGTTCGAATTCGACGCGACCACCCTGCAGTGGCTCGGACTGTTCCTCGGCAACATCGCCCTGGCAATCGTCACATTGGGCTTCGGGCTGACCTACTGGGGGTACCGCAACTGGTCCTTCATGGTCCGTCACATGACGATCTACGGAACCATCGATCTCGCCGACCTCACCCAATCTACGGTGCAGGCGCCGCGCGAGGCGGAAGGCTTTGCCGACGCCTTCGACATCGGAGCGATCTGAAGCGATGTTCGCGGGGCGGCTCTACGACGGCGTGACCGCGCACCCTTTCGCCGTGCGCGCCGAATTTGCCGCCGCTGCAATCGATCTCTGCGATGCCAGCGGGTGGAGCGAGCAGGTGCCCGCCTCGCTGCTCGAGCGGCTCGACACCGGCCGTTCCGACCTTCGGCTCGGGCGGACCGACCGGCAGGGCTGGCGGCTCGTTCTGCCACTTGAGGCCGAGGACGAGGTCGCGGCATTGCTCGGCAAGCAGGGACGCTACGGCCGCTGGATCGACCGGGTCGGCCTCATTCCGGGCGCAATCGCGGCAGGTATCGTCGCAGCCGCCATCGTCACCATCGGCTATCTCGCTCCGCAATGGCTCGCGCCGCTCGTGCCGGAAAGCTGGGAACGCAATGTCGGCACGGCCATCGTCGGCGACTTCGGCGACCTCAAGTGCCGCAATGCCGAGGGACAGCGCGCGCTCGAGGCGTTGGTGGAACGGGTCGCGCCCGGCGCTACCCAGGGCCCGAATGGGATCAAGGCCGCCGCTCTAGACGTCGGAATCTTCAACGCCGCGGCCCTTCCTGGCGGTCACATCGTGCTGTTCAAGCCAGCGATTACCGAAGCCGAACCGGACGCGCTTGCCGGGATCGTCGCGCACGAGATCGCGCATGTGCGCCGACGCCATGTCACCCAGGCGCTGATCCGCGAGCTCGGCATCGGCGCGCTGATCCGCCTCTTCGCCGGCGACATCGGCGCCAATGCCCAGCAGATCGTGTCATTGAGCTATACCCGCGACAATGAGGCGGAAGCAGACGCGGACGCTATCGCCATGCTGCGCCGTGCAGGCATCTCGCCCCGCCCGACGGCCGAGCTGTTCAAGCGTTTCGCCAAGGAGCAGGGCGAGGGGCTCAGCTACAATGCCGAATTCCTGCAGAGCCACCCGCTGAGCGGTGGCCGCGCCGCACGCTTCGCGGCGAGCTTCGACCCCAAGGCGCAATACCGGCCCGCGCTCAGCCGCGACCAAGCGGACGCCTTGTTCAACATCTGCTGGAAACCCACCGCGAACAAAACGTAAAGCCTGCTTGACTGTTCAGGGTTCCCACGTAAAGTGTGCTTTACGCTAACGGGAGGGCGCCCGTGGAAAATCGATTGCGTTCGCTGCGTCTCGATCGTGGCTGGAGCCAACAGGGCCTCGCGGCGCGCCTCGAAGTGTCGCGCCAGAGCGTCAATGCGATCGAAACCGGCCGATACGACCCCTCGTTGCCGCTCGCCTTTCGGATTTCCGAGCTGTTCGAACGGCCGATCGAGGAGATCTTCGTTTCGCCGTCGCGGCGCAGGTCGGGCGCAATCTAAGGGGTTCATCGCGGACCGTTCCTGCTAGACGCCCACTAATGGACCAACCTCCGATCACATTCCTCGACGTCGGCGAGCGCTCGATCGCCTGCCGGCTCCGCCGCGGGCGCTCCCCGACGCTGTTATTCCTGCCCGGCTATGCATCCGACATGGAGGGGACAAAGGCAGTGGCGCTCGATGCCTTTGCCGCGCGGCAGGGCCATTCGATGCTGCGCCTCGATTATTCGGGCACCGGCTCAAGCCGCGGCCGCTTCGAGGACGGCACGCTCGCGCTGTGGCTTGAGGAAGCGCTCGCCGCCGCCGACCAGCTGACGGCCGGGCCGCTGATCGTCATCGGCTCGTCGATGGGCGCGTGGGTTGGTCTGCACCTGGCGCTGCTGAGGCGAGAACGCGTACGTTCGCTGGTCTGCATCGCCGGCGCTCCCGACTTTACGGAATGGGGGTTCCGGGAGGAGTTGAAAGTGCGCCTTCGCGCCGGCGAGACCCTGCGCGGCCACGGCCATTATGGCGAGCGCATAACGACCGCCGCTTTCTGGTCGTCGGGCCAAGAGCTGCGCTTGCTGGAGGGCGAAATCGCGCTCGATTGCCCGGTACGGCTGGTCCACGGCGATGCCGACATCGACGTGCCGCTCGACGTCGCCTTCCGGACGCTGCGAGCCCTCCGTTCAGCCGATGTCCAGCTGAACGTGATCAAGGATGGCGGCCACCGGCTGTCGGAGCCGCACGAG
>DATLGK010000032.1:0-56787 GCA_035540475.1 Sphingomicrobium sp.
GACCTGCCCTGGGCACCGCCCACGCTCGACGCTAAGGCTTCCGGGCCGATCCGTTACCCGATCGCCGATTTCTACCTGACCAACGCCATCTGCCGCGCCAGCCCGACGATGCAGCGCTGCTCCGAGGAGCTGGTGCAGGGCGTGCAGTTCCGCGAGGCGGCCGAATGACCGCCTTCTTCGAGCGCTGGTTCACCTATGAATGGTCCTGGTTCCTGGCGACGATCGTCGGGATTCTGCTGATCGCTCTGCCGCTGATGCTGGCGGTGGCGATGATCATTTATGCGGAGCGCAAGATCTGGGCGGCGATCGCGCTTCGTCGAGGGCCCAACGTGGTCGGGCCGTGGGGCCTGCTGCAAAGCTTCGCCGACGGGCTCAAGGTCTTCCTCAAGGAAACCATCATCCCGACCAGCGCCAACAAGGGCCTGTTCCTGATCGCGCCGGTGGTCACCTTCACGGTCGCGCTGATCGTCTGGGCGGTGATCCCGTTCGACGCCGGCGTCGTGCTCGCCGACATCAATGTCGGCCTGCTCTACGTCCTCGCCGCCTCTTCGCTCGGCGTCTACGGCGTGATCGTCGCCGGCTGGGCGTCCAATTCCAAATATCCGTTCTTCTCCGCGCTTCGGGCGGCGGCGCAGATGGTCAGCTACGAGGTTTCGATCGGCTTCGTGCTGATCACGGTCGTGCTCTACGCGGGCACGTTCAATCTCAGCGAAATCGTCCTGCTGCAGAAGGGCTTTGGCCTCGGCATCTTCAACGGCTTCGCCTTCAACCTGCTGCTCTTCCCGATGTGGGTGGTGTTCCTGATCAGCTCGATGGCCGAGACATTCCGCACCCCGTTCGACCTGGTCGAGGCGGAAAGCGAACTCGTCGCGGGATTCCAGACCGAATATAGCTCGATGAGCTTCGCGCTCTTCTGGCTCGGCGAATATGGCAACGTGCTGCTGATGTGCGCGCTCAACGCCACCTTGTTCTGGGGCGGCTGGCTTCCGCCGGTCGACTGGGCGCCGCTTTACGGGTTCGAGCTTTTCGGCGCTTACATCTCGCTCGGGTGGTTCTGGCTCCTGCTTAAGACCTGTTTCTTCTTCTTCGTCTTCGGCTGGGTGAAGGCGACGGTGCCGCGCTTCCGCTATGACCAGCTGATGCGGCTCGGCTGGAAGGTGTTCCTGCCGCTGTCGCTGCTGTTCGTGGTGCTGGTCTCGGGCTGGCTGATGCTGACGCGTTACGGCGGCGCAGCATGATCGCGCTTTTGATGGCCCAGCTGATCACCGGCGGCAGCGGCATTCCGCAGGCAATCCCCGTGACCTCCTGGTCGTGCGAAATGATCACTCCGGACGGGGGCCGTTATACGGTCGCCGGCACAACCCCGAAGTTTCCGAGGGGCGCCGACCCGAATGGATATAGCCCCATCCTGCTGACCGGGAATGGCCCGGCCGCGCTTGCTGGGAACGCCATGGTCAGCCCCGGTGACGCAAGCGAGTGGTTCCGCGAATTCCAGGTCAGCTCGCGGGTCAAGGACGAGCAGTTCCACCTGCAGCTCGACCTGCGCAAGGAGGGCTCGTCGATCGCTCACGCGACGCGTTACGTCTCGGGCTGGAGTGTTCCTTACGAATATCACTCGGTCGGGCTGTGCCGGGCGAATTTCGCCCCGGCCGAAAGAGGATAGACAGGTGAACGTCGCTCATTGGATCAAATCGTTCACGCTTTGGGAGCTGGTGCGCGGCCATGCGCTGACGCTCAAATATTTCTTCAAGCCCAAGGCGACGATCAACTATCCGTACGAGAAGGCGCCGCAGAGCCCGCGCTTCCGCGGCGAGCATGCGCTGCGCCGCTATCCGAACGGCGAGGAGCGGTGCATCGCGTGCAAGCTGTGCGAGGCCATCTGCCCGGCGCTCGCGATCACGATCGAGGCGGAGCCGCGCGAGGACGGCAGCCGGCGGACCACCCGTTATGACATCGACATGGTCAAATGCATCTATTGCGGACTGTGCGAGGAAGCCTGCCCGGTCGATGCGATCGTCGAAGGGCCGAACCTGGAATTCGCCACCGAAACGCGCGAGGAATTGCTCTACGACAAGGCGAAATTGCTCGCCAACGGTGACAAGTGGGAACAGGCGATCGCCGCCAATCTTGCCGCCGACGCACCCTACCGATAAGCGCGCCGCCACAGGGATCCCGACTTGATCGCAGCATTCGCCTTTTACCTGTTCGCGACGCTTACCATCGCTGCCGCGGTGGCGGTGATCTTCGCGCGCAACCCGGTGCACAGCGTGCTGTGGCTGATCCTCGCATTCTTCAATTCGGCGGGCCTGATGCTTCTCGTCGGCGCCGAGTTCATCGCGATGCTGGTGGTGATCGTCTATGTCGGCGCGGTCGCGGTCCTGTTCCTGTTCGTCGTCATGATGCTCGACATCGACTTCGCGAGCCTGCGCTCCGGGTTCACGAAGAACCTGCCGTTCGGCGTGATCATCGCGCTGGTGTTGCTGGGCGAGATCGTCGTCGCGATCATGGCGCACAACGCCGGCCCGGCGATGGCCGGGCGGGAGATCCCGGACAGCAACGTGCCCAACATCGTCGCGCTCGGGCAGCTGATGTACAGCCGCTACCTGCTCGCCTTCGAGCTTGCAGGGCTGATCCTGCTGGTCGCGATGGTCGGTGCGATCGTGCTTACCCACCGCAGCCGCGGGGACCTGCGCACGCCCAACATTTCCAAGCAGATCCGGCGGCGGCCGGGCGAGGCGGTCAAGCTCGAAAACCCAGGCGTCGGGCAGGGGGTCGAGCTGTGATCGGCCTCTACCATTACCTGACCGTTGCCGCGGTGCTGTTCACGATCGGCGTGCTCGGCATCTTCCTCAACCGCCGCAACGTCATCCTGATGCTGATGGCGATCGAGCTCATCCTGCTCGCGGTCAACATCAACCTCGTCGCCTTCTCGGCCTATCTCGGCGACCTCGCCGGACAGGTGCTGGCGATGTTCGTGCTGTGCGTCGCCGCGGCCGAGGCTGCGATCGGCCTCGCCATCCTCGTCATCTTCTTCCGCCGCCGCGGCTCGATCGCGGTCGACGACGTCAACCGGATGCGGGGGTGACGATGCATCCGGTTCTTCTCATCGTCTTCCTGCCGCTGATCGCCGCCATCGTCGCCGGCCTGTTCGGGCGGTGGATCGGCGCGACCGCGGCAAAAGCGATTACGACCGGCTCGCTGTTCATCGGCGCGCTGCTCAGCTGGCCGATCTTCCTCGACTATGTCGCCGGCGATGCCGAGGCGACGGTCGTACCGGTCCTGACCTGGATCCAGTCGGGCACCCTGACCGTCGACTGGGCGCTTCGCGTCGATGCGCTGACCGCGGTGATGCTGGTGGTGGTGACCACCGTCTCCAGCCTCGTGCACCTGTATAGCTGGGGCTATATGGCCGAAGACCCCGGCCAGCCGCGCTTCTTCTCCTATCTGTCGCTGTTCAGCTTCGCGATGCTGATGCTGGTCACCGCCGACAGCCTGGTCCAGATGTTCTTCGGCTGGGAAGGCGTGGGGCTCGCGTCCTACCTTTTGATCGGTTTCTGGTACCACAAGCCCTCGGCCAATGCGGCGGCGCTCAAGGCGTTCGTCGTCAACCGGGTCGGCGATTTCGGCTTCTCGCTCGGCATTTTCGGCACCTTCCTGGTGTTCGGAACGGTGTCGATCCCGGAGATCCTCGCCGCCGCGCCGGGCATGGCCGGCGGGACGATCGGCTTCGCCGGGCTTCGCGTCGACACGATGACGCTGCTCTGCATCCTCCTGTTCATCGGCGCGATGGGCAAATCGGCCCAGCTCGGCCTCCACACCTGGCTTCCCGACGCGATGGAGGGTCCGACCCCGGTCAGCGCTTTGATCCACGCCGCGACCATGGTCACGGCGGGCGTGTTCATGGTCTGCCGCCTGTCGCCGATGTTCGAGACCAGCGTCGTCGCGCTGCACGTGGTCACTTACGTCGGCGCTGCGACCTGCCTCGTTGCCGCCACCATCGGCACCGCGCAGAACGACATCAAGCGGGTGATCGCTTATTCGACCATGTCGCAGCTCGGCTACATGTTCTTCGCAGCGGGCATCGGCGCCTATGGCGCGGCGATGTTCCACCTTTTCACCCACGCCTTCTTCAAGGCGCTGCTGTTCCTCGGCGCGGGCAGCGTGATCCACGCGATGCACCACGAGCAGGACATGCGCTATTACGGCGGCTTGAGGAAAGAGATCCCGATCACCTTCTGGGTGATGGTGATCGGCACGCTCGCAATCACCGGCGTCGGCGTGGGCGCGGTGGGCTTTGCCGGTTTCTGGTCGAAGGATGCGATCCTGGAGAGCGCCTGGGCGAGCGGGTCGGTGCCGGGGACGGTCGCCTTCTGGGTTGGCGCGTTCGCCGCGCTATTGACCAGCTTCTACAGCTGGCGCCTGATGTTCCTGACTTTCTTCGGCGCGCCGCGCTGGGGCGCGTCGGAACATGTCCAGCACGCGCTCCACGGCCACCACGACACGCCCGACGAAGAGCATGGCGACAGCAGCCACGACAAACGCCCGGTGCCGACTGGAAGCGGCGGCTATCATCCGCACGAAAGCCCGCTCACCATGCTCGTGCCGATCGCGCTGCTGGCCGTCGGCGCGATCTTTGCCGGCCAGCTGTTCCACGACATTTTCGTCGGTGCCGAGCATGGCTCAGAATTCTGGCGCAGCACCATCGCGTTTAGCCAGCATCTCGCCCACGCCGCCCACGAGGTTCCTTTGTGGGTCAAGCTGACGCCGACCATCGTCATGCTGGCCGGGCTGTGGATCGCCTGGAACAATTACATCCGCAGACCCGAGGCTGCCGGCCGCTTCGTCGCGCAATTCCCTGCGGTGCACCGCTTTGTGCTAAATAAATGGTATTTTGACGAGCTCTTTGACCGCATTTTCGTGCGGCCCTCGCTGTGGTTCGGAAGGCTGTTCTGGAAGCAGGGGGATGAGGGCACGATCGACCGCTTCGGCCCGCACGGCGCGGCCTATGCGGTCGGGATCGGCAACCGGATTACGGCACGGCTGCAGTCCGGATATCTTTACTCCTACGCGCTGGTGATGCTGCTCGGCCTGATCGGTGCCGCGAGCTGGGCGATCTGGTGGGCCCGATGAGCGGCGAGATGGCGCAGCTGCCCTTGCTTTCGATCATGATCGCCGTCCCGCTCGTCGCGGGGCTGCTCGTGCTGTTCGTAAAGGCCAACGGGGCGCGCTGGATCGCGTTGGTAGCGACCCTGATCGATCTCGCTCTCGGAGCATTGCTGTGGGCGGGTTACAACCCGGACGGAGCGCAGTGGCAGTTCGTCGAGAGGCTGCCGATCGGCGGCGGAATCAGCTGGGCGCTTGGAATCGACGGCATCGCGCTGGTGCTGATCATGCTCAGCGTCTTCCTGATGCCGATCTGCATCGGCGCGAGCTGGCGCGCGATCGAACGCCGCGTGCCGGAATATATGGCCGCCTTCCTGCTGATGGAGGCGCTGATGCTCGGTGTCTTCGCGGCTCAGGATCTGTTCCTCTTCTACATCTTCTTCGAGGGCGGCCTCATTCCGATGTACCTGATCATCGGCATCTGGGGCGGTGCCGAGCGGATCAAGGCGAGCTACAAATTCTTCCTCTACACGCTGCTCGGCTCGGTGCTGATGCTGATCGCCATGCTCTACATGGTGATGACCGCAGGCACGACGTCGATCCCCGCGCTGATGGCCTATGATTTCCCGGTCGATGCGCAAAAGTGGCTGTGGCTGGCCTTCTTCGCCAGCTTCGCGGTCAAGATGCCGATGTGGCCAGTGCACACCTGGCTTCCCGACGCGCACGTCCAGGCCCCGACCGCGGGCTCGGTGATTCTTGCCGGCGTGCTCCTGAAGATGGGCGGCTACGGCTTCATCCGTTTCTCGTTGCCCATGTTCCCCGAAGGCTCGGCGACCTTCTTACCCCTGGTCTTCGTCCTGAGCGGCATTGCGGTCGTCTACACCAGCCTCGTTGCCCTCGTTCAGCGCGACATGAAAAAGCTGATCGCTTATTCCTCGGTTGCCCACATGGCGTTCGTCACCTTCGGCCTGTTCGCGATGAACCGCCAGGGGCTCGAGGGCGCGATGATCGTGATGCTGAGCCACGGCCTCGTCTCCGGCGCGCTCTTCCTATGCGTCGGGGTGGTCTACGACCGGATGCACACGCGCGAAATCGCGCGTTACGGCGGCCTTTCGAACAATATGCCGGGCTTCGCCTTGCTGTTCATGGTCTTCACCATGGCCAGCGTCGGGCTTCCGGGCACGAGCGGCTTCGTCGGCGAATTCCTGAGCCTTGTCGGGACCTATCACGCGTCGAGCTGGGCGGCCGTGGTGGCAACGACCGGCATCATCCTTGGCGCGGCCTACATGCTGTGGCTCTACTGGCGCATCGCCTTCGGGGTCGCGCGGACGCCCGAGGCGGCGGCGATGAAGGATCTCGACCTGCGCGAATGGTGGCTGCTTGCGCCGATCGCTGCGGCGGTCTTCTGGATGGGCATCTATCCCGAAAGCTTCCTGCGCCCGATCCGCAATGACATCGGGCGGCTCGTCACGCGGCTCGAGCATGTCGCGCCGGCGGGCGATTCCAAGCTGACGCTCGGCAAGGGCGCCGTCCATCTCGATCACGGAGCCACGCACTGATGGATCGCTTCGCCGCCATCCTCCCCGAGCTGATTCTGACGGTCGGAGGCACCGTCCTGATGATGGTCGCGGCCTTCGCCGGCCGCCGCGGTTCGGCGCTGACCAGCTGGCTCGCGGTCGCGCTCCTGATCGGCGCAACCGTCGCTCTGATCGGCGCGCCCTCGCATGCCGGCCCGGTGTTCGATGGCCTGTTCAGCGCCGACCTGTTCGCGAGCTTCGGCAAGGCGATCATGTTCCCCGCCGCGGCGGTCGCGATCATCGCCGCCCAAGGCTGGTTCGAGCGCGACAGCGATCACAGCAGCGAATATGCGGTGCTGATCATCTTTGCGACCATCGGCATGAGCGTGATGGTTTCCGCCACCAGCCTGGTCTCGCTCTACGTCGGCCTCGAGCTGCAGAGCCTCGCGGCCTATGTGCTCGCGTCCTACCGACGGCGCGACGACCGCTCTGCCGAGGCGGGTCTCAAATATTTCGTACTCGGCGCGCTTGCGAGCGGCATCCTGCTTTACGGAATTTCGCTGCTTTACGGATTTACCGGCACGATGAACTTCAATGGGCTGGCCGCGGCTTTCGGCCGCGAAGCGCCGACGCTCGGCCTGCTGTTCGGGCTTGTCTTCGTCCTTGCTGGCCTGGCCTTCAAGGCGAGTGCCGTGCCGTTCCACATGTGGACGCCCGACGTCTACGAGGGCGCGCCAACGCCCGTCACCGCCTTTTTCGCGTCGGCCCCGAAGGTCGCGGCGGTGCTTCTTGCGACGCGGCTGTGCATCGAGGCGCTTGGCCCTGCGACCGACGCCTGGCGCCAGATCGTGATCTTTGCAGCGCTCGCTTCGATCTTTCTCGGCGCGGTTGCCGCGTTCGGACAGACCAACATCAAGCGGCTGCTCGCATATTCGTCGATCAACAATGTCGGCTTCGCGCTGGTCGGCCTTGCCGCTGCCGGGCCGCAGGGCGCCTCGTCGGTGCTGTTCTACATGGCGGTCTATGTGGTGATGACGCTCGGCGCGTTCCTTTGCGTGCTGTGGATGCGCGACAAGGACGGACGCCCGGTCGAGGAGATCATGAGCCTGTCCGGCCTATCGCAGACGCGGCCCGCGTTTGCCGCGGCGATCGCCATCTTCATGTTCAGCCTCGCCGGGATCCCGCCCTTGTTCGGATTCTGGCCCAAGCTGATGGTGTTCAACGCCGCCGTGGGAAGCGGGCTGGTGGCGCTCGCGGTAGCCGCGATCGTCGGCACGGTGGTGGGCGCTTATTACTACCTGAAGATCGTCAAGATCATGTACTTCGACGAGCCCGCCGAGCCCTATGCCCGGCCGCGCGAGCCGGTGCAGGGCGCGCTGATCCTGCTTGCCGCATTGTTCGTCTCGCCGCTTGGATATTTGCTGATCGGGCCGATCGGTGACTGGTCGGACCGCGCGGCGGGAGCGCTCTTCTGAGCCGAATCCGCATCGTCGAGCAGACCGGCTCGACCAACGCCGATCTGCTTGCCGACGAGAGCGTGGCCGAAGGCGACTGGCTGGTGGCGTTGGAGCAAAGCAGCGGCCGCGGGCGGCAGGGGCGCAGCTGGGTCTCGGAGCCCGGTAATTTTTTTGGCAGCACCCTGGTCAGCCTGCGGGCAGACGACCCGCCCGCACAAAGCCTTGCGCTGGTCTCCGGCCTCGCCCTGGCCGAAGCGATCGACGATGTACGCCCCGGCCAGCCGTTAATGCTCAAATGGCCCAACGACCTGATGCTGCTCGGAAAGAAGCTTGCCGGCATCCTGCTGGAGCGAAGCGGCGGGCGGGTGGTGGTGGGTTTCGGCGTCAACCTCGCGGCTGCGCCACAGCTTCCCGACAGGCAGTGCGAATCGCTGCGCGGAGCGATCCGCCCCGAGCAGTTCGCACCTTTGCTCGCGACCCGATTTTCCGGCTTGCTCCAGCTGTGGCGGCAGAGCCATCCTGCGTTGATCGCACAGGCGTGGCTTGCGCGCGCCCATCCGCTCGGCACGCGGATGACTGTGCACGCTGGCCCCACCGACAAGGTCAGCGGCCGTTTCGACGGGCTGGAAAGCGACGGCGCGCTGCGCCTGCGCCGCGACGATGGCATGGTCGACATTGTCCGCGCCGCCGACGTCGAGTTGTGAACCTCCCGATGGCCGGTTAGGAGCGCGCCCATGCTGCTCGCCATCGACGCCGGCAATACCAATGTCGTCTTCGCGCTTGTCGAGGGTGGCGAGATCAAGGCCCGCTGGCGCATCGCCACCGATCCGCGGCGGACTGCCGATGAATATGCGGTGTGGTTGCACCAGTTGCTGGCGCTCGAAGGCTATTCCAAGTCCGATGTCGAAGGCGTGATCATCGGCACGGTCGTGCCCCGCGCCCTCCACAACCTCGAGGTTCTGGGACAAAAATATTTTCACGCGGAGCCGATCGTCGCGGGGCAGGGGCCTGCAGCCTGGCCGATCGCGCTCGACGTCGATGAGCCGCACAATGTCGGCGCGGACCGTGCGCTCAACGCCATCGCTGCTCATGCCAAATATGGCGGCGAACTCATCGTGGTCGATTTCGGGACCGCCACGACCTTCGACCTGGTCGGTGCTGACGGCGCATATAAAGGCGGCATCATAGCGCCGGGGATCAACCTCTCGGTCGACGCTCTGGTCAGCGCGGCGGCCAAGCTTCCGCGCATCGCCATCGAGGCGCCGCAGGACAAGAGCGTCATAGGCCGCACCACGCAAAGCCAGATGCTGATCGGCATCTACTGGGGCTATGTGGCGATGATCGAGGGCCTGGTCGAACGCATGAAGAGCGAGCTCGGGGGACCGGCCACGGTGGTTGCGACCGGCGGGCTGGCGACTCTGTTCGACAAGCACACCGACGCGTTCGACGCGATTGAACCCGACCTTACCATCCAGGGTTTGAGCCTGTTGTACGAGAGGACGCGGGCGAGGGCATGATCCCAGGCGAAGAACTGATTTTCTGCGCGCTCGGCGGCTCCGGCGAGATCGGCATGAACGTCAATCTCTACGGCTGCCGCGGGCAGTGGATCATGGTCGACCTAGGCCTGACCTTCGCCGACGCCAGCTATCCGGGCGTCGAGCTGATCCTTCCCGACCTCGAGTTCATCGAGGATCAGCAGCAGCGGTTGCTGGGCATCGTCCTGACCCATGGTCACGAGGACCATATCGGAGCGCTGCCCTATCTGGCCGAGGAGCTGAAGTCGCCTTTATTCGCGACGCCGTTCACCGCAGGGCTGATCGCCAACAAGCTCGAGGAAGAAGGCCTGACCGGCATCGTCAAGCTCAACGTCGTAGAACGCGGCGCAAGCATCGAGCTCGGGCCGTTTCGGGTCAGCTTCGTCGCGCTGTCGCACTCCATTCCCGAAGGGAACGGGCTGCTGATCGAGACACCGTTCGGCGACATCTTCCACACTGGCGACTGGAAGATCGACGAGACGCCGGTGATCGGCAGCGCGCCGGACACCGACATACTGACCGAGATCGGGGACCGCGGCGTGCTAGCCTTGGTGTGCGATTCCACGAACGTCTTCCAGAACCAGCTGTCTGGCTCCGAGGAAAGCGTGCACGCCGGGCTTCTCGCCAAGGTTGGTGAAGCGAAGGGGCGGGTGCTGGTCACGACTTTCGCCTCCAATGCTGCGCGGCTGCAGACCATTGGGCGGGTCGCGCAGGAGACCGGCCGGCAGGTGTGCATCGCTGGCCGCTCGCTGGAGCGCATCCTGCGGGTCGCGCAGGCGACCGGCTATCTGCGCGATTTTCCCTCGCCCATCGGGTTCGACGAGGCGATGCGGCTGCCCAAGCGAGAGGTGCTGATCATCGCCACCGGCGGCCAAGGTGAGCCGCGCGCCGCGCTTGGCCGGATCGCGTCCGGCAATCACGAGCTCAAGCTCGGTGAGGGGGACACGGTCATTTTTTCCTCGCGGGTGATCCCGGGGAACGAGGTGGCGATCGGCCGGATCATGAACCAGCTGTCGGATCTCGGCGTGACGATCGTCACCGAGAAACAGGCCCACGTCCACGTTTCCGGGCACCCCGGGCGGCCTGAGCTGATCGAGATGTACAAATGGGTGCGGCCGGAGATTGTCGTGCCGGTGCACGGCGAAGCGCGTCACCTCGCCGAACATGCGCGGCTCGCGCTCGGCCACGGAGTCCCTCACGCGGTCGTCCAGAAGAACGGCGACGTGATCCGCCTCGCTCCGGGCGAGCCGAAAAAGCTAAGCGAGGTGCGGGTCGGCCAGCTGGTGCTCGACGGCGACGTCATCCTGCCGGCCGACGGGGCGACGGTGAACGAGCGGCGCAAGATGGCCTATGGCGGTCTGATCACGGTGTCGGTGCCGGTCGGACGCGACGGAGCGCTCGCCGGAACGCCGCTGGTCCGTCCGTTCGGAGTCCCGGTCGAGGAAGATCGCGACGATTTCATCGCCGATGCGACCGACGCCGCGACCCGCGCCTACAGCCCGGGAGGCGACGAGGAGAAGGCGCGCGAGGCGGTCCGCCTGGCCGTGCGGCGCTGCGCGACTCTCTGGACCGGCAAGAAGCCCCTAGTCGATGTCACGCTGCTCCCGGTGACACGCTAGGATGCAGCTGTCGTCGATCATCGCGATCTACTTCCTGTTCTTCGTGGCGAGCGCGTTCCTGCTGCTGCCGTTCGGGGTGAAGACCGACGAGGAGGTTGGGGCGCCAAAGGTCGCAGGCCAGGCCGACAGCGCACCGCACCGCTTCAACGTCAAACGACACTTCCTCAAGGCGGCGCTGCTCGGCGCGGCGCTGTTCGGGCTCTATTATGCGAACTGGACCTACGGCTGGGTGACGCCCGACGATCTCGATCTTTATCATTAGACCCCTCCCTATCGCGCAGCGATGGGGAGCGCCGCTCAGCGCCGCCTGTCGATCGCGTGGGCTAGGGCTGCGTAGAGCTTGCCCATGTCCGACGACATCAAAGTAACCGCGATCATGCCGCCGTCGCGCTCGGCAAGCACGCGGCGAAGCATCGCCTCGAAATCGTGGACGTAGTGGTTGACCGAGCGCTGGAACTCCAGGTCGCTATCGTAGTGGGCGCGGATCGCTCGGCCTTCGCTGCCGCCGATCAGCCGCACCGCGCGCCTCGTGAACACTCCGCGATTGCCTTTGAGATACGCGTTCCAGGCCTTGTCGTCGACTTCGTCGGACAGGATCTTGCCGACGTCGATGGCCGCTGAGTGCATCGAGTCGATCAGGATCGCCACTCGGCGGGCAAAGGCCTCGCTGTCCTTCTCGCGCTGATCTTTCGCGGTTTCCTCGATATGGGCCTCCAGCGCGGCGGCGCTCTGGCCGAGTGTCAGCATTTGCTGGGTTAGCCGATCGGACGCCGCGCGCGCGGACTCGACGGCTCGCGCCGCCACGCCTTCGACTTCGCGCAGCCGGTCCTCGACGCTCTCTCGGATCACGCGCTCCAGCGCCGCGCGAGTTTCGTCCGAGAGCTTGCCGGCAGTCTCAGGGATGACGCTCTCGATGGCCTCGCGAGCGCGCTGCGCCGCATGCGCTGCCGCTTCCTTCACCTGGACCAAAGACGCGACCAGCGCGGGCCCGGTCTCGCCACTGAGATTGGCCGCTTCGCGTTCCACCTGAGCGAGGGTCGCGGCCAGCTCGGCCAGCTTCGATTGAGCCTCGCCGACGCCGTCGTCGACCGTCGCGAGCATTGCCGCGAAGCGGTCCTGCTGCTGTCCGATCTCGCTCGCTGCCGCGGTGAGGCGGTCGTCCGCCTCGACAGCTGCGTCGCGGATCGAACCGATCTCCGGTTTGATCGCGCCTGCGCGTTCGAGCAAGCGGTCGGTGCCGCCCTGGGCTTCGCCGATCGCCGTGCCGAGGCTCTCGCGGATCTCGGCTGTCAGCCGTTCCACGCTCTCGCGCAATGCCGACGTTCGCTCGGCGACTGCGCCGATTGCGACGTCCTGGGTGCTGGCCTGGGCCGCAAGCGTGTCGAGCTCGACCCGCGCCCGGCCGAGCGATTCGAGGAAGTGGTTCGCGCGTTCGTCGCCGTGGGCGGCAAGCTCGGTGAATTTCTGGTCGATCAGCGCGAGCCCGCGATCGATCTCGGCGATCATGCGCTGCGACGCGCGGTCCTGCTCCGCGACCTGCACCGAAAGGCTGGAAAGCGCGTCGTTGGCGCGATCGAGGTTGGCCGCCAGCGACTCCGCCGCATCGGCGCCCGCCTTGCCGATGCCCGCGCCGGCTTGTTCGACCAGGGATGCGACGGCCGCGGCCTGGACGTCGATTCCCGAGCGGATCTGCTCCAGAGTCTCCGACGTGCGTTCGAGCAATATATCGAGCGTTGACGAGCAGCCGGCTTGCGCTTCCCCAATGCGCGCGGCCGCGTTCGCGCCGGCGCTGTCGATCTCCGCCAGCCGGGCGGCCAATCGGTCGGTCGCCTCCGCGATCAGCTGATCGGCCTCGCGCGAGCGGTGGGCGAGGTCGCTGATGTGGCGGCCAAGCTCGGCTGTCTTCTCCGCCGACTGGCTGCCAATCGAGCGCAATTGCTCGGATAGCTGCCGCGCGCTGTCCTCGGCCCTCGGCAGGTCGTCGAGCAGGACTGCGACGTCGTTGCGCGCGCTTTCGGCGGCGCGATCGAGCGCCTCGCCGTGGCGGCGAAGCTTTTCGGTGCTGCTGTCGAACTCGCGCGTGATTCCGCCAAGCTTGCCTGTCGTCTCGTCGCCGAGCTGCATCAAATGCTGGGCGATCATCGTCAGCTCGGTGCGGCTGTCGTGGATTCGCTGCGACAGGACTTCGAGGAGAACTTCCAGCGACCTCGCCTCGGCTCGCATTGCGATCACCGAGCGAGTGAAGCGCTCGGCTTCCTTGCGCCGGGTGCGCCCGAACATCAGCCACAGCAGTCCGAGCAGAGCGAGGGGCCCGGCAGCGATGGCTACCCATTGCGCCAGCTGGGGCGAGGACAAAGACTGCCCCGCAAGGCTGCGCCCCGCCGACCAGGCGGTGAAGGCGAGCCACAAAGCAGCAAGGACCGCCAAGCCCCAGGCAAGCACCTGCCGCCCGCCCGTGCCATGGAGTCGCGGATTGGGTTCGGAGGCCGGCTCGAGCCACTGTTCCTGCTTGAACGAGCCTTCGTCCGCGACGGGGTCCGTCAGCTCAAGGGGCTCTGCCGCATCGCTGGCCGGTGGCAGGGGTTCGGCGCGCTTTGGGGTGGGTGTCATCGTAACCGGCAGTTTACCACCTTTGACTGGCGGCGAAAGCGATTAGAGAAGGCACAGCGGGGAGGACGCGCGGAATGGCGATCGGCGCGCTGATTGGCGCCTATCAGGAAGATGACAGCGGCGGCTTGCGCGCGCTGCTCCCGCTCGCCGGGCGAACGCTGCTCGAATATCAGGTCAGCTGTGCCGCCGCGGCCGGAGCGGCCCCCATCGTTGTCGTCGTCGAGCGCATGCCCCAGTCACTGCAGGACGCCCTCGAGCGGCTCCGCCTGGAAGGGGTCGGCGTAATCGCCGTGAGCGACGTCAATGAAGCCGTCAGCCGCTTCGAGGCCGGATCCATGATCCTGCTGATCGGCGATGGCGTCGTCGCTCCGGTCGACGTGGTCGCACGGCTGGGGGAGGAGGCGGAGCCGGCCGTCGGTACCGTCCCGGACGATGAGCGGCACCTGGAGTTCGAACGAATCGACGCGGAGGCGCGCTGGGCCGGCGTCGCGGTGGTCGACGCGAACCTGCTTGCCTCGACCGCGCGCATGCTCGGCGACTGGGATCTCCAGTCGACCTTGCTCCGCCGTACGCTTCAGGAAGGCGCCCGCCGCGTTCCGCTGTCGGACGAAGCCGGAGCGACGTTGCTGGTCGAAAGTCCGGACCAACTAGGTGAATTCCAGCGAAACCTGTTGCATGCATCGCGCAGCGGCCGGACCGACTGGGCAAGCCGATATGTGCTTCCTCTGGCGGAGGATTTCGCGACCGAGCGGCTGATGGAAACGGGCGTCCGTCCCGCCTGGCTGCTCTGGGCGGCAGCCGCGCTGACACTCGCCGCCGCACTCTGCTTCACCCGCGGCTGGCTCGGCGCCGGCCTGGCTCTCCTGATCCTGTCTACCCCGCTCGACCTGATCGCCGCGCGCCTTGCGACGCTGAGGCTCAAGCCTTTGGCGACGCGCCTCGTCAGCCGCCGCGCGCTGTGGCCGCTCGCGGGCATCGCCTTGCTCTCGCTCGGATGGTGGGAATGGCAGCACAACAGCGGATGGGGCGCGATGGTCACGGCGCTTTCCACGGTCGTTTTTGCCGAGGCGGCGCGAATCGAGCAGGCTTCGATGCCTGGCGGCAACGAGCAATGGCTGTTTTCGCGGCGCAACGCGATCTTCGCCGCCGTGCCCTTCGCCCTTGCCGGAAGCTGGACGGCCTACCTGCTGGCGATGCTCGCCTATGCGGCGCTGAGCTTCCTCCTCCTTCAACGGGTTCGGCATAACGCAGTCAGTTGACGCGAAGTTAACCCCGGTCCGATAAACCGCCGGGCGATGATGCCGGAAGAATGGCCGATCGCTGCTTCGGCAGGCGAGCGCAGCGCATCCGCGTGCACCGCGGGGAGCGAGCGGCTGGCCACGGTCCGCGTCGATTTCTTCCTCGATCCTGCGCAGCGCCTGACGGAGCAGGAGCGGGCGCTGATGACGGCGATGCTGAATTGCCTGATCGGCGACATTGCCGACGAATTGACAGCGCTTCTCCCTACGGCGCTGGTGCCCGCAAATGACGTTGCATTCGGCGAACGCGTGGAAACCCTGCGCAATTGCGGGCTTCTCGACGAGCCGGGGCTAATCGCCTTGTTGCTGCGCCGCGCTGATGAGGAGCGTATCGCGACCGCCGCTGCCGCCCGCAGTGGAAGACGCGAAGCGAGGACCGTTCAAGGCTTCGTCAGCCACGAGAACGGTGCCGTTTCTGCCGCCGCCATGGCCCTGATCCTCGCCCGGGGCCGCCGCCGCGACCGGTTTGGCCAATGCGTCGCATCGCTTCAAGACCTGCCGCCGGCAAGCGCCTCCTCGCTGGTCCATGCGGTCGCGGCAACGCTGCGCAGCGAGATCATCGCCGCACACGGGGCGGCAACCACCGATTCGACACTGTGCGAAGCGGCAAGGCAGGTGATCGCGGGCCTCGACCCCGCGCGCGCCCTCGATACGCTGACCGCCAACCTTGTCCGACTTCTCGACGAGGCCGGCGCGCTGGGCGACGATCTGCTCGGCGCTGCTGTTCAGGAGGGCGATGCTGGACTGATCGCGCACGTCATCGCGCGCCGTGCTGGCCTTGATGTGGTGACCGCCTTCGACGAGCTGACGTCCGGCGTTCCCGGTCGGTTCGTTGCCGTCTTGCGCATGGCCCGCGTGTCGCGTCCGGCGGCTGCGGCGCTGCTCGCTGGAGTGGGGGACCTGCTGGGGATCGACGATGCTCCTTCCGCCCTGCGCCTCTTCGACGGGATTACCGATGGAGAGCTGGAAGCAGCACGTAATTGGCTGGCGGCACCCGCCGAGTATCGCGCTTCAGCAAGCAAAGTAGCGAAACGTGGCAAGCGCGCCCTCTGAGCCGCGCATCGTCCACGGCCGGCTCGACTCGGCCGGCCGACTGGTCGAGGCGGATGCGGAGCTGGAAGCTCTGCAGCGCGATGCCGGATCGTCGCTCGGCGAGCAGCTGGCGCTGCCGCAGGTGGCCGCCGTGGCGAGGCTCGCGCGGACGTTGGGGACAAGCGTGTTTCGCCCCGCAATTGCCGCTGCGAGCGACCGGGACGTCGAGCTTTGGGTACAGGCTACGCCGCAGGGCGATGACGTCCTGCTTTCCCTGGATAATTGGGTCGAACGGCCCGCCTCTGGACCCAGGCTGGCGGTCCTGCTCGGCGGCAACGGCGCCGGCGAGCAGAGCGGCGGCGCGCGGTTCGAGTGGGCAACCGACGAAGAGCTGCGCCTGATCGAGATTTCGAGCGACCTTGCCGAGCTCGCAGGGATCGACCCCGCCGAGGCCGCGAGGCAGCCGCTGACGCGCCTGTTCCGGCTCGAGGAAGGCGAAGGCGGCGAGATGCCGCTTCTTGCCGGGCTTGGCGCAAGGCGCGACTTTTCCGGCCAGCGGGCGCGCGGGCGCGTGAATTCCGAGCGGCTGGTCCTTTTGTCGGCAAAGGCCGTCAGCGCCAGCGACGGGAGTTTCGCCGGCTTCCGCGGGACCGCCGAGCCCGCGGAGCAGGCGCCCGAGGCCGCGCCGGGGATGGCGCCGCTGCTGGACCAGTCGCTCGACGACATGCTTCGTTCGCCGCTCGATCGGATCATCGAAAGCGCGGCCCGGATAACCGATCGCGCCGAAGGGCCCTTGCGCAGCGACTATGCGAGCTATGGCAACGACATTGCCGCCGCGGCGCGGCATTTGCTGTCGGTGCTGACGACGATGAGCCGTGACCCGGGTGAACAGCACCGCGTGATCGACCTCGCATCACTGGCGGGCGAGGCGGTGGTCATGCTCGAATCCTCGGCTGAGGAGCGCGGCGTGACGATCCGGCTCACCGAGGCCGGGCCGCTGCGTGCGCGCGGCGAGGAGCGGGCGGTAATCCAGATCCTCGTCAATCTGATGGTCAACGCGATCCGCTATTCGCCCGAAGGCGGCGCGGTCGAGGTCGGGTTCGCGACTGGTCGCGGAATGGCCTCGGTCACGGTTGCGGATCAGGGGCCCGGAATTGCCCCGGCCGACCAGCAGCGCATCTTCGAGCGGTTCGAGCGGGCCCAGAGTAGCGAATCCGGCACCGGGCTGGGACTTGCCATTTCGCGCCGGCTGGCGCGCTCGATGGGCGGGGACATCCTGGTCGAGAGCAGCCCCGGTGAGGGGGCTCGCTTCACGTTGGAATTGCCGGCCGTCTAGCGGCGGTCGACCGGCACGTAATCGCGCTGCGGATGGCCGGTGTAGAGCTGGCGCGGGCGGCCGATCTTCTGGTCTGGATCGGCGATCATCTCGTTCCATTGCGCGACCCAGCCGACGGTGCGGGCGAGCGCGAAGAGTGCGGTGAACATGTCGGTCGGGAAGCCGATCGCATTGAGGATGATGCCCGAATAGAAATCGACATTGGGGTAAAGCTTCTTCTCGACGAAATAATCGTCGCTGAGCGCGATCCGCTCGAGCTCCTTGGCGGTGTCGAGCACCGGGTCGGAGATGTTGAGTTCCTTCAGCACCTCGTCGGCGGTCTGCTTCATCACCTTCGCCCGAGGGTCGAAATTCTTGTAGACGCGGTGCCCGAAGCCCATCAGCCGGAACGGGTCGTCCTTGTCCTTGGCCCGGGCAATATATTCCGGGATGCGCTCGGGCCGGCCAATCTCGCGCAGCATGTTGAGCGCGGCCTCATTGGCGCCGCCGTGGGCCGGGCCCCACAAGCACGCGATTCCGGCGGCGATGCAGGCAAAGGGGTTGGCGCCCGAGGAGCCGGCGAGGCGGACGGTCGAGGTCGAGGCGTTTTGCTCATGATCGGCGTGGAGGATGAAAATGCGCCTCATCGCCCGCTCGACGACAGGGTTCACGACATACGGCTCGGCCGGCACGCCGAACGTCATGCGCAGGAAATTCCCGGTGTAGGACAAAGAGTTGTCGGGATACATGAAGGGCTGGCCGATCGAATATTTGAACGCCATCGCCGCGATCGTCGGCATTTTTGCGATCAGCCGGTGCGAGGCGATCATCCTTTGCTCGGGATCGGTGATGTCGGTGCTGTCGTGGTAGAAGGCGCTGAGCGCGCCAACCACGCCGCACATGATCGCCATCGGGTGCGCGTCGCGGCGGAACCCGCGGTAAAAGGTCGCAAGCTGCTCGTGCAGCATGGTGTGGCGGCTGATCGTGTAGGTAAAGGTCTCGAGCTCGGCCTTCTTAGGCAGCTCGCCATGGAGCAGCAGGTAGGCGACCTCCATGAAGGTGGACTGCTCGGCCAGCTGGTCAATCGGATAGCCGCGATGAAGGAGGATGCCTTTCTCGCCGTCGATGTAGGTGATCGCGCTCTGGCAGCTGGCGGTCGAGGTGAAACCGGGATCGTAGGTGAACATGCCGGTCTGACCGTAGAGCTTGCGGATATCGACCACTTCGGGCCCGACGGAACCGTCCAGAACCGGGTAGTCGAAGCTCCCGCCCGGCATATTCATCGAGACGGACTTGTCGGTCATGCGTTCGGCTCCATCTGGTCGGCGATGCGGGCGAGGCTTTCTTGCCGGCCCAGCAAGGCGAGTACATCGAAGATCCCGGGCGAAGTCGTCCGCCCGGTGAGGGCGGCGCGGAGCGGCTGGGCAAGCTTGCCGAGCTTGACCGCAGCGCTCTCGGCGACCTCACGGATAGCCGCCTCTAACGAGCCGGTGTCCCATTTCGCAAGTGCAGCGAGTTTCTCGTGCGCCGCAGCCAGCAGCGGACGGGATTCGTCGGTGACCAGGGCGGCGGCCGCAGCATCGAGCTCGAGCGGGCGCCTTGCGAACAGGAAATGTGCGCCGTCGGCGAGATCGTTGAGCGAATGGGCGCGAGTCTTGAGTTCGGGCATGGCGCGCAAAAGCTGGCCTTTTTGCTCGTCGTCGAGGCGCAACCGAGGAGCGACGAGGTCGGCGAGGCGACTATCGTCGGCCTCACGGATGTAATGGCCGTTGAGGTTCTCGAGTTTCTTGAAGTCGAAGCGCGACGGCGACTTGCCAACATGGTTGAGGTCGAACCATTCGACCGCCTGTTCGCGGCTGATAATTTCGTCGTCGCCATGGCCCCAGCCGAGGCGGAGCAGATAGTTGAACACAGCTTCAGGGAGCATGCCGAGCTCGTCGCGATAGGCATCCACCCCCATCGCGCCGTGGCGCTTGCTGAGCTTGGCGCCGTCGGGCCCGTGGATCAGCGGCACGTGCGCATAGGTGGGCTCGGGCCAGCCCATGGCGCGGATGATCGCCAGCTGGCGGAAGGCATTGTTGAGGTGATCATCGCCGCGGATCACGTGGGTTACACCCATGTCATGGTCGTCGACGACGACGGCCAGCATGTAGGTAGGAGTGCCGTCCGAGCGGAGCAGGATGAAGTCGTCGATTTCGCTGTTCTGGACCGTGACCTTGCCCTGCACCTGGTCGTCGATGACGGTCTCGCCCTCCCGCGATGCCTTCAGCCGGATCACGAACGGCCCGTCGCCTTCCTCGCTGCAATCGCGCCAGCGGCTGTCGATCCGGAACGGTCGCCTCTCCGCCTGGGCCTTTTCGCGCTGGGCAGCGAGCTCGTCCTGGCTCATCCAGCAGCGATAGGCGGCGCCGCGCTCGAGAAGGCGGTGGGCGACTTCGGCGTGCCGCGCCCAGAATTGCGACTGATAATATTCGTGGCCGTCCCAATCGAGGCCGAGCCAGCGCATGCCGTCGAGGATCGCGTCAATGGCTTCCTTCGTCGAGCGGGCTTTGTCCGTGTCCTCGATGCGCAGCAGGAACTTGCCGCCGTGATGGCGCGCATAGAGCCAGTTGAACAAGGCGGTTCGAGCGCCCCCGATATGAAGGAATCCGGTCGGGGAGGGGGCGAAGCGGGTGACGATCGGCCGTGAATCGGGGGAACGTGAACTCATGCTTGCGCTGAGGCGCGCTTTCCTCTCTTGTTCATGCTGCAATGCAATGGACGAGCGCCCCTAACATAGGGGAAGCTGCTCTTCCACAGCGTGCTCGGGGCTTTTGGAAGGCGCGGTTTTCCGCGGCTCGCGAGGGGCTTGAACGGCTCCTGGAGGCCGAGCGCGCGCAGCTTCCGCCCTGGTTCGTGATCGGCTTCGGCACGGGCATCGGCCTGTGGTTCGCGCTCGGCCATCCGGGCCAGTGGCTGGCCGTGATGTGCTTCGCGGGCGCCCTTGCGGCCGCGGGCTTCGCCGCCCGCGCGGGACGGCTGGAGCGGGCTGCCGGCTGGTTCGGTCTTGCAGTGCTGTTGGGCTGCTCTTGGGTCTGGGCGCGGTCGCAGCTGGTTGCCCAGCCGAGGCTGGAGCGGCCGCGCGTCGTCACCTTCTCGGCGCGGGTGGAATCGGTCGAGCCGCTGATCGCCAGGGGCGATGTCCGGCTCTTGCTGTCGCCGGCGGATCCGACTCTGCCGCCGCGGGTGCGGGTCTCGACCAAGGCCGAAACGGCGCCCGCAGGGGTCGCCGCAGGGGCAGAACTTACGATTCGCGCACGCCTCGCGCCGCCCCCGCCGATGGCTCTGCCCGGAACGCACGATTTCGCGCGCGATGCCTGGTTTCGCGGCATCGGCGCGGTCGGGCGGACGCTTGGCCCGGTGACCGTAACCCAGCCGGAGCGGGCGCAGGGGGTTGCAGCCGCGCGCGAGCGGCTCGGCCGCCACGTCCGCGAACGGCTTCCCGGGCCGCCGGGGACGATCGCCGCGACGCTGGCGACCGGCGACAAAAGTGCGATCAGCGAAGCCGATGCGGAGGCGATGCGGCGCAGCGGCCTGGCCCACCTTCTCGCCGTCAGCGGGCTGCACATTGCTGCCGTCGTTGGTCTTGCCATGCTGGTCACCCTGCGCCTGTTCGCGCTCAGCGAGTGGCTCGCCTTGCGCTGCAACCTGATGCTCGTCGCTGCGGGGGCAGGGGCGTTGGCCGGAATCGGCTATACCGTGCTGACCGGCATGCAGGTGCCGACGGTGCGAAGCTGTATCGCCGCTTTGCTCGTCCTGGCCGGGATCGCCCTTGGCCGCGACGCGATCAGCCTCCGCCTGGTCGCGGTCGGGGCCCTCATCGTCCTGGTTGTACGACCGGAAGTCCTGCCGACGCCCAGCTTCCAGTTCAGCTTCGCGGCGGTTACCGCCATCGTCACGCTCCACGCCTCGCCCTGGGCGCGCCGGCATCTGCAGCGGCGGGACGAACACGTGCTGCTGCGCTGGGGGCGCGGACTGGCCGCGCTGGCGGCGACCGGCCTTGCGGTGGAGCTCGCGCTGACGCCGCTCGCGCTCTACCATTTCCATAAAGCGGGACTGTACAGCGTCGCCGCCAACCTCATCGCCATTCCGTTGACGACCTTGGTGATCATGCCGCTCGAGGCGGGGGCGCTGCTGCTCGACCTCGTCGGACTTGGCAAACCCTTGTGGTGGCTGTGCGGCTTGGCGCTCGGCCTTCTGCTCGACCTCGCGCATGCCGTGTCTAACGCGCGCGGCGCGGTAGCCATGCTGCCCTCGATGCCGGTTTGGGCGCTGGCGCTGATGGTTGTCGGCGGACTGTGGTTGTGCCTTTGGACGACTCGAATCCGGCTGCTCGGCCTGGGACCGATTGCGCTGGGTGCGGCGGCCGCGGTGCAATCCCCGACGCCGGATATTCTCGTAACCGGCGATGGCCGGCATGTCGCGGTGGTCGAGCAGGGCGTCCCGCTGCTGCTGCGCGACCGCGCCGGCGACTATGTCCGCAGCCTTTTTGCCGAGACTGCCGGTTTCGACGGCGACCCTGAGGCGCTTGCCGGGCAGCGCAGAACCGATTGCTCGCGCGATGCCTGCACGACGGTGGTTCGCAAGGGGAGGTCAGAATGGCGATTGCTTGCGACGCGCTCGTCGACGCGGATCGAATGGACCGAATTGACCAGCGCCTGCGCGCAGGCGGACATCGTCGTTTCCGACCGCTTCCTTCCGCGCGGCTGCGTTCCGCGCTGGCTCAAGCTCGACGCGCCAGCGCTGCGCCGGACCGGCGGCCTTGCGATCTATCTCGGCGATCAGCCTCGGGTCGATACCGTCGCGGAGCGAATCGGTCGGCACCCGTGGCGGATGTGACGGGGAAGGTGATATCGTCTATGGCCGCAGCTTCGTGGACGAGGGAGATGGGCGATGCCGCAATATGTGATCGAACGCGAAATGCCGGGTGTCGGCGGGCTTGGCCGCGACGAGCTCAAAGGCGCTTCACAGACCAGTTGTTCGGTTCTTAAGGACCTCGGGCCCGAGATCCAGTGGGTCCACAGTTACGTCACCGACGACAAGATCTATTGCATCTACCGCGCGCCCAACGAGCAGATCATTCGCGAGCATGCCGAGCGGGGCGGCTTTCCGGCAAATAAGATCAGCCAGGTCCGCTCGACCATCGATCCGACCACCGCGGAATAAGGGTCAGTCCGGGCTCCACACGGCGAGCTCGCTTCCCGACGGGTCGATGAAGTGGAAGCGCCGGCCGCCCGGAAAGCTGAAGATCGGTTTGGCAATCACGCCGCCGGCCTTGCTCACCGCATCAAAGGCGGCCTCGAGGTCATCGACCCGGACGATCGGGAGAGGCGCCGATAAAGCGTCCGACGGATCGCCCTGGAGCCCGACGTCGGTCGCGCCGTTGGTCGTCGCCGAATAGGTCGGGCCGTAATCGCTGAAGTCCCAGCCGAACGCCCTGGCGTAAAAGGCGCGGGTCAGCTCATGCGCGGTCGCGCTCGGCAACTCGACATAGTCGATTCGCGCTTCCGCCACTCTCAATAGCGCCGGATCAGTCCGGCCAGGCGACCCTGGATCTGGACCCGCGCTTCGTCGTAGCGCTGCGGTTCGTAGCGGCTGTTGGCCGGGTCGAGGCGGATCATCCGCCCCTCGCGCCGATAGGTCTTCAAAGTCGCTTCCTCATTGTCGATGAGCGCAACCACGATCTCGCCATCGCGCGCCGAATCGACCTTGCGGATCAGCGCGAAATCGCCGTCGAGAATGCCTTCGTCGACCATCGAATCCCCGGCGACCTCGAGAGCATAATGTTCGCCCGGGCCGAGCAAAGCGGCGGGGACGGCGAAGCTCTCGGTTCCCTGCAGCGCCTCGATCGGAGTACCGGCGGCAATCCGTCCGTGCAGCGGGATGTCCAGCGTATCGTTCGCTGCCGCCGGCACGGCGGGGCGGATGGGCGTAACCGTCCCGCCCTCGCTGCTCCGCGCTTCGGGCAGGCGAACGACTTCGAGCGCGCGCGCGCGGTTGGGCAGCCGGCGAATGAATCCCCGCTCCTCCAGCGCCGAGATGAGGCGGTGGACCCCGGATTTGGACTTGAGGTCGAGCGCCTCGCGCATCTCGTCGAAGCTCGGGCTGATCCCGCTCTCTTTCAGCCGCTGGTCTATGAACAGCAGAAGCTCACGTTGCTTGGCGGTCAGCATCGGCGTCACTCCCCCGAAGAACGAACGGGGAACGTGTAGGCAACAAAGTGATTTTCGTCAAGCGATCAGCTGCCGCCGCTGACGAGCCGGGTCTTGAAGGCCTGGACCGCGCTGTCGTTCCGCCGGGCCTTGAGCGACTTGCGCAGGTCCGCGAGGAACTGGCTCGCATAATCCTGCGAGAGCGGTTCCTTGAGCTCGTTCTGCATCTGCGTGATGAGGCCCGGCTGGAGCAGGGCGTTGCCCTGAACCGCCTTGGTCACCTTGACGACATACAAGCCGCGGCCCTGCGGGTCGGCTTCCACGCCGCTTTTGCCGGTCGGCAGCGAAAAGAGCATCCTCAGCGGTGCGGGCACCGGACCCTGGGCGGTCGCGATCTGGATCCGGCGCGCGGCGACCGGCTGCGCGGGAGGAAGCGGCCTTTGCACGGCCTTGAGGGCATCGCTCATCGACGCGCCTCCGCTCGCCCTTGCCGAAACCTGCTGCGCGGCGGCACGGGCGCGCTTTGTCGCTTCATCGTTGATCCAGTCGGCGGTTACGCGGTCGCGGATACGCTCGAGCGGCTCGGCCGCCGCCGGGACGATCTGGCCGGGCGAGACAATCGCATAGCCCTTGTCTTCGCCCAGCGAAACGATCTCCGGCGGGTCGTTGGGGCCAATCTCGAAGCCCGTCTTCAGCACCGGCGCCTGCTCGGCGGGGAATTTATACCCGCCGTCGGTCCGCGAGGCCCCGCTGGCAGTGATCAGGGGAGTGGTTGTCACCGAAAGATTCGCAGCAGCCGCGGCCTCGGTGAAATTGCTGCCTTCGTCGATCAGGTTCTGCACCTTGTCGACGATATCCTCGATCGTCTGGCGCCGTTTTTCGGCGGTGAGCTTGGCCGCGATCTCGCCCCGGACCTGAGCGAGACTCCTGCCGGCCGAGGATTTGACCGCATCGACCTTGGCGACGATCCAGCCGAAATCCGACTGCACCGGTCCGACCACCGCGCCCGAGCCGGCCCCGAACACGGCTGCCGCGGCCCCGGCGCCTGCGATCGAAGCATATGCCTCGCGGCTCTGGTCGCTGAGCGTCGTCAACGCGGCATTGGTGCCCGCCGGAGCGGCGGCCGCGGCGAGGCTGGCGCCGCTCTTTGCGCGCTGCGCGATCACGTTGGCCGTGGCCTGGTCCTGCACCACCACTTGCGTGATCGAACGGGTGTCGCTCGCGCCATATTCGGCCCGGTTGGCGTTGTAATAAGCGGCGATCTCCTGGTCGGACGCGGTCACCGACGCGACCTGTTCAGCGCCGACCCTGGCGATTCGCAGCACGCGCTGCTCGGGCACCATGTAGCGGCGCCGGTTGGCGGTGTAGAAGGCCTGGAGGTCCTGCGCGCTGGGGCTGAGCCCGGCGCGGAACGCGTCGACCGGGATCAGCGCCGCCTCGCCCTCGCGCGAATCGAGCATCATCGAAGCGAATGGCCGCGCCATCCCGACCGAAACATGGGGACTGGCCGCGACCGGGGTGAGGACCATGCGCTGCAAGATCCCGGCCGCGAGGATTCGCCGGACCTCGGCGTGGGTCAGCCGCTGTTGGCTGAGGAAGGCCTGATAGGCCTGATCGCTGAAACGGCCATCGAGCCCGCGAGTCTGTGGAATTTGGGCGATCTCCGCATCGACCAGCCGTTTGGAAACCGGGAAGCCGAACTTGTTTGCAAAAGCGATCAGAGCACGCTGGTCGATCAGGCTGCTCAGCATCGCGTCGGTATCGCCGGCGATCGCCGCATAGTCGGCCTCGGGATTCTGCCGCCGCGCTTCCTGCAGACGCCGCTGCATCGCGTTGCTCAGCTCGGTTTCGTCGATCTTCTCGCCGCCGACCTCGGCAAGCGTCGTGCTGCCCATGCCAAATCCGACGTTCCCGGTGCCGAAGCTGGAGAGATCGGCGACGGCGAAACCGGCGACGATGGCGAGCAGCACGAGGCCCATTACCATGGTTCCGATTTTCGATTTGGAGGCGCGGCGGAAGAAGGAGAGCATCGGGGTCCCGGTGCGAATGTGGAAGCGGCGCCTGCTTTAGGAGGGAGGGTGGAATGCATCAAGCCGCGCGGCTAGGGGCGGCGCGAAAGGGGTGAAGAATGGCGCTTCGGAAACTGGTCGCGGGCAATTGGAAGATGCATGGGCTCTCGTCGGACCTCGACGAGATCGCGGCGATTGCCGCCGCGGCGCGCGATTATCCGCAGGTCGACGTCGCATTGTGCGTGCCCGCGATCCTGATCGAGCGCGCAGCGCGGGCGGTGCCCGGCTTTCCCATCGGCGCGCAGGACGTCCATCATGCGGACAAGGGCGCGCACACCGGTTGCACCTCGGCCGCGATGCTGATCGATGCCGGCGCGGCCCTGACGATTGTCGGCCACAGCGAGCGCCGGGACGCGCAGCGCGAGACCGACGCTGAGGTGAAGGCCAAGGCCGCCGCGGCTCTGTCGGCGGGGCTGACCGTCGTCCTCTGTGTCGGCGAGAGCCTGCAGGCGCGCGAAGCAGGCGCGGCTGTGGAGACGGTCTTGGAACAGCTCGACGGTTCGCTGCCCGACAGGCTCGAGGGGGACGCGGAACTGGCGATCGCCTATGAGCCGATCTGGGCGATCGGAACAGGCAAGATCCCGACGCTCGACGAAATTGCCGAGATGCACGCCGCCATTCGCGGGCGGCTTGCCGATCGCTTCGGCGAGGATGGAGGATCGATGCGGATTCTCTACGGCGGCTCGGTCAAGGCCAGCAACGCCGCCGAAATTTTCCGCATCGCCGACGTGGACGGTGCCCTGGTCGGCGGTGCGAGCCTCAAGGCCGCGGATTTCATGCCCATCGTCGCCGCAGCGGCCGCAGCGGTTGAAGGCGCCGCCGCCTTCGCCTAAGTCGCCGGCGAAGCTTTTTTCGAAAGTTCGTCATGTTCGCATTCTTGCTGATCGTTCAGGCGCTTGTCGCAGCCGCCCTGGTTTCCGTGATCCTCATGCAGCGCTCGGAAGGCGGCGGTCTCGGTGTCGGCGGAAGCTCGTCGGGCTTCATGACCGCGCGCGGCGCGGCCGATTTCCTGACGCGCTCGACCGCGATCCTGGGCGGCACCTTCGTCATCCTGTCGATCGCCATGGCGGCGATCGCCGGCGTTTCACGGGAGCCGGCCAAGGTCGACACCTCGCTCGCCGGCAAGACGACCCCGGTCGAGCAGACGGCGCCGCCGGCAGCACCGGAAACTCCGCAGCAGAATCCCCAGAACCAGCAATCCCCAGCGGTTCCGCTCGCGCAATAGGCCGGCTGCATCGCGCAGCGCCGGACAGTAAGTCCCCAGGTTTTTTTCGTCGCCCGGCTTGCGTCCCCGGCCGCAATCCCCCTAAGCCCCAACTCCCATGGCGCGGTTCATTTTCGTCACCGGCGGCGTGGTTTCATCGCTTGGCAAAGGGCTTCTTTCGGCGTCCCTCGGGGCGCTCCTCCAGGCGCGCGGCTACAAGGTCCGCATCCGCAAGTTCGACCCATATCTGAATGTCGATCCCGGCACGATGTCGCCCTATCAGCACGGCGAGGTCTATGTGACGGACGACGGGGCGGAGACCGACCTCGACCTCGGCCATTACGAGCGGTTCACGGGCGTTTCGTCAAAGCAATCGGACAATATCACGACCGGCCGCATCTATCGCGACATCATCGCCAAGGAACGGCGCGGCGACTATCTCGGCGCGACGGTGCAGGTGATCCCGCACGTCACCAATGCAATCAAGGAATTCGCGGTGGCCGACACCGGCGACGTCGATTTCGTGATTTGCGAGATCGGCGGCACGGTCGGCGACATCGAAAGCCTGCCGTTCATCGAATCGATCCGCCAGCTGAGGAACGATCTCGGCCGCGACCAGACGGTCAGCGTCCACACCACGCTTGTCCCCTGGATCAACGCCGCGGGCGAGCTCAAGACCAAGCCGACGCAGCAGTCGGTGCGCGAGCTTTCCAGCCTCGGCGTCCAGCCCGAGGTGCTGCTGTGCCGCTGCGACCGGCCGCTGCCCGACAGCGAGCGCGAGAAGATCGCGCTCTTCTGCAACGTGCCCAAATCGGCGGTGATCCCGGCGCTCGACGCGCGCAACATCTACGACGTCCCGCTGCAATATCATGAGGCCGGGCTCGACGACGAAGTGCTTCGCGCCTTCCGGATCGACGATGCGCCGGCACCCGATCTCACCCGCTGGCGCGAGATCATGGATCGCATCGACCATTACGACAGCGAGGTGACGATCGGCGTCGTCGGCAAATATGTCGGCCTTCCCGACGCCTATAAGAGCCTGCGCGAGGCGCTGGTCCATGGCGGGATCGCCAATCGCGCCAAGGTCAGGATCCAGTGGATCGACGCCGAGCTGTTCGAGCATCCCGAATCCGACATCGTTGCCGAGCTGGAGCCGCTGCACGGCATCCTGGTCCCCGGCGGGTTCGGCGAGCGCGGCAGCGAGGGCAAGATCGCCTCCGTGAAATTCGCGCGCGAACGCGACATCCCCTTCTTCGGAATTTGCCTCGGCATGCAGATGGCGTGCATCGAAGGCGCAAGGAACCTGGCCGGGATCGAGGAGGCTTCCACGACCGAGTTCGGTGAGACCGCGGAGCCCGTGGTCGGAATGATCACCGAGTGGATGAGCGAGGAGGGGCTGCAGAAACGCGCCGCGGGCGGCGACCTCGGCGGGACGATGCGGCTCGGCGCCTATCCCGCGAAGCTCGACGGCAACAGCGTCGTCCGCTCGATTTACGGCACCGACATGATCAGCGAGCGTCACCGCCACCGCTACGAGGTCAACGTTCACTATCGCGAGGCGCTCGAAAGCACCGGCCTGCTGTTTTCGGGAATGTCGCCCGACGACCAGCTTCCGGAGATCGTGGAACGCCCCGATCACCCCTGGTTCGTCGGCGTCCAGTTCCATCCGGAATTGAAGAGCCGGCCGTTCGATCCGCACCCCTTGTTCGCCGGCTTCATCGAGGCCGCGGTCAAGCAGTCGCGGCTGGTTTAATCCTCATGCATCGCTAAATCGGAACATCATGAGCAACAGCATTTCCACCCGCCTCGCCGTCCTTGGATCAGGCCCCGCCGGCTATACGGCGGCGATCTACGCGGCACGCGCGGGCCTGTCGCCGATCGTCATCCAGGGAATTCAGCCAGGCGGCCAGCTGACCACCACCACCGACGTCGAGAACTATCCGGGGTTCCGGGACGTCATCCAGGGTCCGTGGCTGATGGAGGAGATGCAGGCCCAGGCCGAGCATGTCGGCACCAAGGTCGTCTGGGACCATATCGCCAGCGTCGACCTGTCGCGCCGCCCGTTCCGGCTGACCGGCGACAGCGGGACGCAATATTTCGCCGATGCTTTGGTGATCGCGACCGGTGCTCAGGCCAAGTGGCTCGGGCTCCCTACCGAAGAGCATATGAAGGGAAGGGGTGCCTCGGCCTGCGCAACCTGCGACGGATTCTTCTATCGCGGCAAGAAGGTGGCGGTGATCGGCGGCGGCAATACTGCCGTCGAGGAAGCGCTCTATCTCACCAACCACAGCCACGACGTCACCCTGATCCATCGCCGCGACAGCCTGCGGGCAGAGAAAATCCTCCAGGACCGGTTGTTCGCCAACGAGAAGATCAAGGTGATCTGGGATTCGGAGGTCGTCGAATTCGTCGGCGGCGGCGATCCGGAGGCGCTCGTCGGACTCGATATCCGCAACCGCCGCACCGGGGAGATCAGCCGGGTCGATGTCGAAGGGGCTTTCGTCGCGATCGGTCACAAGCCGGCGACCGAGCTGTTCGCGGGACAGGTCGATCTCGATGAGGACGGCTACATCCGGGTCGAGCCGGGCACGACGCGCACCAGCGTCGAGGGCGTGTTCGCCTGCGGCGACGTCATGGACAAGATCTACCGCCAGGCCGTCACCGCCGCCGGCACCGGCTGCATGGCCGCGCTCGACGCCGAGAAATATCTCGCTGCGCAGGAATATCAGGCGATCGCTGCCGAATGACGCGCAAAAGGTCGCGTTAGGCCGCCTACCGAGCGTTGCGAACGATGAAGTCGTGGATTGCCTTGGCGCAGACCGCCGGCTGCTCGGAGCACATATCATGCGAGCCGTCCTCAACCACGATTCGCTCGGCATTTCCGAGCACCCGCTCCAGTTCCGGGTCGACCAGGCGATGCACCGCCGCCGTATTGCCGCCGCTGATCATCAGCACGGGCCGCGACATCGCGCCCATCTCGGCCCGGGAGACCGCCGGGAATATCTGATTGGCGGTGGTGATTGCCCGCCAGTCCTCGAGGTTGGCGATAAGCATGTTGCGGAATTCGGCGGGAATCTGCTCCATTCCGTCCGGCCCGGCGAAATATTCCACCGCCACCCGAAGCGCACCATGCGGATCGCCGGCGGCAAACGCGGCGGCGGATGGCCGCAGCACGACCTTGTCGAAATGCTCATGCGCCTCGCGCCCCCCGTCGATGTCGGGCAGCCAGTGGAGCAACGGGGGCTCAGCCGCGACAACGCTGCGCACCAGGTCCGGCCGCCGCAGCGCCAGCATGAGCGCCGTAAATGCGCCATAAGAGGCTCCGACGACATGGACCGGACCGAGGTCGAGCTTCTCGATCAGCCCGGCAAGGTCGTCGACGTCAAGGAGGAGGTTATGGCTCGGACCGGGTGGCGGGTTTGTGTTGGGGAAACTAAAGCGGCGGCTGTAGCGCACCGTTCGGTAGTCATTCGGCAGCGCTTCGGTGATCGGCCCGAATTCGCGATAATCGGCCAGGCCGCCGTGGACGAACACAATCGGCGCGCCTTTCCCCTGGTCGACATAATGGAGTTCCACGCCGTTGACGTTGGCGGTTTTCAGCACGGAATCCTCCGCTTGAGCCAAATCGGACGAGGCCGCGATCGCTGGCGATTGGTGAAGCCCGGAGGCAAGAGCGGTTATGGCCGCCAGGCAAATCGCTGGTCCCATCGCCAGCCAATGCGCTGCGTGGGCGTGGAAGTCGAGCATTGGTGCGGCGGTTAGGCCGCAGACGAAGAATGGCTTGGCCGGCCCTTACTGCCCATTTCTGCTGATTGCCGCCGGGAACCGGCTCGCTGGGGGTACTTGCCGGCTTCACGATTCGGTTCTGGCTATCGACATGCAACAACCCGTGCCCTCAGAGTGCGCACCTCGGCATCAGCCAACAGGCCGTAGCTGATGGTGACCACGCACTCGATTTCCTGGACCCAAGCGTTTCAGTGCACGATCAGTCGTAGATCGCCCCGACGAAATAGAGGCCATCGGGCGGCGCGTTGAAGCCCAGTGCGGCGCGGTCGCGAGCATCGAGCGCCCTGCCGATGTCCTCCGGCCGCCACTGGCCGCGCCCGACGAGCGCGAGGCAGCCGACCATCGAGCGCACCTGGTGATGGAGGAAGCTTCGAGCGGCGGCGGTGATGCGGATTTCCTCGCCCTCTCTGCAGACCTCCAGCCGATCGAGGGTCTTTACCGGGCTGTCCGATTGGCAGTGTGCCGAGCGGAAGGTGGTGAAGTCATGACGCCCGACGAGCTGCGCCGCGCCTTTCGCCATTGCCTCCAGGTCCAGCGGCACGGCGATATGCCACACCTTGCCGGCCGCCAGCGCCGGGGGAGCACGCCGGTTGAGGATCCGGTAGAGGTAACGACGGCCGGTGCACGAGAAGCGCGCGTGCCAATCGTCTGCGACCTGTTGTACCTCCAGGATCGAGACCGGATGCGGTCGCACCAGCGCGTTCAGCCCTTCGCGCAGCCGGTGTGGCGTCACCGCCTTGGCGATGTCGACGTGCGCGCTCATCGCCAGCGCGTGGACCCCGGCGTCCGTACGGCCGGCGGCAATCACCTGCGTTTCCTCGCCGGTCATCCGCGCCAGCGCTTCCTCGATCGTCTGCTGCACCGAGGGCCCGTGGGCCTGCCGCTGCCAGCCCATGAACGGCCCGCCGTCATATTCGATTGTGAGACGCCAGCGCGTCACTTGAGGATCGCGCCCTTGGGGATCGCAAAGCCGCGCAGCAGCTCGCCGGCGGTCATAACGCCGCGCCCGGCGCGCTGGACCAGCAGCGGCCGCACGTACCCTTCTCCGCAGGCGATGTTCAGGCAGTCGTCGAGCACTTCGCCGGGCGCTCCCGTCGCATCCTTGCCGGCCGCGGCGGCAAGCAGCTTGATGCGTTCGCCCGCGGCCTCGAACCAGGCGCCCGGGACGGGGTTGAAGGCGCGCACCTGCCGCTCGATATCCTCGGCGCTCTTCGACCAATCGATCCGCGCCTCGGCCTTGCCGATCTTCGGCGCATAGCTGGTTCCAGCGTCGGGCTGCGGCTCAGGCGGAGTCGGATTGTCGAGCCATTCCAGCAAAGCCCCGGCGCCTAATTCCGCCAGCTCCTCCGTGACTTGCGCGGCATTCTTGCCTTTGATGTCGAGCTCGCGCTTGAGCAGCATTGGCCCCGTGTCGAGGCCTTCGTCCATCTTCATGATCGTCACGCCGCTGATTTCGTCGCCGGCGAGGATCGCGCGCTGAATCGGTGCCGCGCCCCGCCAGCGCGGCAGCAGCGAGGCATGGACGTTGATGCACCCGGCCTTGGGCGCTTCGAGGATGTCCCTGGGCAGGATCAGCCCGTAGGCGGCGACTATCGCCAGATCGGCGTCGAGCCCGCGAAAGCGCGACTGCTCATCCGGGTCGCGTAGGGTGCGGGGAGTGCGGACGGCGATCCCCAGCTCCTCTGCGCGCTGATGAACCGCAGTCTTTCGCTCGGCCTTGCCGCGCCCGGCGGGGCGCGGCGGCTGGCAATAGGCGGCCACGATTTCGTGACCGGCGCCGACCAGCGCGTCGAGGCTCGGCACGGCGAAGTCCGGCGATCCCATGAAGACCATGCGCATCGCGCCGCACTTGCGGGGCAGGAGAAGCACGGTCAAGGAGTAGGCAGCATGGCGTCACAGGAGATCGAGGCACTGTCGCAGGCTCTGGCGCGGCTGCCGGGGCTCGGTCCGCGCTCGGCGCGCCGGGCGGTGCTGCACCTGATGAAGAAGCGCGAAACCGCGCTTCAGCCGCTGCTGATCGCGCTCCAGAGCGTGGCCGACAAGCTCTCGACATGCTCGACCTGCGGCAATGTCGATACGTCCGATCCCTGCTCGATCTGCCGCGACCCGCGGCGCGACGACAAGATGCTGTGCGTGGTCGAGGAGGTGGCGGACCTTTGGGCGCTCGATCGATCGCGCCTCTTCCCGGGCCGCTATCATGTGCTCGGTGGACGCCTGTCGGCGCTCGAGGGCGTGCGTCCCGAGGACCTTGCGATCGACGCTTTGGTGAGGCGCGTGTCAGCCGGCGGCATCGACGAGGTGGTGTTGGCGATGAACGCCACACTGGAGGGCCAGACGACGGCCCATTATGTGGCAGAACGCCTGGAGGGGTTTCCTATCCGGATCAGCCAGTTGGCGCATGGACTTCCGGTCGGAGGCGAGCTCGACTATCTCGATGAGGGCACGCTCGCCCAGGCGTTGCGCGCGCGGCGCCCGATCGGTTGAAGTGGCACGGCGAAACGCCTAAATCTCCCTCATGGCCATCCTGCCCATCGTCGAAGTTCCCGATCCGCGTCTGCGCGAGATTTCCAAGCCCGTCGAGGCGGTCGACGACAGCGTGCGCGCGCTTGTCGCCGACATGTTCGAGACGATGTACGACGCTCCCGGCATCGGCCTTGCCGCGATCCAAGTCGGCGTTCCCAAGCGGATCCTGGTGATCGACCTGCAGGAACCGGAAAATCCGGACGATCCGGAGAGCAAGCCGGTGCGCGATCCGCGGGTGTTCATCAATCCGGAGATCGTTGAGACGTCCGACCAGGAAGTGCCCTATACCGAGGGCTGCCTGTCGGTCCCCGACCAATATGCCGACGTCGACCGGCCCGACCGCGTTCGCGCGCGCTGGCTCGACCTCAACGGAAAGCCGCATGACGAAGAGATCACTGGCCTCCTCGCGACCTGCCTGCAGCACGAGATGGACCATTTGAACGGCATCTTGTTCATCGACCATCTCTCGCGCCTGAAGCGCGAAATGATCCTCAAGAAGCTCGCCAAGCTCCGCAAAGAACGGGAAAAGAAGGCAGCCTAGCTACCAATAGTCGCCGCCGCGTTGCGGCAATCGTCGGCGCATTCGCGGCACATTTGCGCGCATAGCCGGCAATGCTCGTGGTCGTGCTTCTCGCACTCGGCAGCGCAGGAATCGCAAACCCGCGCGCAGAGCTCGAGCATTTCGCGCAGCACCTGCTCGTTCGAACCCGTCCGTCGCACCGCCAGCTTTCCGGTCGCCTCGCACACGTCGGCGCAGTCGAGGCAGGCGCGGATGCACTGCGCCATCTCCATCTCTTCCCCGGCGCAGGCGTCGGCGCAGCTCAGGCACATGCGCGCGCAATACATCAGATGATGCGCGGCATCGCCGAGCGGCTGGTTGACGTGCCCGTGGACGTCGGGGTGCAGGGCGATCATCTTGCGGATGGACATGGCGCTCTTCCTTTTGCCGTCATTGCGACCCCGTAGGTATTACGGGGGAAGCAATCCAGCCTTCGTTCCTTTTCTGGGATTGCCGCGTCGCTGCGCTCCTCGCAATGACGAAGCGGCTTGAGGAGGCAGGCCGACCGGCCTAAAGTTCGCATAATGTTCCGGGGGAGTCCCGCCATGGACGCGACCGTTCTTTTGTTCATTGTCATCGCCTTGGCGCTGGGCGCGCTGCTCGGCTGGCTGTTTGGCAGCCGGGATGCCGCGGGGGCGAAGCAGACGGTGGAAAATCTGCGGCTGCAGCTCGATGAGGTGGTTAAGGAGCGGGACGCCAATCGCGGCGCTTCAAGCGAGCTCGCCGCGCTCAAAGCGGCCCAGGAAGAGCGGGAGAAAGCCTTTCAGCAGCAGATCGAGGCGCTGAAGGACGCCAAGGAGAGCCTTTCGGCGCAGTTCCACGAGATCGCCAACAAATTGCTCGGCCAGGCGCGCGAGAAGTTCCTCGAGCAGGCCGGCGAGAAGTTCACCCAGGCGGTGAGCCCGGTCGAAACCCTGCTCAAGACCTACCAGGAGAAACTCCAGACGATCGAGAAGGAGCGCGTCGACCATTATGCCGGCATCCGCGAAGTCGTCGAGCAGGTGAAAATGGGGCAGGGGCAGGTGCGCGACGAGACCCGCCACCTGGTCAATGCGCTGCGCGCCTCGCCCAAGGCACGCGGCCGCTGGGGCGAGCAGAGCCTCAAGAACGTGCTCGAGCAGGCGGGCCTGAGCGAACATGTCGATTTCCAGACCGAAGTCTCGGTCGAGGGCGAGGAGGGCCGGCTTCGTCCGGACGTGATCGTGCGCCTGCCCGGCGGGCGCAAGCTGGTGATCGACTCCAAATGCTCGCTCAACGCCTATCTCGACGCCTGCGACGAGGTCGACGACGACAAGCGCGAGGCCTGCTTCCGTGCCCATGTCGCCTCGATGCGCACGCATGCGCAACAGCTCGGCTCCAAAGCCTATTGGGCGCAGTTCGGCGACGCCGCCGATTATGTGATCATGTACATCCCCGGCGAGCATTTCCTCGCCGCGGCGCTCGAGCAGGACCCCACGCTGTGGGATTGGGCGTTCGAAAGGCGCGTGCTGCTTGCAACGCCGACCAACCTGGTGGCGATCGCCAAGACCGTCGCAAGCATCTGGCGGCAGGAGCGGTTAGCCGAGGCCGCGCAGGAAATCGCAAGCTTGGGCAAGGAATTGCACTCTCGTCTTGCCACCATGAATGAGCATATGACGCGGGTTGGCAAGAACCTTGCGACGGCCAACACCGCCTATAACCAGATGGTCGGCAGCTTCGAGAGTCAGGTGCTGACCCAGGCGAAGAGGTTTGAAACCCTCGGCGCCGGCAGCGCCAAGACGCTCGACACACCGCCCATGGTCGAGGTCGCGCCGCGCCCGCTGACCAAGCTTGGTGGCAAACCATCGAACGACGAGCCGCCGCAGATCGCGGCGGAATAATCAGCGGGCGCGAAGGAGATCGATAGATCCCGCCGCGTTACTCAAGGTCAGGCGACCATCCCCCTTCCACCCGATCCGCATCGGGCTCCCGAGGATGGCAAAGCTCCAGCTTTCGAACTGCATCGGCGAGATGTGCGGCGTGTCGAGCGCGGGTTCGCAGGCCATTTGCGTCGCTGCGACCGAACCCACGGTCATGATGTCGCCGGACACGCGATAGGGGCCGCCGAAATGGTTGCAACCCAGGCGGCCACCGATCTGCCCGTTGTCGAAGCGCACGATGAAGTCGCCGCTCCCCGTCGTCGGTTGTCCGTTGATTGCCGTGACGTTCCAGCCTGTGCCTTCGAAGGTACGCTGATCGGCGGCCATGCTGGTGCAAGCCGAGCAGGCAAGCGCCAGCGCGAGCGCTTTAAAGCCCGCCGCAGCCATTGAACCGGCGGCCGTCGACCGTCACCTGGACTCGGTCGGGATAGACGCGGTCGCTCATTCCGTCGCTGCACTGCTGGTTCTTGACGATGTTCACGTGGATCCGCGGCGTCTGGTAGATCGGCCCGGCAACGCCGTTGATCGGCGTCGGCGTGGGCTGGGTGATCGGCTGCCGGTCGGGCTCGATGAAGGTGATGTGGTGCTCGTCGATCAGCACGTTCCAGAAGGGCTCGGTGCCAAGCGCGCGGTAGGGGGCGGGTGCAGGCGGCGGCACCGTGTAGCAGCCGGCGAGGAGCGGTATGAGAGAGAGGGCGAGGAGCCTTTTCATGGCCGGAACAACCGCGCCGCGGCGCGCCGGTTCCCTCATCGCCAGCTCGCCTTGATGGCGAAGGCCATGACGGCCCCTGCGATCGCGGCGTTGAGGCTGTCGGCGCGGCCCGCCATCGGGATTTTCACAAGCAGGTCGCATTCGGCCTCGTAATCCGCGGGCAGCCCCTGCTGCTCGTTGCCGATGAGGAGGAAGCAGGGCCGCCGATAGTCAGCCTCGAGATAGTCCTGCCTGGCCTTGAGGCTCGTTCCGACCAGCTGGCCCCCGCCCGAGCGAAGCCAGGTGACGAACTCGGACCAACGGGCGGCCGCAACGTCCTGGGTGAAGACGGCTCCCATGGAGGCGCGCACGGCTTCGACGGAAAAAGGATCGGCGCAATCGTCGATCAGGATCAGCCCGCCGGCGCCGACGGCATCGCCGGTGCGCAGAATCGTGCCGATATTGCCCGGGTCGCGCAGCGCCTGGGCGACGATCCACAGCGGTGCCTTGGTCCGGTCGATCCGCTCCAGCGATGTCTCGGGCTGGCGGTAGGCGCCAATCAGCATCTGCGGATTGTCCTTACCGCTCATCTTGGAAAGGATGTCGGCGCTGGTCTCGATCGCATCGCCGCCGGCAGCTTCGGTTGCAGCGATGATTTCGGCGGCGAGCGGGTGCTTTGCTCCCTCCGGGGAGAAAGCGATGATCTCCGGCAGTTGGCCGCTGTCCCGCGCCTCGGCGATGATCCTCAAGCCCTCGGCCAAAAACAGTCCTTCGGCGCGGCGCGCCTTCTTGTCGCGCAGCGAGCGCAGCAGCTTGACCGTCGAATTGGAAAAGGCGGTGACCTGGCGGACCATTCGGCCTCCTTTCGTCGGCAGTGACATGCTCGACAAGCCCCGGGCTCGTCTGCGCGTGTCACTCCTCGCCGAACCGCTCCTCGACGAGCGCAATGAGGCGATCGAGCGCCTCTTCGGCCCCGTCGCCGGAAACGTGGATGGTGATCGTGTCGCCCTTCGCTGCACCCAGCATCATCAGGCCCATGATGGATGTGCCGCACACGCGGTTGCCGTCCTTCTCGACCTCGATCGAGGCATCGATCTCGCTTGCCAGATTGACGAACTTGGCGCTGGCCCTGGCGTGCAGCCCGCGCTGGTTTTCGATGCGGACTGCGCGGCTGGCGTCGCTCAAGCGGCAGCTTCCCCGAGGATTTCGGATGCGACGGAAATATATTTGCGGCCCGCCTCCCGCGCCGCGGCGACGGCGGCGTGGACCGGCATCACCTTGCGAGCGCCCTCGAGGCGGATAAGCATCGGTAGGTTCACGCCGGCGATGACCTCGACATTCTCGCTTTTCATCAGGCTGATGGCGAGATTTGACGGCGTTCCGCCAAACAAATCGGTGAGGACGATCACGCCCTGGCCGTGGTCGACACGGCCGATCGCTTCGGCAATGTCCTTGCGGCGGGCCTCCATGTCGTCGTCGGGGCCGATGCAGATCGCATCGATCCCTTCCTGGGGGCCGACCACATGTTCCATTGCGGTGACGAATTCAGCCGCTAGCCGGCCGTGGGTCACCAGGACCAATCCAATCATCGACTCAACTCGTCCTCGCCCTCGCCAGCGGAAACAGGCCCGGATCCCCGCTCGATCGTGTCTCGTGGAGGCAGTGCCAGGTCACGATGACGTATGTTCGGAGCAAATCCGGCACGACGCAACCGTTCCGCGGTTTCCACTGCGGCCGCGACCGAGCGGTGTCGTCCCCCCGTACAGCCGAATGCCACGGTTACGTAGCTTTTGCCTGCGGCCCAGTAGCGGGGAATCCAGTCGATGAGAAGCGTTTCGATGCGATCGAGGGTTTCGCCCCAGGCTTCTTCGGCGGCAAGATAGTCCTGCACCTGCCGATCCTCACCGGTCAGGGGCCGCAGTTCGTCGACCCAGTGCGGGTTGGGCAGGAAGCGCAGGTCAAAAACCAGGTCTGCCGTGCGCGAGATGCCGCGGGAGAAAGCGAAGGAGGCGATGGTGATGACCGGCTGGTCGGCCGCTCCTCCATAGCGCCGCCGCAGCTCGTCGCGAAGTTCAGTCGGCGAGAGGTCGGTCGTGTCGAGAACGCTGTCGGCAGCGGCGCGAAGCGGGGCCGTGAGGTCGCGTTCTCGCGCGATGCCATCCTCCGCGGGCCGGTCGGGGGCGAGCGGATGGACTCTGCGTGTCTCGTCGTAGCGGCGGATCAGCTCGCCCCCAGCGCAGTCGAGATAGAGGATTTCCCCCTCAACGCCCGGGATCGACCGGAACAGGGCAGGGAGCGCGTTTGCGTCGAAGCCGCGGCTGCGGACATCCATCCCGACTGCCGCGGACGCGGTGCGGCACTGGTCGCCGGCATGCACGAAGCTGCCAAGAAGATCGGCGGGCAGGTTGTCGACGACATCCCAGCCCATATCTTCGAGGGCGTCGAGCACGGTCGACTTGCCCGCCCCCGACATGCCGGTGACGAGCAGCAGGCGCGGCGGTCGCCGCGCGCTGTTCACTGGAATTTGATGCCCATGCGGTCGAGGGCGAGGGCGACCTTCGACGGCGCCGATGCGGTCATTGCGTCGATGCTGATCAGCGGCAGCGGAATGCCAAGGATCGGCCGTTCCCGGCTCTCATCGGGAAGGCGCTGGATCTCGCTGGTCAGTTCGACCAGCAGCGCAACGGGGACATTCTCGACGCGCTCCATGTCGACGATGCCGATGCCCCTTATCTCGAGCTTGCCTGCGATCGTCGGAGGCGCCGTTGCCAGCAACCGGTCCCCGTCGCGCCGGACGATCGTCTGGTCATCGCTGACGAGGGTGAAACCCCGGTCGAGAAGGCGCAGCGTAAGGTCAGACTTGCCCGAGCCCGACGCGCCGGTGATGAGGACGGCACGCCCCTCGGTCGCGACGGTGCTGGCATGGACCGTTTCCGCGCTCAGCCGCGGGCCGGAAGCGGCACCGAATTCGGTCATGCGCGGTCTGCCGCGGGAAGCCGGATGGTGAAGCGGGCGCCCGATGGAGCGTCGTCGCGGTCTTGCACGTCAATCTCCCCGTCGTGGCCTTTGACGATGGCCTGGGCGATGGCAAGCCCGAGGCCCGAGTGGCGGCCGAAATTCTCCCCTTCCGGCCGTACTGAATGGAAGCGGTTAAAGATCGCCTCACGCGCCTCAGCCGGGACGCCGGGACCTTCGTCGTCGATTCGAATCCGCACTTCGTCGCCGACGCGCGCAGCGGCGATTTCGACCAGCCCGCCGGGCGGCGAGAAGCTCACTGCATTGTCGATGATCGCATTGATCGCCCGGGCCAGTCGGTCAGGCTTGCCCATCACCGCGGCGGTGTCCTTGCGCGGCCGGGCAAAGGCGATGCGCGCGTCCCCCGTCTCGCGCCGCGTCTCCCAGCTGTGGACCAGCTGCTCGATCAGCTGACCCAGATCGACTCGCTCGAACCTTGCGCGAAGCAGTTCGGCATCGGTCCTGGCAGCCTCGGCGATATCGTTGATGAGTCGGTCAAGACGTCCGACGTCCTCACGAACGATCGCCATCAGCTTGCGCCGAATCTCCCCGTCCTCGACCCGTTCCAGACCATCGATCGCCGATCGCAATGAAGCGAGCGGGTTCTTGAGCTCGTGGGTGACGTCGGCGGCGAAGGCATCGATATTGTCGATCCGTTGCCGCAGGGCCTGGCTCATGTCCGACACGGCCCGCGCCAACAGCCCGATCTCGTCGCTTCGCGAGGGAAGTCGGGGAACGCGCACCTCGCGCGAGCGCCCGAGCCGGACGCGGTGCGCGGCGACGGCGAGCCGGCGCAGCGGTCGCGCAATCGTCCGCGCGAGGAACAGAGAAAGGAAAATCGAAACGGCGAGCAGGACGGTCATCACGCCGGCGATGATCGTGCGCTGCATCCTCACCGTGCGCGTAAAGGCGCGGTCGTTGTCCGTCGTCAGAAGGACGCCCCCATCCGCGATGGGCGCCGCCGCGGAAATGACCGGCGTGAGGTCGGGTGCGTTGCGCACTTCGCTCTGCGGCCGTTGCAGGCGTCTAGCGTTAAGAGCTTCCGGCCAGGCCGAGAGCCGGTCGATGCTTGGCTCGACATAATCGGGCAGGGTCTTCGCCCCGACGATCGCGTTGAACCCGCGGTCGAGCGCCCGGGCGACGTCTTTCCGCCAGCCCTGCGTGGCCGGATCCCGCAATTCATACGTGGGGCCGGTCACTTCCCAGCTGTCGATCAGCAACCGTCCGCTTGGGTCATAGAGGCGCAGCCGATTATTGCTGATGCGCGAGATCGAGGCGAGCAGGCGCGGCCGCTCGGCCGCTGGGAGGTGATTGAGCGCCTGGGCGGCGGTTACGGCTTCGATCCGGGCCTGACGGGAACGCTCCTTGCTGAGCCGGTTGCGGAAGACGTCGAGGTAGAGCGTGCTCAGCGCCACCAGCAGCACCGTCAGCAGGTTGAACGCGAGAATGCGATGAGTCAGCGTCCAACGGCCCGACCAACTGAGCCGAAGATCGGCCTCCTCATTGTTCGTCAAATCGATATCCGACGCCATAGAGGGTCTCGATTGCATCGAACTGCGGGTCGGCCGCGCGGAACTTGCGGCGAATGCGCTTGATGTGACTGTCGATCGTGCGATCGTCGACGAAGACGTCGTCGCTGTACGCGGCGTCGAGCAACTGATTGCGCGATTTTACGACCCCTGGGCGTTGTGCGAGCGACTCGAGGATCAGGAATTCGGTGACCGTCAGGCTGACGTCTTTGCCATTCCAGCTCACCTTGTGGCGAGCGGGGTCCATGATCAGCTTGCCGCGCTCGAGCCGGGATTGCTCGGGCTCGTCTGCGCCTTCGGCCTCGACTGCCCCGCGCTCCAGCTCTTGTCGGCGGAGGATGGCGCGGATGCGAGCGATCAGCAGCCGCTGAGAGAAGGGTTTGGTGATATAGTCGTCTGCGCCCATCGCCAGCCCGAGTGCCTCGTCCAGCTCATCGTCCTTGGAGGTCAGGAAGATGACCGGCATCGCGCTGAATTCCCGCAGCCGCCGAAGCAGCTCCATTCCGTCCATTCCCGGCATCTTGATGTCGAATACGCCAAGATCGGGAGCTGCGTCCGAAAAGGCGCGCAGGGCAGCGACAGGATCGGAATAGACGCGAGTCACGAAGCCTTCCTGTTGCAACGCAATGGCGACCGACGTCAGGATGTTGCGGTCGTCATCGACCAGCGCGATCACCTGGCTCATCCGCTTGTCATGCGCCCCAGCTCTCAGCCCCCGCAAGCGGGATAGCCATCGCTCCCCCGGGAAACAAGCGAGGTTGAGGAGCGGGACTTGGCGGTGCTTCGCAACCGCGAGGGAGAAAATTCCCGTCTGCCCCGTTTTGACCGCGCAACTTTTTTGAGCTTATAGGCGGCAAACGCTATCGTGCGGCGGCAGGCCAGACCGGCCGCCGCCGCTTTTGACATCGACGAAAGGGAAGTTCGAGAGTGACTGACCGGGTACCGCGCAGCGGCCTTGACGCGCAGGGCATTGGAACGGGCGCCGAGATTTTCTGGAATCTCACGACCGCTCCTCTGGTGGAGCATGCGGTCCGTCGCGGCGAGGGATTGCTCGCAAAGGACGGACCACTGGTCGTCCGTACGGGCAAGCATACCGGTCGCAGCGCCCAGGACCGTTTCATCGTCCGCAATGCGACCAGCGAGAACAGCGTCTGGTGGGGCAAGACCAACCGGCCGATGGACCCTGACGCATTTGATCGGCTGTACGACGATTTCATGGTCGCGCTGGCCGACAAGGACCAGCTGTTCGTCGCGGACCTTTATGGCGGCTCGCAGGCCGAGCATCGTGTCCGCGTCCGCGTGATCAATGAGCTTGCCTGGCACAATCTGTTCATCCGCACGCTGCTGGTGCGGCCGGGCGCTGACGAGCTTGCCGATTTCGAACCCGAATTCACGATGATCGACCTGCCGAGCTTCCGCGCCGATCCCGAGCGCCACGGCTGCCGAAGCGAGACGGTCATCGCGGTCAATCTCGAGAAGAAGGTCGTTCTGATTGGCGGCACCGCCTACGCTGGCGAGATGAAGAAGTCCGTGTTCGGCCTTCTCAATTTCATCCTGCCGCCGCAGGGGATCATGCCGATGCACTGCTCGGCCAATATCGGGCCCAAGGGCGACACGGCGATCTTCTTCGGCCTTTCGGGCACCGGCAAGACGACGCTCTCGGCGGATCCGAACCGCACCCTGATCGGCGACGACGAACATGGCTGGTCGGACACGGCCGTGTTCAACTTCGAAGGCGGTTGCTACGCCAAGATGATCCGTCTGTCGGCCGAAGCGGAGCCGGAGATTTACGCGACGACGAAGCGGTTCGGTACGGTCCTCGAAAATGTGGTGATCGACCCGGTCACGCGCGAACTTGATCTCGACGACAATAGCTTGGCCGAGAACAGCCGCGGCGCCTATCCGATCGATTACATCCCCAATTGCTCCGACGAGAATATGGGGCCGCTGCCGAAGAATGTGGTGATGCTCACCGCCGACGCGTTCGGCGTGCTTCCCCCGATCGCCCGCCTGACGCCCGACCAGGCGATGTATCACTTCCTTTCCGGCTACACCGCGAAGGTGGCGGGCACGGAAATCGGCGTGACCGAGCCCGAGGCGACATTCTCGACCTGTTTCGGTGCGCCGTTCATGCCGCGGCATCCGTCCGTGTACGGCAATCTGCTCAAGGAGCGGATCGCCAAGGGCGCGGTCGACTGCTGGCTGGTCAACACCGGCTGGACCGGCGGCAAATATGGTGTCGGCAAGCGCATGCCGATCAAGGAGACGCGGGCGCTCCTAAACGCCGCGCTCGACGGCAGCCTCAAGAATGTCGAGTTCCGCAAGGATCCGAACTTCGGCTTCGAAGTGCCCGTGAGCGTGCCGGGCGTCGACAGTGCGATCCTCGATCCGCGCAGCACCTGGGCCGATCCCGCCGAATATGATGCGACGGCCGCGAAGCTCGTCGACCTGTTTGTCGAGAATTTCGCGCAGTTCGCGGACCAGGTCGACGAAGGCGTTCGACAAGCTGCGCCGAAGGTTGCGCAACAACCAGCGCGACCCACGCCGGCCCAGACGACGCCAGCCTAAAGCCCGGTCGCCGATCGGGCCCCCGAAGGACCCGACCGATGACCGAATTCCGACCACGCCTTTTCACGACCGACGCCGAGATCGCGCATCTTGGCGAAGGCCTGCTCACGCGCACGCTGACGCGCGGCGAATGGACTCACGAGGCGCATCTCGCGGCCACGACCTACCTGCTGCTGGAACGGCCGGACATCGACCTCGACCGCGAGCTTCCCGGCCTCATCCGCCGCTTCAACGAAAGTGTGGGCGGAGTGAACAGCGACAGCGAAGGCTATCACGACACGATCACCCGCACGTTCCTGCAGGGCGTTCGGCTGTTCCTCGCCGAAGCGAACCTGGGGGAGCCGCTTCACGAGACCGTGAATGAGCTGTTGTTGTCGCCGATGGGAGGACGCGATTGGCCCTTGCGCTTCTATTCGCCGCAGCGGCTGTTTTCCGTCGATGCCCGACGCGATTTCGTCGAGCCGGACTTGGCGGCGCTTCCTTAGCGTTGCGACGGCCCCGAACGGTGCTAGCGTAACCGCAAGCAAGTGAGAGGCTCGGTATGAGAAGAGTATGCCGCTCGGCGGCTTGGCTTTGCGTGGTCGCGTTTGCCCTTCAGCCCGCCCTCGCGTCGGCTCAAGGCGTGGCCGAACCGCAGCGTGCGGTCAGCAGCGCCGACAAGCGCCTCCAGGCACTTTACGACGATTATGCGCGCTGGGAAGCGAAGGAATTCGAATATTTCGAGGACGAGCGCGGTGAGACCAAGCGTACCGCGCACATCCCCCGCGTCGATGCGGCTTCGCAATTGCGGCGTGCCGAGCATATGCGCGGGATCCTCGCGCAGCTGAATGCCATCCCGACGGCGCAGCTTTCTCCTGACGAGCAAGTCAATGCCGCGGTCTTCCGCACGATTCTCGAACACAATCTCGCCGATGCCCGCTTTCGAGAGTGGGAAATGCCGTTCAACAGCGACAGCTCGTTCTGGACCTATCTCGACGCCAGGAATTCGCTGGAGAATGCGGCCGAGTATCGCCGGTACATTTCCCGGATGCGGGAGATCCCGCGCTATTTCGACGAGCACATCGCGAACATGCGCGCGGGGCTGGCGCGCGGCTTCACAGTTCCGCGCGTAACCCTGAGGGGCCGCGACGAGTCCGTCGGGGCGTTCATCACCGACGATGTGCAGAGCAGCGCCTTCTACAAAGCGTTCGAGGAGATGCCATCGACCATTTCCGCGGGGGAGCAGGGTACGCTTCGGGCCGAGGGCGCGGCGGCGATCCGGGAGGCGGTCATTCCGGCCTACCGCAAGCTCCTCACCTTCCTTCGCAACGAATATTTTCCGAAGGCGCGTCCGACGCTCGCGGCGCTCCAGCTTCCGGACGGGGACGCCTATTATCGCGCCAACATCCGCGAATATACGACGACCGAGCTTAGCCCCGAGGAAATCCACCAGATCGGCCTTGGGGAAGTGGCGCGGATCGACGCGGAAATGCGCAAGACGATGCGCGAGAGCGGCTTTCAGGGCAGCTTCGAGGAATTCTTGAAGTTCCTTCGAACCGATCCGCAGTTCTACGCCAAGACGCCCGACGAGCTGATGGGCGTGTCGGCCTATGCGGCCAAGCGGGCCGATGCGAAGCTCGGCGAGTTTTTCGGCCTGCTGCCGCGCCGCCGGTTCGGCATCATCCCCGTGCCCGACGCGCTCGCGCCCTTCTACACCGCGGGCCGAGGGGGGCTCGAGAATTGCATGATGAACACGTACAATCTGCCGACCCGGCCGCTTTACAATATCCCTGCGCTCACCCTTCACGAGTGCGCGCCAGGGCACAGCTTCCAGGCAGCGTTATCCGAGGAGCAAAAGGCGCTCCCACGCTTCCGCCGCAACATCTATTTCTCGGGCTATGGCGAGGGCTGGGGCCTGTACAGCGAGTGGCTGGGTTATCCGATGGGCATCTACCGTACGCCCTACGAGCGCTTCGGTGCGCTGAGCTACGAGATGTGGCGGGCGGCGCGGCTGGTGATCGACACCGGCATCCACCGCTACGGCTGGTCGCGGCAACGGGCGATCGACTATCTCGCCGGCCACACGGCCTTATCGCAGCACGAGGTTGAGACGGAGGTCGACCGCTACATCAGCTGGCCCGGCCAGGCGCTTGCTTACAAGCTCGGCGAACTGACCATCCGCCGGCTGCGTTCGGAAGCCGAGACGGCACTTGGACCCCGGTTCGACCAGCGCCGCTTCCACGACCGCTTGCTTGCGCTCGGGTCGGTCCCGCTATCGGTCCTCGAGCAGCAGATGCGGGCATTCATCCGCGAGGAGCAGGCGACGCCGGCCAAAACGAATTAGGCGGCCGCGGCGCGCGCCCTCGAGACATAGTCGTCGACGTTCTTGGCAAGCACGTCCATCGGCACGTTGCCGCCGAGAACGACCGCATCGTTGAAGGCACGCACGTCGAACCTTGGCCCGAGGGCCGCGCGCGCCTTGTCCCGCTGGCGGTTGATCTCCTGGTGCCCGACTTCATAGCCGAGCGCCTGCCCCGGCCAGCTCGCATACCGGTCGACTTCGCTTTCTTCGGGATTGCCTGTCGATTCGAGGAAGTATTGCCGCGCTTGCTGTCGGCTCCAGCGCTTATGGTGCAAGCCCGTGTCGACGACGAGCCGGGCCGCGCGGAAGGCGATCGACTTGAGGTAGCCGAGTCGGCCAACCTCGAAGTCGTCATACACGCCGAGCTCGTCCGCCAGCTGCTCGGCGTACAGTGCCCAGCCTTCGGAATAAGCGTTGAAGCCGAGCAGGGTGCGGATCAGCGGCAGTTTGTTGGCATATTCACCCTGCCAGACATGGCCCGGAATCGCCTCGTGATGGGTGAGGCTCGGTAGATCGTAGCGGGTGTGATCGAAACCAGGCTTGAGGTTGATCCAGAATTTGCCTGGGATCGTCCCGTCGATCGATCCGGCGCCGCCATAGGCACCGGGCGCTCCCGGCTCTTCCTCAGGCGGCAGACGGCGCACTTCCACGTTGCCGCGCACCAGCGTGCGGAAAGCCTGAGGCATTTTGCTGCGGATGATCCGCAGCCGCTCCTGGATGAAGGCCATGACTTCGGCCCTGCCGCGATCGTTATCGGCAAAACGGTAGCGCGGATCGCGCAACAGCGCCTGCATCCGGGCGCCGACGCCCCCCTCGCTGTAACCGATCTTGCGCAAGATCGAATCCATCTGCGCGTGGAGCGCGCGCACCGTGTCGAGCCCGAGCTGATGAATTTCGTCGGGAGACATGGTGGTGGTGGTCTGCGCCTTGACCGCCCAGCGATAATATTCCTCGCCGTTCGGGCGGGCCCACATGCCGGGCTCCTCGGTCGCCTGCGCGCGCTGCAGGGTCAGCTCGGCGATCTGGCGCTCGAGCGCGGGCACGACCTCGCCGGTGACAATCGTGCGGGCCCGCTTTTCCCAGTCACCTGCAATCCTCTTGGCCTTCGTGCGACGGACAAGGGAATCCACGAGGCCTCCGCCATTGCGCGCGCGGGCAGCCGACTGGCGCAATTGCTCCAACGCCTTGTCGATCAGGAAGCCCGGTGGGATCAGTCCCTTGTAACGGGCCATGATCACCCGGCCGAGCTCATTGTCGAGCTGTTGCGGATAGGAAGCGAGGCGGGCGAGATAGGCCTCGGCGTCCGCGGCATTTTCGATCTGATGCTCGGAATCGAGGAAGCGCGGCACGTCGAGATAGGCACCGACATTCTGGATCACGACATAGGGTGTCTGCCGCCAGCCGCCGACCGACACGTCGCCATAGGGAAGCATGAAGCCCTCGAGCGACGTCGAATAAGCGCTGCGCACGACTTCGACGCTGGTCCGGGTCGAATGGGACAGCGGCGCGGTGTCGATCGCTCGCGCGCGGGCAAGGTCAGCCCGAATTGTCTGTGCGAGCCGCTGCTGGCCGATCCCGCTTCGGTCGCTGAGCTGCGAGCGCAGAGCGGCACGTTCCCCCTTGTCGATCCCGAGCGAGGTCGCGCTTTCCGGATAATGGCGCAGCAGATTCTCGGCGATCGAGTCGAGGATCGCATTGGCGCGGGCCTCGGCGGCACTATCGGCGGCCTGGGCGAAGACAGGGCCGGAAAGGAACGGAAGGGCGCTGCCGGCGGCGAGGCCGGCGAGAGTCTGGCGGCGGGTCAGCAGGTTCAGGGTCACGGGGACGCGCTCAGGAAGGAGGAAGGACGTGCTCGGCTTCGACCTTCAGGCAGTTGCCGTCAATATCGACGACCCGCACGCGTTCGCCGACCTCGGCCGGGCCGCCGCGCGCCGACCAGACGCTGTCGCCGACGCGAACACGTCCGCCGCGCTGATCGACCGGTTCGACCACTTCGACCACGGTCCCGAGCAGCCGCGCCGCACGGTCGTTGAGCAAGGGGTCGCTGCTGTAGTCGAAGCGGGAAGCGTAGAAGCGGCGGCTGCCGACCTTGGCGAGCACGAGGGCGAGGACGGCGAAGATCGCCAGCTGGACCGGTACCGAAGGCCCGAGCAGCAGCGTCACAACGCCGGTCGCGATCGCCGCGCCGCCGATAAAAATCAGCGAGAAGCCCGGCGCGATGACTTCGGCGATGAGCAGCAGGACGCCGCCGATCAGCCACAGCCAGCTGGGGTCGATCTCGTTCCAGTTCATGCGCCGCTACCGGGAACCGAGACTTCACCCTTTGATGCCCGCGCAGAGCGCGACCCCGATCCCGTCACGTCTTTGGCGAGCTCCGCGATGCCGCCGAGCGTGCCGATCAGTTGCGTCGCTTCGACCGGGAACAGGATCGTCTTGGCATTGGGCGAGCGCGCGAACTCGCTGACGGCCTCGACATATTTCTGCGCGACGAAATAATTGATTGCCTGCGAGTTTCCGCCGGCGATCGCGTCCGACACCAGCGTAGTCGCCTTGGCTTCCGCCTCCGCCGCGCGCTCCCGCGCCTCGGCCTCGCGGAAAGCGGCTTCCCGGAGGCCCTCGGCTTTGAGGATCTGGCTTTGTTTCTGGCCTTCGGCCTGGAGGATGGCCGCGGCGCGCAATCCTTCCGCCTCGAGGATGGCGGCGCGCTTCTCGCGCTCGGCTTTCATCTGCCGCGCCATGGCGTCGGAGATGTCGCGCGGCGGACGGATGTCCTTGACCTCGACGCGGGTGATCTTGACGCCCCAGGCCTCCGTTGCCTGGTCGACCACGGCCAGCAGCCGCGCATTGATCTCATCGCGCTTGGACAGGGTTTCGTCGAGATCCATCGAGCCCATCACCGTGCGCAGGTTCGTGGTCGAAAGCGCCATGATCGCCCCGTAAAGGTCGCTCACCTCGTAACCGGCCTTGGCCGCGTCGAGCACCTGGAAGAAGACGACGCCATCGACCGCCACCATCGCATTGTCCTTGGTGATGATCTCCTGGCCGGGAATATCGAGCACCTGCTCCATCATGTTGATGCGATGGCCGACGCGATAGAAGAAAGGCGGCACGAAGTTGAAGCCGGGCTGCGCGACCCGCACGAAGCGGCCGAAATGCTCGATCGTGAAGCGGTAGCCCTGGTGGACGATCTTCACGCCCATCATCACGTAGAGCAGCGCCAGCACCGCTACGGCCGTCATAAAGGTGGTCAACATGGATTCCCTCGCATTATGCTGCTGTCCATGATGCGACGGGCAAGCGCTGCGTGAAAGCGAAATCGGACCTTCCGGGCGACCTTTTTGCAGTCCGCTCCCTGCTGTTCCTGCCGGCCTCTAACCCGCGCGCCATCGCCAAGGCGCGGGAGGCGGGCGCCGATCTCGTGATCCTCGACCTCGAGGACGCGGTCAAAGCCGAGGACAAGGCCGCCGCGCGCGCAGCGGCCGTCGAAGCCGCATCGACGCCCTGGCCGGTCCCGCTCGCGATCCGCGTCAACGGCGCCGGCAGCGAATGGCATTCGCTCGACCTCGACGCCGTCGCGCGATCGGCAGCCGACCTGGTGGTCGTCCCGAGAGCGATCTCGGGGCATTTGGTACGAGGCGTCGGCGACGCGACGGGAAAGCCCGTGCTGGCAATGATCGAAACCGCCGCGGGCGTGCTTGCGGCTCCCGAAATTGCCGGAGCCTGCGCCGGCCTGATCGCCGGCACCAACGACCTGCGTGCCGACTTGCGGCTTCCGCTAGACGCCGGCCGGGAGCCGATTTCAGCGGCGCTGCAGATCATCCTGCTCGCCGCGCGCGCCGCCGGGGTTCCGGCGTTCGACGGCGTGTTCAACAATCTCGAAGACGACGACGGCGTCTTCCGCGAAGCGATCGACGGGCTTGGACTGGGCTTTGACGGCAAGAGCCTGATCCATCCGCGCCAGATCGCGCCATGCCATCGCGCCTTTTCGCCCAGCGAGGCGGAAGTCGCGCGTGCGCGGACGTTGATCGACGCGTTCCACGGCGGCGCAGAACGGCTCGGCGACGAGATGATCGAGCGGATGCACGTCGAAGCCGCTCAGCGGGTGCTGGCGAGGGCCCGGAACGGCTGATGTCGGGTTTCGGCTGGCTCGACCGGTTCAGCCGAACAGCCAACGGCCCAGCAGCCGGTCGAATGGGAAGGTAAAGAAGCCGGCGAGCAGAAGGGCGCCGATGATCGTTCCTCGCACGAAGTTCCGGTGAAGCTGGATCCTGTGCAACCTGGCACTGATCACGATCGTGGGCACCAGGATCACGGTGAGCAGCGACAGCAGGTGGATCCAGCTGAGCTGGCCGGGCGTGTTCATGCGAATTGCGAAGCTGATCAAAGCTGTTCCGAACATCAGGCCGGCCCAGGCCCACCCAAGCTTCCGGTGCATTTCGTCGCCGCGGCGGCGAAGAAGAATGATTGGAGTGAGGATTAGCGCCCCGGCGATCGTCAGCAGGTGAAGCCAGACTTCGATCGGCAGCAGATGCCATTCTGCCCGTCCGCGATACACCGCCGCGCCAAGGGCCGCGAGCAGAACCATCGCCCCGCCAGCAAGGATCTTTTCCAAACCATCGGCGGCCAAAGGGCTGCGCTTGACGGCTCGCGCCCGCCGCGATGGGGGCTGCTGCAAATGTGAAGCCTGGACGTCCATCACCGAACATGTGTGCGCTGAAAGCACGGGCGCGGCAACGGTGGAGGCCGAGGCGATGCCGGAACCCGCACCATCGGAAATTAGGGAAAGACCGGTCACCCATGGTAGGGAGTCCGTATCGCGTGCATTTTTCGATCGTAGGCTCACGCGGCTGAGAGACCAACGTGCTCCCGCTTACCTGAAGGAGCGAACCAGTGAGTCTCAACGAGCTGAATCATCGGGACTTGAGAACATGAGCCGGCAACGCGAGGACAGCGCGGAAGGCTGCCGCTCGATGGCATCCGACGACCAGCAGCGCGCCGACGAATCCGGCAATCCGCAAATGCGCGCCATTCTCGAGCGCAGCGCGGCGGCGTGGGAAAGCCGGGCTAAGCTGCTCGACCGGCTCGAAGCGAGCTCTGCCGCGCGTGCACAAGCAAGCTCGGAAGCTGCCAACGCGGTGAACCCCCTGGCGGTCGACGATTCAGATCACGATAGGTCGAGCCCGAACTAGGGCGAAGCACGGACTATTTCAGCCCAGCTTCCGCCTTGCGGGATTGTTCGGCGAGGCGCATCCGCTCGCTCGCTTCGGCTTTTTCGGCGAGCGCGTTCCACGCGGCCTCGGAGCGGCGGCAACGCTCGCGCACATTGTCGAGCGTCGCCGTTTCCGCCTGGGCGCGCGCCTCGTCGGCGCGCGCCCGATAGATTTCAAGATTGCTGGTCAAGGACGATTATTCGGCGGCCGGCTCGGCTTCGGAAGCGTCGCTCGTTTCCTCGACATTCTTGATATTGACCGCGGCCATTTTGCCGCGCCGGTCTTCCTGGAGGTCGTAGCTGACGCGCTGGTTTTCGCGCAGCGTGCGCATGCCGCTGTTCTCGACCGCGCTGATGTGCACGAAAGCATCATTGCCGCCGCCATCGGGCGCAATGAAGCCATAGCCTTTGCTCTCGTTGAAGAATTTTACGGTTCCGGTGGTCATAGGTTTTTCCTTCGGTTGCGAGGCCAAGAGGGCCTCGTTCAGGCTAGGAGAGGCAGGAGAAGGAAAAAGGGCCGCAAAGCGCCTGTAGACCGTCAGTTTGCGACTAGTAGCGGTGCGCACATAGGCGATTGGCACCGCGATTGAAAGGGCAACGGGACCAAGCCCGCGCCTGGCAGCCCTTGGCGAATCGCGCTTTGCCTGTCATGGGCCGATATGGCCCAGCCCAATATTCCCTCCGACATTGCGCCCGACATTCCCCTCGGGCTGACGTTCGACGACGTCCTGCTCCAGCCGCTCGAATCCAGCGTCCTGCCGAGCCAGGCCGACACCCGCACCTTCCTCACCCGCGAGATCCCGCTCAACATCCCGATCCTCTCTTCGGCGATGGACACGGTGACCGAGGCCGACATGGCGATCGCGCTCGCCCAGCTCGGCGGGATCGGTGTGCTCCACCGCAATCTCGGGATCGACGAGCAGGCGGCAGCGGTGCGCCAGGTCAAGCGCTTCGAAAGCGGGATGGTCGTGAACCCCATCACCATGACTCCCGACCAGACGCTCGCCGAAGCGCTCGAACTGATGAAAACCCATCGGATCAGCGGCATTCCGATCGTGGAGACATCCGGAAGGCTGTGCGGAATCCTCACCAACCGCGACGTGCGCTTTGCCGAGAACCCGCGGCAGAAGGTCAGCGAGCTGATGACTCGGGAGAATCTGGCGACGGTGCCGATCGGAACCGACCAGAGCGAAGCGCGCAAAATCCTGCATCAGCGGCGGATCGAGAAACTGCTGGTGGTCGACAAGGACGACCATTGCGTCGGCCTGATCACGGTCAAGGACATTGAGAAATCGGTCGCCGCGCCGCACGCGACCAAGGATGCCGAAGGGCGGTTGCGCGTCGCCGCCGCGACGACCGTCGGTGATGCCGGGTTCGCGCGATCGGAAGCGCTGATCGACGCCGGCTGCGATTGCATCGTCATCGACACCGCGCACGGGCACAACCGCGACGTCGCTGCCGCAGTCGAGCGGGTGAAGGGCTTGTCCAACTCGGTGCAGGTGGTCGCGGGCAATGTCGCGACCGCGGATGCCGCCAAGGCGCTCGCCGATGCCGGGGCGGACGCGATCAAGGTCGGGATCGGGCCCGGATCGATCTGCACGACGCGGATCGTCGCCGGCGTCGGCGTTCCGCAGCTGACCGCGGTCATGGAGGCGGCGACGGCCGCGAACGGAATTCCGGTGATCGCGGATGGCGGGATCCGCACCAGCGGCGACATGGCGAAGGCGCTCGCTGCCGGCGCCTCGGCGGCGATGGTCGGTTCGCTGCTCGCTGGGACCGAGGAGGCGCCTGGCGAGACCTTTTTGTACCAGGGCCGCAGCTACAAGAGCTATCGCGGCATGGGCTCGGTCGGGGCGATGGCACGCGGGTCGGCCGACCGCTATTTCCAGCAGGACATCAAGGATCATCTGAAGCTGGTGCCCGAGGGGATCGAGGGGCAAGTGCCTTACAAGGGGCCGGTGCGCGAGATCATCCACCAGCTGGTCGGCGGAGTGAAAGCGGCGATGGGCTATACCGGTTCGCGGACCATCAGCGAGCTGCAGGCGCGCGCCCGCTTCATCCGCATCACTAACGCGGGCCTCAGCGAAAGCCACGTCCACGACGTCACGATCACCCGCGAGGCGCCCAATTATCCGACACGGTGATCCGTGACTCCGGCGGCGCGGCTGCAGGCTGCGATTGAAGTCCTCGATCTGGTGGTCGCGTCGGCGCGCGACGACGGCCCGCCCGCCGACGCACTGGTGACGCGCTACTTCAAGCAGCGCCGCTACGCCGGATCGAAGGACCGGCGAGCGGTTCGCGAACTTGTGTTTCGGGCGATCCGGGCGGTCGGCGAACGCCCGGCCGACGGGCGCGCCGCCATGCTTGCCCTAGCCGCGGATGACGCGGAGCTTCGCGCATTGTTCGGCGAGCCGCGCGGGCCAGAACCTTTGTGCGATGGCGACGCGGCCGCGGCGAGATCGCTGCTTCCCCCTTGGCTCGTCGCTGAACTCTCGCCTTTGGTCGGCGAGGAGGAATGGTCCGCGTTGCTCGAGCGCGCGCCGCTCGATCTTCGGGTCAATGTCGCGCGAACCGACCGCGAGACAATGGTCGGTCAATTTCCCGGGGCGGAGGCGACGCCGATCAGCCCGTGGGGCATTCGCCTGCCTGCTGACACGCGGGTCGACGATCATCCGTCCTTCGCCGAGGGACTGGTCGAAGTGCAGGACGAAGGCAGCCAGCTGATCGCATTTGCGTGCGAGCCGAAGAGCGGGGAGCGGCTACTCGATCTTTGTGCCGGCGCCGGCGGGAAATCGCTGGCGCTCGCGGCAGCAGCGCCGCGCTCGACCATTCTCGCCACCGACAGCAATCGCGCGCGCCTCGCCAAACTCCCTCCGCGCGCGGCCCGCGCTCAGGCGATGATCGAGACCCGGCTGCTCAATCCCCCGCGCGAGCTGGACGAGCTGGCCGAGTGGCGTGGCAGCGCCGACCTTGTCCTGATCGATGCGCCCTGCTCGGGAAGCGGCACCTGGCGCCGCAACCCCGAAGGCCGCTGGCGCCTTACCCCCGAACGCCTCGACCGGCTCATAACTGTGCAGGAGCGCCTGATCGACATCGGGACCGAGATGGTTCGTCCCGGCGGGCGGCTCGTCTACGCCGTGTGCTCGCTCCTGTCCCGCGAAGGATCAGGCCAAATCCAGCGCTTGTTCGAGCGCCGTTCAGGCTGGATTAGTGAGGAAACGCCCATTGCCGCGGGGCGTTCGGACGGTGGCGGCCGGTTGCTCACGCCCGGCCACGACGGTACCGACGGCTTTTTCGTCGCGCGGCTGCGCCGGCCATGCTAGCGTATCGGCCCGATGTGGAGAGATTGATGCGGTTCTTGCCTCGCTTTTTGCTGGTCGGATTGGCCGGCCTTGCGCTTGCAGCACCGGTTTCTGGCCAGCGCGCCGACGATCAGATCGCGCCGCGTTCGCTCGAGCTGCAGCGGCAGGCGAAAGCGCTGATGAACTCGGGCAAGCTCATCGAAGCCGAGCAATTGCTCGAAACCGCGCTCGCGGTCGATCCGCGCAACCGTGGAGCCTATGTCGACATCGCGCGAGTGGCCGAGAAGCAGAAGCTCTACGGCAAGGCGATCCGGATGACCAATAAGGCCTTGCAGATGGAGCCCAACGACCTCGACGCGATCGCGGTCCAGGGCGCAGCCATGGTCGAGCTTGGCGCCACCGCGCGTGCCCAGGCCAATCTCCAGAAACTGCAGACGATCTGCCGCAGCGGCTGTCCGCAACTTTCGCAGCTTTCGGCGGCGATCAGCCGCGGTCCGACGGTGGCTTCGGCGAAGACGCCGGACGGCCCGAAGACCAATTGATTCGCGATCAGCTCCGCGACAGCGCCCGCGCCAGCTGAACCCATTCGACGACCGATACCGTTTCCGCCCGCCGCTGAATGTCGATTCCCATTTCTTCAGCCGCTTCAACGGCATCGGGGAACGACCTGAGGCTCGATCGCAGCATCTTGCGCCGTTGGCCGAAGGCGGCCTCGGTCAGCCGCTCAATCACACCAGGATCGACTCCAGACGGCTGGTCGGCCGGCTCGATGTGCACCACGGCCGACGTCACCTTGGGCGGAGGTACGAAGGCCGAGCGGTTGACGATCATTGCGATGCGCGGCGCCGAACGCCACTGGGCGGCGACCGATAGCCTGCCATAGGCGTCGGTTCCCGGCGCCGCGACGATCCGCTCGGCAACTTCCTTCTGAAACATCAAGCTCAGCGACCGCCACCACGGCGGCCAGGGCCCGCCCAGCCATTTCAGCAGCAGCGCGGTTCCGACATTGTACGGCAGATTGGCGACCACATGAGCGCCATGACCGGCGACGGAGGGCTCATCGACCGCCAGCGCGTCGGCCTCGATCAGTTGCAGCCGGCCCGGAAAATCCCGCTCCAGTTCCGTGAGCGCCGGGATGCATCGCCGGTCGCGTTCGACGGCGACGACATCGGCGCCGGCCTCGAGCAACGCCCGGGTCAGTCCTCCCGGCCCCGGACCGACTTCGTAGACGCGGCAACCGCTCAAATCGCCGGGAATGGCGGCGATGCGCTGCAGCAGCTGGCGGTCGAGGATGAAATTCTGGCCGAGCGCCTTGCTTGCGCGCAGCCCGTGCCGCGCGATGACCTCACGCAAAGGTTCGCGCGCAGCGCTCACCCGCAGGCGGCGCGCTGCGCGGCATTGTCCGCCGCCATGCGAATGGCGGCAGCCATCGGCCGAGGGTCCGCGCGATCCTGCCCGGCGATATCGAAGGCGGTCCCGTGATCGGGGGCCGTACGGACGATCGGCAAGCCGAGCGTCACGTTCACGGCTTCCTCGAAGTGCAACGCCTTGATCGGGATCAGCGCCTGGTCGTGGTACATGCACATGGCGGCGTCGTAGTTTCCGCGGGCGCGGCTGTGGAACATGGTATCGGCGGGATGGGGACCGGTGACCCGCCAGCCTTCGGCCGCAAGCGCAGCGATCGCTGGCTCGATGATCTCGACCTCCTCGCGGCCGAGCCTGCCACCCTCACCGGCATGCGGGTTCAGCCCCGAAACGGCAAGCCTCGGCTCGGCAATGCCAAAGTTGCGCTGAAGGCCGCGCAGCGCGGCGCGCGCACGGGACTCGATCAGCGCGCTGGTGAGATGCGCGGCGACCTCCTGGAAGGGCAAATGCGTCGTGACCGGGACCGTGCGCAGCGTGGGCCCTGCGAGCATCATGACCACATTGCCCGGTGCGACCCCGCAGCGCTCCGCGACGAACTCGGTCTGTCCCGGATGCTGAAACCCGATCCCGTAGAGCTGCTCCTTCGCCACGGGCCCTGTGACCACGGCCGCCGCGGATCCGGATCGGGCCAGGCCGACAGCGATTTCGAGCGAATCCAGCGAGGTGTGGGCGCCGGCAACGCTGGGATGCCCGGGAAGGTCGGCCTCGGGAGCGTTGAGCTGAATCAGCGGCAGTCCGAAATCGAACGCGGCGTCAGCCTGACGCGGGTCATCGACAGGTTCGATTGGGCCATCCCAGACGGCGGCGATCGAGCGTGGATCGCCGATCGCGACGAACGGCGGCAGATCGAACTCGTGACGGTGATCCCAGCATTTGGCGATCACTTCAGGTCCGATGCCGGCAGGGTCGCCGAGCGACACGGCGAGCGGGGCGGGAAGGGCAGGGGGCACGTGATTGCCCTACCGGAAATGCGCCCCTAGCGGAACTCGAT